>JALOQF010000002.1 GCA_025459425.1 Myxococcaceae bacterium | reverse complement strand
CGGCTCGCCTCGGGGGACGCCGAGGGTTCGGTGCGGGTGTGGCGCGACGACGGGACGACCGACGTCGCGTTTCGTGCGTTCAGCCCCGGCGTGCAGGCGCTGACCTGGTCGGCCGACGAGGCCCTGTTGGTGGTCGCGCCCAGAAACCGCTCGGTCGAGGCCTGGAAGATTCCCGCGCCGCCCCGCCAGCCCCCCGACGATGGGGTGCCGACGGTGCAGGTCGTCTTTCCCCGCGGCTGGCTCATGACGGGGTTGAGGGACGGGCGGGTGCGCAAGCTCGACCTGGCGACGCGCCAGACGGCGTTCCTCGAGGTGAGGCACGAGGGCGCGGTGCGGGCTCTCGTCGAGGTGCCCGGCCCGGAGCGGCCCGACGCCCTGCGGGTGCTCACCGGCGGCGACGATGGCCAGGTGCTCGCGCAGCGATGGAACGGCGCGGTCGAGGTGCTCCACCCGGCGTCGGCTGCGCGCGTGACGAGCGTGGCGGTCTCGCCCGACGGGAGCCGGGCCGCCTGGGCGCTCGACGACGGCACCTTCGTGCTGTTCGCGCTCCCGCAGGGGCAGGTGGTGCGGCGCGCCCGGGAGCACGTGGTGCGCTCCCTGCGCTTTGCGCCCGACTCACGGACCCTCGCTGCCGGGCGCGACGATCGCCGGGTGAGCTGGCTGCGCGCGGAGGATGGCCTCGAGACCGGCCAGCTCGAGGGCCTCGACGCTGCGGTGCTCGCGCTGGCCTGGCACGGGGGAGACCTCGTCTTCTCGCTGGCGAACGGCCACGTGAAGCACTGGAGCTCTGCCGACCGGCGGGTGGTGCGTACCTTCACGCAGCCGGGAGACCGCGTCACGGCGCTGGGGCTCGACGACACGGCGGACCGACTGGCGGCGGGCAGCGACGACGGCCACGTCTACGTGTGGGAGCTCGAGTCTGGCGCGTTGGTCGCCGACGTTCCGGCCGAGGCCGGCGAGGTGCAGGTGGTGGCCTTCACGAGCGACGACGCCCTCATCGCCGCGGGGACGGATCGACGCCTGCACCGCTGGGCACCGCTCCGGTGAGGGCATAGACATTCACCGTCTCGAGCGCGCAGCGCGCCCAGGTGAAGGCGGCGGCCCGGCGTCGGCCCGCCTCACCCAGGGCTCGGCGCTGCGCGTCGTCCCCGAGCAGGCGGTCGAGCTTGTCGGCGAGCCCGGCCACGTCGTCGACGCCCACCGTCCACGCGCCCTCGCCGACCACTTCGGGCAGCGAGCCCGCGTCGGACACGATGGTCGGCACGCCGAGCCGCATGGCCTCGAGCGGTGGGAGGCCGAAGCCCTCGGAGCGAGACGGGAAGACGAAGACGCCGGCACGCTGCATGAGGGCGTAGAAGACGGGGTCTTCGAGGTAGCCCAGGGGGCGCACGTCGACGCCGAGCTCTTTCAGGCGCAGCACCTCACGCTCGATGCGGCCGCTGCCGAACCAGCGCTGCCCCGCGAGGACGAGCGTGACGCGACGGCCCTGGGTGTGGAGGCGCTCCATGGCGGCCAGCACGAGCTCGACGTTCTTCCGCGCGTCGAGCGCGCCGGCGTAGAGCACGAACGGTGACGACAGCCCCAGCGCGTCGAGCCAGGCGAGCGTCGTCGCGTCGGGCGGCTTCACGGTCGCGACGTGATCGACGCCGTGGTGCACCACGTGCAGCTTCGAGTCGTCGACTTCGACGACGGCGCGCAGGCTCTGCCTGGCGAACTCGGACACACAGATGATCCGCTCGGCCACCCGGACGGCGCGCGAGAGCCAGAGCTGGAACTGCCAGCGGAACGCCCGCGACACCGTCTCGGGCAGCAGCAGCGGCACCGCGTCGTGAAACGTCAGCACCAGCGGCACGCCCGGTGTGCGCTGGAGCGGAAGGTTGAAGTTCGCCGCCGCGTGGTACAGCGCCGGTCGTCGCGACGAGAGCAGCCCTGGCAGCGCCCCGAGCGTCCACGTGGTGCGGCTCCAGCGACCGCGCGGCTGCTCGCCGGACTTCCGGGCACCCCAGCGCTCCACCGTGAGCCCGCGCACCGTCAGCGCCCGGTGGAGCTGCCGGGTGTAGAGCGCGATGCCGGTGATGGGCTCGTCCCAGAGGGACGCGTCGAGGGCGAGGCTGGGGTGAGACACGGGCGGCGCGCATACCACATGGTCCCGTTGCGCCGCCGCGACGAGATCGACGATGGTCCGCCTCCCCATGAGCGACCGCCGCACCGCCGCCCGCAAGCCCGTTCGATTCCTCGTGCAGCACCAGACGTCGACCGAGGGCGGGTACGAGCTCGACTACGCGAGCGATCTCTCGCCGGGCGGCCTGTTCATCTCGAGCCGCGCGACGCCGGTCCCCTTCTCGACGGTGCACGTCCAGTTCGCGCCGAACAAAGACGGCGCGCTCGTCAGCACCTTCGCGCGGGTGACGCACGTCACGAACGAGGGCTTCGGCGCGGCCTTCATCGGCCTCGACCCCGAGACCGAGGCGCTCATCGACTCAGCGCTCTGACTTGTCTCGCCGCAGCGCCTCGAGCCTCTTTTGGTCGAGGCGAGGTCGGCCATCGGCGCTTCGAAGCGGGACCGTGCGCACGCGCACTCCGTCGCCACAGGTGAGCCCCAGCACGACGCCTTGCCCCGCGGCGCCGACGAGGGGGCCGAGCGACGGAGCCCAGACGCCGCCCTCGAGGAACTCGACCGGTGCGAGGGCACCGAATCCCCGGCCAATGACCGCGTGCGCACCGCGCTGCAACAGGCTCGCCGCACGCCGCGCCGCTTCGTCGCGCTGCACCGTGCCCCGATGCGCCAGGGCGATGACACAGTCGCCTTCCAGGCGCGGCAGCGTCGGTGCGCCCAGGTCGACACCCACCACCACCAGCCGTTGGCCCCGGACGATTCGCTCGAGGTGCACACCGGGCGCCACGCCGAAGAGGGTGGCGTCTGGGCCCATGAAGAAACGGTCTTCCTGGCCGCGGAGTGACGACAGCGCCGGATGCGAGGGCATGCCCGCGTCTCGGCCAGGTGACCACCGCCAGGGCCCGACGAACGACAGGCCTGCATCCGGTGGCGTGTCGCCGGTGATGGTGACCGAGATGGACTCGACCGGCGCTGGCGAGCCGACGGTCGTCACGAAGTACTGGTGGCTCGTCGAGTCCATCACCAGGCCTTCCCGCCTGCGCTGCGAGTTGGTGTGCAACACGCGCACGGTCCGCATCGCCCCGCGGAGCTGCGCGGCCCGGAGCGCCACGAACAGCGCTTCGGGCGAATCGACCTCGCGCTCGAACAGTCCCTCGAGGTCTCCACCCGTCACCGAGGCATGCGAGGCCTCGTCGTGGAAGCTGGCCCACGCCTCGGGCTGGTAGTGCGAGAAGTCGACGCTGGCCACGACGAGCGTGTCCGGCGGCAGAGTGGAGGAGATGCGGGCTGCGAGCTGCTCCAGCTGCTCCCGGGGCGCCTCCCATCGGAGCAGCACCGGGACGAAGCGCGTCGCCGGCAGGAAGCGGCGAATGAAGGGGGCGTGCACGTGAACGGCGTGCTCGCCGACGAAGAGCTGATCTCCCCGGGGCAGCCCGAGCGCCGCGCTCAGCGCCTCGTCGGGGTCGAGCGCGCCGTACACGGTCTGCCATCGCACGCCACGCGCGGTGGCGAGCCCGGTGCTTCGCTGGAAATGATCGGGCGCGAGCAGCACGACGACCGAGGGGCTCTGGTGCGCGAGGGCCTTCCAGAACCCGGCCAGCTCGAACCCATCGATGAGGTGGTGCGGCGCGACAGCGGCCACCACAGGGCCCTCGAAGGAGAACGGCTCGGCGTTCGACACCAGGCCGTCCCACATGCGGCGATCGCCCGGGTACGTGCCGACGACGTCGACGGGGAGGCCCGCGTCGGCGACCGAGGCCAGCAGGGCCAGCGTGAGGAGCGTCACTTCGGGAGGTGCGCGCGGTACTTGAGGCCGCCCCACTCGACGACGGTGAAGCCCCGCCGCGACGGAGCGGGCCTCAGCGCTTGCGCCTTCAGCTGAACCGGGCGTTCCAGCGGCCGGAAGTCCATCAGCACCCGAATGACGGTGTCGGGCCGAGGCTCGACCGTCAGCGGAGCAGCCGAGTCGATCTCCTCAGCGGTCGCGAACCGCACCGCGACGAATGGCGACTGCGCCATCAACGGCAGCCAGTAGGCCCTGAAGTCGTCGGCCTCGTGCGCCGAGAGCCCCAGCGTCGTCAGGGCGTCGTCGAGGAAGGCACGCAGCGCCTCGCGCGACACCACGGCGCCTTCGGTGAGCGGCCCGGGTGACTCGGTGAGGCCCGATTCCCAGAACAGGAAGGGGTGCGTGCGCCCGTCAGCCGTTCGGAGCACTCCTTCTGGCGTCGCCGTCACCGTCCAGCCAGTGCCGTACGGCGGCTCCGAGACCGTCACGCCACCGCGGGGGAAGACCTGCACCGACACCGTCTGGACCTTCGGCGGGTACAGGTAGATGACGGGCTTCGCCATCTCGCCCTCGTACTCGTGGAACGAGCCGCGCAGCTCGGTGCTGGCGATGGCGCCGTTGTCGAACTCGACCACGAAGCGCAGGCGGTTCGAGCCGAGCGACATGTTCTTGAGGGCCTTCGACACGCGGTAGCTGAACGTTCGCTCGCCCGGCTTGAAGCTCTTGATCAGGCCCTTCGACTGCACGCCTCCTGCGGCGTCGAACGACGTCACCTCGATCGACTTCGCACCCGGCCCCACCTCACCGCGAAAGTCCGTCGACGGCTCGTAGATCGAGAACTCGGGCTTCGGGCTGACGATGCGAATCGTCTGCTCTCCGGTGGCCGTCTGGACCAGCGGGTCGCGCTCGATGGCCACCCGCTCGAAGACCTGCCGTGGCTCGCCGGGGGCTTCGCACACCAACCGCGTGTGCTGCGCGTCGAGGGTGAGCGTCCACACCGTCGGGCTCTTGTCGAACTTCACCGCGATGACGCCGGCGTCGAGGTCGTGCCTGACGATGTTCAAGGGGCGCAGCGACTTCCGCTTGAGGCTCGCGTACGAGACGTTGGGCCCGCCGGCGACGTAGAGGGTCTCTTTCGACGCGGGGTCCCGGTACATCTCGTCGTCGGCCACGGCCACGAGGCCGACCAGCACGAGCGTGAGTACGGCCAGGCGCGAGAGAGTCATGGACGGGTTGTACTCCAGCCGGTACAGCGCGCGCGTGCTGCGGCGTGTTCTCCATCTCGTGCCCACCTTCCGGCCCGGCGTCGCGATGGGCTCGGCGGCCCTGGGCTTTCAACGGGCGCTGCGGCACCTCGGCGTACCCTGAGACGTCTTCGCGGGCGAGGTAGCGCCGGGCTTCGACGGCATCGTCCAGCCGGTCGAGCGGCTGCGGGTCGAGGCCGACGACCTGGTGCTCTACCACCACGGCATCGCGTCGAGCCTGGTGGCGCGGCTGCTCCAGTGGCGCTGCCGGCGGGGCGTCGTCTTCCACAACATTACGCCGGCGCGCTTCTACGAAGGCACGCGGCTGGCGCAGGCCCTCACCGCGGGGCGAGCGCAGCTGTCGGCCCTGGCGCCGCACGTCGAGATCTCCATCGGCGTGTCACGCTTCAACGCGCGCGAGCTCGAGGCCTCGGGCCACCGCAACGTGCACGTGGTGCCGCTGCTGGTCGAGCCCGAGCGCTTCGCTCCCGGCGAGGCCGACGGCCGATTCCAGGCGCGGCTGGAGCGGCTGGGGGCGCCGCGGCTGCTCTCGGTGAGCCGGGTGGTGCCGCACAAGCGCGTCGATGATCTGCTCTCGCTGCACGCCGAAGTGCGCCGGCTGGCCCCGAAGGCCCAGCTGCTCGTCGCGGGCGGCTACGACGCGGGCCAGGCGGCGTTTCGCGCCCTCGCACGGCGGGCGAAGGCGCTGGGGCAGGTGACGTTCCTCGGCAAGGTGAGCCACGCCGAGCTGGTGGCTGCGTATCGGGCCGCGACGCTGTTCGTGTCGATGAGCGAGCACGAGGGCGTGGGCGTGCCGCTGCTCGAGGCCTTCGCGAGCGACGTGCCGGTGCTGGCCTTCGGCGCCGCGGCGGTGCCCGAGACGATGGGCGGTCACGGCCTGTGCTTCGACGAGAAACACTTCGCGGCGCTCGCCGAGGTGGTGCAGCAGGTGCACGACGACGGGGCGATGCGGCGGTCGCTCGTCGAGGGCCAACGTACCCGGCTCGAGGCCTTCTCGCTCTCGGCCGTGTCGTCTGCGCTCGAGGTGGCGCTCCAGCCCGGGCGCAAGCAGGTGCGGACGGCCGCGGGGCGACGTCGGCCGCGCGTCGCCTTCGTCGTGCAGCGCTTCGGGGAAGAAATCGTCGGAGGCGCCGAGGCGCACGCGCGGCAGGTGGCGCTCCGGCTTTCGCCGCAGGCCAACGTCGAGGTGTTCACCACCTGTGCGGTCGATCACCTGTCCTGGAAGAACGAGCTGCCTCCTGGAACGGCCGACGACGGCCCGCTGACGGTGCATCGGTTCGAGGCCAGCCGCGTTCGCCACATTCGCCCGTTCAACCGGCTCTCCGACGAGACGTTCGGCCGCGCCCAGGACCTGGTGGCCGAGGCGCGGTGGCTGGCCGATCAGGGCCCCACCTGTCCCAGACTCCTCGAGCGGCTCTCGGCCGAGCGGGAGCGCTTCGACGCCGTCGCGTTCTTCACGTACCTGTACCAGCCCACGGTGTACGGCGTGCCGCTGCTCGCCGAGCGCGCGCTGGTGGTGCCGACGGCGCACGACGAGCCGCCCCTGAAGTTCCACCTCTTCGCCGACGTCTTCGAGCGCCCGCGCGAGCTGTTGTGCAACACCCCCGAAGAAGAAGCCCTCATTCGCCGGCGCTTCCCGAACGCCGCGCCGTCCCGCATCGTGGGCGTGGGGGTCGAGCCGCTGCCGGGCAAGGCCGAGCGCTTTCGGGCCGCCTTCAACGTGCCCGGGCCCTTCCTGCTGTACGTGGGCCGCATGGAGGCGGGGAAGGGCGTGGCCGAGCTGCTCGACTTCCACCAGCGCCTCGTGGCCGGCTTTCACGACGCGCCCAGCCTCGTGCTGATGGGCTCGGGCGAGCTCAAGCCCCGCGGCACGCGCGTCATCGCCACCGGCCGGGTCGACGAGCAGATGAAGTGGGACGCGCTGGCCGGCGCCTTCGCGGTGGTGGTGCCGAGCCGGTATGAGAGCCTCTCGCTGCTCACGCTCGAGGCCTTCGCGGCGGGCGTACCCGTCGTCGGCAACACGCGAGGCGACGTCGTGCGCGGTCAGCTCGAGCGCAGCGAAGCGGGCGTGGGGTATGACGACGAGCGTTCGTTCATCGAGGCCGTGCGCGCGGTGGGAGAGAGCCGCCCGGCGCTCTCGGCGCGGGCGCTGCGCTACGCCGCCCGCCACACCTGGAGCGCCGTCACCACCGCCTGGCTCGACTCCATCGAACGCAGCTCGAAGGAAGGACGAACGCGATGAAGCTCTTCGGCAAGGACGTGACGACGCAGAAGGTGATGGACCGCGTGAAGGAGCGGCTCTCGGCCCGCGGGCTGTTGCCGCCGAGCGAGGCGGTGGGGCTCGACCCGTCGGTCGAGGCGCCCGTCGATGCCTTCTCGTTCGTCGTCGAGGCGATGGCGGAGCACGTCGACTCGACCCGTGGGTTGCCCATCGAGACGCACCGTGACGGCGTGGCCGGTCGCGCGGTGGTGCTCGCCAAGCAGGCGTTCCGCTCCATCGGGCAGCTCTTCATCAACGAGGCGCTCGCGCGTCAGGTGGCCTTCAACGGGCAGGTGCTCGACGGCTACTCGCAGCTGTCGGCCGAGGTGGTGCGGCTCCGGGAGAAGGTGGCAGAGCTCGAGCGCGCACGTCTGCCCCCGGCTCCGCCTGAGCCGCGCCCCCGGCCGAGAGCCCCGAAGAAGCCCGTGACGAAGAAGCCACCGTCCCGGAAGAAGGCCTGATGCCGCGGCCGGTTGTGGCCTGTGGAGCCATGCTGTAAGCGCTCGCCCGCCGATGATTCGCAACCTGCAGGAGCTCTACCAGTACCGCGCGCTGCTCTGGGCGCTGTCGCTGCGTGAGCTCAAGGCCCGGTACCGCGCGTCCGTGCTCGGCTTCCTGTGGACGTTCCTCAACCCGACGCTGAGCATGGCCGTCTATGGCCTGGTCTTCGGCGTCATCATGGACAACGCGCCGCAGCGGTACCCGTTCTATCTGTTCTGTGGGCTGCTCCCGTGGATCTTCTTCTCGTCGTCGGTTTTGGGCGGCACCACCTCGGTGAGCGACCGGAAGGACCTGCTGACGAAGGTGCGGTTCCCGGCGCAGGTGCTGCCGGCGTACGTAGTGCTGACGAACCTCATCAACTTCACGCTCTCGCTCCCGCTGCTCTTCCTGCTCGGCATCTTCTATTCCGACGTGCCGTCGTGGCATCTGGTCTTCGTGCCGGTGCTGGCCTTGCTGCAGACCCTGTTCACCCTGTCGATCACCTATCTGCTGTCGGCGCTCAACGTCGCCTTCCGCGACCTGCAGCACATCATGGCGAACATCATGCAGTTGCTGTTCTTCCTCACGCCCGTGTTGTGGGAGGTCTCGTCGGTGAAGGGGGTCGAGCGCTTCGGCTTGTCGATGTCGGCGGCCGAGGTGCAGCAGCTCATCGTCATGTCGAACCCGATCGCGGCGCTGATGACGGCGTGGCGCGACGTGCTCTTCACGCACAAGGTGCCCGACTGGCAACCGCTCGCCGTCGTCGCGGGCGTGACGCTGATCATCCTGTGGATCTCGACGTCGGTGTTCGAGCGCCGTCGCGAAGAGTTCGCCGAGCTGGTGTGACATGACCGACGCCATCGTCATCGACCGGGTCACCAAGCACTTCCAGAAGCGCTCGAAGCGCAACGAGAGCACCACGCTCAAGAGCGAGCTGGTGCGAATCCTGAAAGGGCAGCGCAAGGTGGTCGAGCCGGCCACGCACATCGAGGCGCTCAAGGGCGTCGACCTGCGCGTGCCGAAGGGCTCGACGATGGGCATCGTCGGCCGCAACGGCTCGGGCAAGAGCACGCTGCTCAAATTGGTGACGGGCATCTACGCGCCGACGTCGGGGTCGATCACGGTGAACGGCCGCATCTCGGCGCTGCTCGAGCTCGGGGCCGGGTTCCATCCGGACTTCACCGGGCGCGAGAACATCATGATCAACGGCATCATCCTCGGCATGTCGCGCGCCGAGGTGAAGTCGCGGGTCGACGAGATCATCGCCTTCGCCGAGCTGGGCGACTTCATCGACGAGCCGGTGCGCACGTACTCGAGCGGCATGTTCATGCGGCTCGCGTTCGCGGTGGCGACGCACGTCGACCCCGAGATCCTGATCATCGACGAGATTCTGTCGGTCGGTGACGAGCACTTCGGGCGCAAGTCGTCGGCGAAGATGAACGAGTTCCGCCAGTCGGGGAAGACGATCCTCTTCGTGACGCACAGCTTGTCGATGATCGAGACGTGGTGTGACTCGGCGGTGTGGATCGACGGCGGCCGCACGCGCATGGTGGGCGACCCGCGGCAGGTGGTGGCGGCGTACCGTCAGGCCATCTCGATGGCCGAGGCCGAGAGCGAGCGCGTCGGTCATTCGGCGTTGTCGGCGCCCGGGCTCGCGCTGCCGCAGGTCGAGGCGCCGCCGCCCGTCGAGGTGATCGCGTCTCCAGTGCACGTCACGGAGGTCCGCCTTCGTGACGCCGTGGGCGCGCAGCCCTCGGCCTTCACCGCCGACGGCGCCTGCGAGGTCTTCATCGACGTCACGGTCGACGAGCCTGCGCGCTGTGACGCGTCGGTCGAGATCGCCACGGTCGCCGGCGTGTCGCTCTTCCGCACCCAGTTCGCGGCGGGAGAGCTGTCGGCCGGAGCGCAGACGCTGCGCCTGTCACTCCCCCGTCTCGGGTTGGGTGAGGGGGCGCACGTCGTCACCGCGACCGTCTGGAGCGGAGAGCTGCCTCCGAAGGCGCTGTCGCGCACGCTCGTCGTAGCGCCCAACCCGACGGCGACGGGGCTCATTCGACCCGAGCACGCGTGGTCGCTCGAACCGCGCGCCACGGTGTCCGAACCCCCGCCTGCGGTGAAGCTCACGGCCGAGGCCTGACGCCAGAGGGGCACATGGCCGCGGTGCCGCTCGCATCGACCGCGGAGCCCCAGGGAGTCCGCCTGCCCAACGACGAAGGGCCTCTCGGAGTGCAAGCAGTCCGACACCGATGCGGGGGGGCGTGCTCGACCGCGTTCGCGTCTGCGTGAAGGTGCTCGCAGCGGAGTCCGCTTGAGGGACCTTCGCATGTCGCAGCAGTCTCGGGGCCGGCGGGCCGCGGCGGCATGATGACGGACGGATCCCCGCCAGAGCTCAGGAAACGCTTCCGCTTCATCGGAGCCCGAGCGCGCCGGGCCCAACGTCGGTACACAGCCGCCCATGGCCGCCCAGACTGCCCAGGACCTGCGCACGATCGTCACCCGCCGCGTCGGCGTGGAAAGACGGGTCGTCGTGCTCGCGAGCGACCTGGCGCTGGTGCGCGCCATCGAGGCGAACCGGTGCGTCGTCCTGGCCGACCCCGCGTCGCTCGACGACGTGGCCACGTTCCGCCCTGACGTCGTGGTGGCCTTCGATGGCTTCGCGCTCAAGGACGGCGGAGCGGCCTTCCGGTCGCTCGCGCAGGCCGCCGGGCAAGCCGAGCTGGTGTTCTCGTTCGCGAACGCGGCGTCGGCGTCGACGCTCCTGTCGGGGCTGACCGGCTCGACGCCGCCTGCGACGTTCGCCGAGCCCGAAGTGCGTCGGTGGCTCTCCTCAGCTGGCTACGTGGTGAGCTCCCGGGACGTCGTGGTCATGCCCCACCGGGCGACGGGGCTGTCGGCTGACACCGAAGCGGCGCTGCGGCAGGTGCTCGAACAGGTGAACCCCGACGCGGCGGCCGATCGGCTGCTCCTGTGTGCGAAGCGCGGCACGGTCGCGTCGACGCCGGACCGGACCGAGGGGCTCGTCTCGGTCGTCGTCTCGTCCGGTTCGGACGAGGCGCTCCTGACTGGCACCGTGTCATCACTGCTCAATCAACAGCACCGGCCCCTCGAGCTCATCGTCGTCGCCACGCTCCCGCTCGATCGGCTCGACCGGGCGCTCGAGAAGGCCAAGGCGCGCAGCGGGGTGACGGCGGTCGGCCTGACGCACACGTCGTCGGATTCGGCCGCGCGTACCAACGCCGGGCTGGCTGCGGCGCAGGGGCAGTACGTCGCGTTCGCCGAAGCGGGAGCCTTGTTCTCGCCGATGCACCTGAGCGGCCTCGTCCGTCGGCTCGCAGAGGGCACCCAGGCCTGGGCGCTCGCGTCGTCGGCGGTGAGCGGTCAGCCGGCCGCCGAACGGCCCGTGGCGTTCTCCCTGGCGGCGTGGCTCGAGGCGGGGTGGGTCAGCCGCGCGGAATGGCTCGTCGACACCTCACGGCTCGGGCCCTTCGCGCTGACGTTTCCGGAAGCGGTCGAGCAGGGCGAAGCGGCGCTCTTCACGCGGCTGTCGTTGTTGTTTCCTCCGGCGTGGGCGAACGCCGCGCCGACGGTGGAGCAGCTCTCACTCGCGCCCGTGAGCGTCCCGGCGCTGCTCGAGGCCACGCGCGCCCGGCCGCTGCGGGGGCTGGTGACGCTCGAGGCGTTGCTCACGAAGCCGCCCCCGCCCGAGCTCGAAGCGCTGGTGAAGGCGCGGCTCGACGCGGTCGATCCACGGCTGGGGCAGGGCGTCGAGCGCGTCGCCGGCGTGCTCAAACGAGTGCGCTCGGCGTGGCACGACGCGCGTCGTGACGCCGAGCGCGAGCTCGCCGGGAAGAAGTGAGGTTCGTCAGGGCTTCCACGCCTCGACGGTGTGGCTGCTGCTCCGCGTCGCGGTGATGACCCGCCCGCTCATGACGGTGATGGTGTACCGCGAGCCCTTGCGCGTCTTCCGCGTGATGAGCGTCGCCGGCGCCACCTGCTGGGCGAAGGCCATCAGCTCGGTCTCGAAGGCCGCGAGCTCCTGGTCGAGCGTCGCCGACTTCCGGTCGAAGGTGCGTTCGAGGGACGCCATCGGTCAGCTCCTCAGCCAGCGAACGAGGTCCTTGAACGTCTCGACCGCGGCCTCTTTCGTGGTGCGGTTCTTGTGAATCGAGACCTCGGTCTTGTCCCAGGTCTCGAGCCGCTCGGCGTCGGCAGGCGTCAGGTACACCGTGGCGTCGCCAACCTTCGCCTCCTTCGTGTAGTGCTGGGTGGGGATGGTGTTCGCGTCGAGGTGTTCGACGCTGCTGAGACTGCCGGCTCCAGCGAAGCCCTTGCTGCCGACGATGGTCGAGTCGCCCATGACTGCTCCTGTGGTGCTGCGGGTGGAGCCCGCGCCCACAGCAGCCCTCGGGCCGCGCGCAACTCGTCGACTTCAGGCGTGGCCCCGACCGCTCGTCCGCCGGGCGAAACGACGCTTCAGCTCTGCGGGAAGCCGCCGCGCCGTGCCTCGAGCTGCTTCGCGGTGATGGCGTCGAGCACCGCGCCCATCTGTTCCGTCGGCGTCTCGGGCGAGATGTGAATGAACCCGGCCGTCGTCTTCGGCGTCTTCCCGAACTCGGCCGCGAGGTTGTACCCGAGGTAGTTGCACAGGTACGCGCTGCGGTCGGGCTGGTAGCTCGTATCGGAGCGGCTCGTGTGCACCTGCCGGCTCCCGCCGAAACCGGTCAGCGCCCAGTCGATGGCCTCGACGGGCAGGTCGGTGGAGAGCTCGTCGGCGCCGCCTTCACGCACCGGCCGCGCCGTCATCAGCTCGTTGTTGCCATCTCGCGCCGCGCCGAGCTGATTCTCGGGCCGCTCCTCGACCTGGGCCTGTCCGTGCGTGACGCCCATCGAGAGAATGACGTCGGGCGGGCTGCGCCGCACCTCGGCCATGAAGCCATCGACCGCGGCCGGCGTCACGTCGAGCCGGCGGTACTCGACGATCGCGCCCTTCACCCCGCGCTCCGCCAGCCGCTGCGCCATGTTCGCCGAGGGGTTGTCGGTGATGCCCATGAACGCGCCGTAGCCGGTCACCACCACGCGCATCGGCTTCTCGCCCGGCTGGAGCCCCAGGGCCGCCGGCTTGTAGAGCATGAGGTGGGCCGCCGCGTCCGACCGCCGCGCGGCGCGGCCGGTGAAGTTCGCGGCATCGTACGGCTGTACGTCTCCGCCGATGACGACGCCCGCGAACGCGCCCGGGAGCTGCGCCTTCACCTTCTCCAGGATCTGCTGCGGGCCCTCGCCGGCCTTCACCGGCACCGAGAGCTTCTGCCCGTCGAGGGTGAGCTGGAGCACGCCATCAGCCCGGGCCTTCCCCTTGAGCGCGAACGCGTTGTCGAAGAGCCCGACGCGCGCCGAGAGCCCCGGCACCGTCAGCGTGAGGTTGGCGTAGCGCCCTTCGAGGCTGGCGAGCTGGCCCTTCGCCTCGATGTTCACCCACGCGTTCGTCTGCCCCATCGCCGCGAGGTGGCTGAGCAGCCGCTGCTTCGTCGCGTCGTCGAAGCCGTCGGCCGCGTGCAGCAGCGCCGTGCGCTCGGTCGACGACAGGCCGCCCGCGTCGCGCACCTGCAGCATGATGCGGTCGACGTCAGCTCCATCGACCTTGCCGTCCCGCGCGGCGGTGGTGAGCGCCCTCCGAATGCCCGTCACGTCCATGTGGGACATTATCGCTCATTTCCGCGTCCAGATGCGCCTGCGGCGGTGCAGTGGTATCGCCTTGAGCCATGAGTGACTGGAAAGCCGAGAAGTCCCGCTGGCTTGTGAAGACGTACGAGAAGGCAAAGGCGAAGGGCCCCGAGCGGCGCGCCAGCTTCCTCACCTCGAGCGGCGTCGAGCGGGCGCCGGTCGACGTGCCAGACGCCAGCGGCCCTTCGGTGGAGCGGCTGGGCTTTCCGGGCGAGTACCCCTTCACCCGTGGCGTGCAGCCCACCATGTACCGCGGCCGCTTCTGGACGATGCGGCAGTACGCCGGGTTCGCGAGCGCGAAGGACTCGAACCAGCGCTACCACGCGCTGCTGAAGGCCGGGCAGACGGGCCTGTCGGTGGCGTTCGATCTGCCGACCCAGATGGGCTTCGACGCCGACAGCCCGCGCGCGCGGGGCGAGGTCGGGAAGGTGGGCGTGTCGATCTGCTCGGTGCGCGACATGAAGGTGCTGCTCGACGGCATCCCGCTGGGCGAGGTCAGCACCTCGATGACGATCAACGCGACGGCGCCGATTCTGCTGATGCTCTACGCGGCGGTGGGTGAGTCGCAGGGCGTGCCGATGGAGGCGCTCCAGGGCACGGTGCAGAACGACATTCTCAAGGAGTACATCGCGCGCGGCACGTACATCTACCCGCCCGGGCCGAGCCTTCGCCTCATCACCAACCTCTTCGCCTTCTGCGCGAAGAAGGTGCCGAAGTGGAACCCGATCAGCATCAGCGGGTACCACATTCGCGAGGCGGGCTCGACGGCAGCGCAGGAGATCGGCTTCACGCTGGCCGATGGCATCGCGTACGTCGAGGCCGCGCGGAAGGCCGGGCTCGAGGTCGACGACTTCGCTGGCCGGCTCTCGTTCTTCTTCAACGTGCACAACGACTTCCTCGAAGAGATCGCCAAGTTCCGCGCCGCGCGGCGCCTGTGGGCGCGCGTGATGAAGGAGCGCTTCGGCGCGAAGGATCCCCGCTCGATGATGCTGCGCTTCCACGCGCAGACGGCCGGCTCGACGCTCACCGCGCAGCAGCCGATGAACAACGTGGTGCGCGTGGCGATCCAGGGGCTGGCTGCGGTGCTCGGCGGGACCCAGTCGCTCCACACCAACGGGTGGGACGAGGCGCTCGCGCTCCCGACAGAGGACGCGGCGAAGCTGGCGCTGAGGACCCAACAGGTGATCGCCTATGAGACCGGCGTGGCCGACGCCATCGACCCGCTCGGCGGCAGCTTTCACCTCGAGCGGCTGACCGACGAGCTCGAGGCGAAGGCCGAAGACTACCTGCGCCGCATCGACGACCTCGGCGGCATGGTGCGCGCCATCGAGCAGGGCTTTCCGCAGCAGGAGATCCAGAACGCGGCGTACGACGCCCAGCGCGCGCTCGAGAAGGGCGAGGCGGTCGTCGTGGGCGTGAACAAGTTCACGCAGCCCGAGCCTCCGGTGAAGGGCCTCTTGCGGGTCGACGACTCGGTCGAGCAGGAGCAGCGCGTGCGCCTCGAGGACCTGCGCCGCACGCGGAGCCAGGAGGCCTGCCGCCGCGCCCTCGATGCGCTCAAGCGTGGCGCCGACGCACCGGACGAGAACCTGATTCCGCTCATCTCGGAGGCCGTGAAGGCCGAGGCGTCGCTGGGAGAGATCTCGGACGCGATGCGGGCTGTCTTCGGCGAGCACCAGGAGCACGTCGTTCTGTAGCCGGCGAAACCGCGGGCGGGCCTTCCGGTTCTTCACCTCACATGACGCTCGCCGAGTTGATGGTACCGGTGATGAACGTGGCCCTGGTGGTGGGCGTCGGCGTCGTCTTGCCGCTCGCATTTGAGCGGCCCTTCACGGCGTTTCAGGTCGCCGCCGTCGGTGTCGCCGCCTCGCTCTCGGTGGCGCCAGGCTGGCCCGCTGCTGCGGTGCTCGCGCCCTGGCTGGCGCTCTCGGTTCGGGAAGTCGTGTCGGCGTTGCGTCGGAAGCGGCTGGTCGCGCTGTTCGTCGCGGGCTTCTCGCTCACCGCGGCGCTCGCCCTCGTCGTCTCGCGCATGGAGTGGGTGCTCTTCGGCATTCGCGAGCCCATCGTGAAGCTCACCGCGATTCACTTCACCTTCGCGGGCGCGGGCACGCTGGCGCTGGCCGCTCGTGCCGTCGAGGCGAGGCCGCTCCCGGCGCGACGTTGGGCGGGCGCCCTGCTCATGGTCGCGCCGCCCTTCACCGCGGTGGGCTTCCTCACGCAGCTCGCCTTCTTCCAGGTGGGCGGCGCGGTGCTGATGACGGTGGGGGTGCTGGCCGTGGCCGTGTTCTCTGCGCAAGAGGCGCGCGTTCGGCAGCGGTGGGCGAGGGCGCTCCTCTTCGTCTCGGCAGCGTCTCCGTGGGTGGCCATGGCGCTGGCGGTGAGCTGGGCCGCCAACCAGTACTGGCCCGAAGTGCCGGCGCTGACGGTGCCCGACATGGTGCCGACCCACGGGGCGCTCAACGCCTTCGGGTTCGTGCTCGTCGGGCACGTCGCGTGGTGGCTCGACGCGCGCGGCCGGTGAGTCGCGCATCGGAGACTGGCGGATCGGCCGGTCTCTTGCCGACCGACAGAGCGTGAGTTGCGTTTTGGTCGAATCGCTGCGACCGTCACGAGATGGCCCAGGAATACGGTTCGAACGCGAGAGACGCGCTTCAGCGGCTGGGTGAGATCCTTCGGAAGACGAGGGTTTCGCTGTCCGCGGGTCAGGACACGATTCCACTGCCCGAGGCACTCCACGAGGCGCTCCGCGAGGGCCTCGCGGTCCTCGAGGCGGGTGGGGTGCCCACCGTGGTCGCGAAGGAGCGCGAGCTCTCGACGCAAGACGCGGCAGCGCTCCTCAACGTATCCCGCCAGTACGTCGTGCGGCTCGTCGAGCGCGGGCTGCTCCCAGCCGTCACGACCGAGGGGGGACACCGCCGAATCCGGCTTGAAGACGTTCTCGCGTACCGACGGACGCGAGACTCAGAACGCCGGGCAGCGCTCGATGAGTTGGAACAGATTACCGAGGAGTCTGGAGGTTACGCAGCGCTCAAGCGGTAGGGCATTTCGATGCGCGTCCTCCTCGATGCCTGCGTTCTGTTTCCCGAGTGGCTCCGTGACCTGTTTCTCCGCTGCGGCGAGGCCGGGCTGCTGCGACTGGCGTGGACCAGCGAGATTCTCGACGAAATGCGCCGCAACCTGGAGTCGCAGCGGCGGCTTTCTGCCGCTCAGACGACGAGGCTGCTGAAGGCCATCGAACTGGCGTTCCCGGATGCACTCGTCGAGAACTGGCAGAGACATGTGGGGGTGATGACGAATCAACCGAAGGACCGGCATGTGCTCGCCGCAGCATGGGAGTTGACGCAGGTGGAAGGGCCGACACAGGTCGTCACCTTCAACCTGAAGGACTTCCCCCGGTCGAGTTGGCCCGACGGCGTATCGGTCGTCACTCCCGATGACGTGCTCGTACCGCTCGTCGAGACCGATGCAGCAGCGGTGGTCGACATCATCTGGCAGCACGCTCAGCGGCGCAGAAGGCCGCCAGTCTCGGTGAGCGAGCTGCTCGACGGTCTTGCCCCTCAGGTGCCGCTGCTCGTTGCGGCACTGAGACCAGTCGTCACGATTCGGACCGATGCCCAACTCGCGGCGATTGGCGAACGACTGCTCGCCGCCATGGCGCAGCCATCGACCGAGTTCCTCGTCGCGCTTTCAGATCTGACCCTCGTCGACCCGGAGTTCGAAGCGTTGATGCGCGCGAACGCTCAGAATCGCCGCCTCGAGATCGCACGGCAGTTTCTGGTCCTGCTGCGAGACCCGAAGGCCGAGGCGCTTGGTCGCGAGCTGCTCCATCACCGGGGGCTCACGCTCTCGCTCGAAGCCGTACGCCAGCTCACTGCCGAGGAGTTCGACGCGCTCCTCGAGCACACCTCACACACGAAGCAGGAGCCCTCGAAGCAGGGCGCGCTACTGCAGCGTCACGTCCAGCGCGAACGTCATCGACCCCGGCGTGTAGCGGGACACCACGAGGAACACGCTCCGGGTGCTGGTGCCGCTGTTTCGCCAGGTCACCGTGTCGTCGACGCCGGTCGAGCCGCGGTCGGCCGAGGCGAGGCAGTCGGTGGTGGTGCTGCAGCGGCTCGCGGGCCCGTCGACGAGGTTCAGCACCACGTCCGACGAGGGGTCCGGCACCACCCGGGCCGTGAGCGTCTGGTTCGGTGCCACCGAGATGACGTACACCCGGTCGGCACCCGTCGAGGCGCGGCAGGTGGCTCCCGGGAACGTGTACTCGCGCAGGTAGCCGGCGAGCGTCTGGTTCGTCAGCGAGGTGCCCGACGAGGCCGGCTCGGCGTTCTCGCAGACGTCGCCCGTCGCCAGGGGTGACGTCGACGTCGTCAACGCGAAGTCGGTGTCGACGTCGCCCGCGAAGTACGAGCCCACCACCACGAAGATGGGCTGAGGCTGGCTCGTCGCGTTGGTGACGGTCGCCGTCTCAGGCCGGCCCCTCGGCGCCTGGTCGATGGCCGCAAGGCATCGCCGGGCGGCACCGTCACAGGCGCTGGCCGGGCCCTGGATGACCGACAGCACCGGGTCGAAGCCGCCGTCGACGGTCGGCGTCACCGTCACCGAGAACCGCTGGCCGGGTGGCGTCTGGGCCACGTACACCCGATCGGCGCCGCCAGAGGGGCCGACGCAGTCGTAGTCGCGCTCGAAGGTCGCGCCGCCTCCACCGCGCAGCGACTGCCCCGCGAGGCCCGTCGGAGGCAGCATCGTCATGGCCGTGGCGCACACGTCGTCGGCCGGCGGCGTGTTGGTGGCGAGCGCGATGCCGAACGTCCCTCCGAGGCTCGAGCTGCTGTCGATGATGGCGAAGGCTTCGGTCGGCGCCGGGGCACCATTCACGAAGGACACCGTGCGCGCCGAAGACGACGAGGTCGTCGAGGCGACACAGGCCCTGGGCTCGGCTTCACATGCGGTGGCCGGGCCCGCGACGACGCTGACCGACGGCGCGAAGCCGGCATCGGGCGTCACCGTCACGCGCGCCCGCTGGCCAGGGGCGACCGTGAAGCCATAGACGCGGTCGGCGTTGAGCGTCCCCGCGCGGGCGCAGCTCGTCGTCGCGCCCGAGGTGTAGTCGTTGCCGTAGCCCACCGTCGTGCCCGTGACGGGCGCTCCGGCCACCAGCGGCGTCGCGTTGAAGCAGGCCTCTCCGGACGGTGGGTCCGAGAGGCTGGTGGTGAGGTCGAACGTGCCGGCGCTGCCCGCGACGCTGTCGACCAGCACCAGCACCCGCGTCGGCACCGGGGCCCGATTGGTCCACCGCGCGACGTCGGGCACGCCAGCGGCCGTGGTGTCGCTCGCGACGAGGCACCGCGCCACGCCCGCCGTGCACTCGTTCGCGCCGGCCACCAGGGACACCGAGGTGTTGAGCTGCACCGAGGGCGTGACGCTCACCGAGAGCACCTTGCCCGCGGGCACCAGCACCTCGTACACGCGATCGGGCCCGGTGTTGGGGCTCGCGCACGAGGGGCCGAGCGCATAGTCGTTCGCGAAGCCGCTCAAGGTCTGGCCGACGAGGGCCTGACCGGGCACGAGCGGCTCGGCGCCTGCGCAGTCGTCACCCAGCGGCGACGCCGACAGCGACGTCACGAGGGTGAACGCGGTGTCCTGCTCGTCGGGCGCGAGCGCACCCACCAGGACGAGGACGTCTCGCGCGGCCGCATCGCGGTTCACCCAATCGAGCTGCTCGGCCTGGCCCTGTGGCTGGGCGTTGACGCCCGCCAGGCACGCCAGCATCGGCCCATCACAGGGCCCGGCGACCAGGTTCATCGTGAGGTCGAAGGTTCCGCCGTCGTTCGAGGGCGTCGCGATCGCCGTCAGGCGCTGGCCGGCCGGCACCACCAGCTTGTAGGCCCGCTCGGGCCCATCGGAGCGTCGGCAGCCCGGGCCGGCCGACACGTCGCGCGTGAAGCCCACGAGGGTCTGGCCAGCCAGCGTGCCGGGTGTCACCGTCGGCGCCGTCTCGCAGCGGTCGCCGGCCGGGGGCGCTGCCAGCGACACCGCCAGCTCGAAGGGCCCGTGGTGCCGCACGCCGGTGTTGGGCACCGGGGCGTCGTAGAACGAGTCGACCACCAGGAAGACGTCACGCGGCGTGGAGCCCGCGTTCGTCCACGCGACCCGCTCTGGCCGGCCATCGACGTCGGCGCCCGACAGGCACGCGCCGGCCGACCCGGCGTCAGGCGCGCAGTTCGCTGCCGGGCCCGCGATCAGCAGCAGCGCCGAGTCGTAGCGGAGCCCACCGTCGTCGGGCAGGGGCGTGAGCGTCGCCGCGAGGCGCTGCCCGGGCGGAACCATCAGGGCATAGACGACGTCGGGCCCACGCGCGGGAAGGCCGGTGCAGTCGATCGCGACGTCGTCTCGGGCGCCGACCGTCGTGCCGCGCGTGGTGCCGTTCGCCTCGAGCGGGCGCGGCGCCTCACATGACTCGCCCGGGGCCTGCACGAGGCCGCCCGCCGTGCCGCCCGCACCCGGACCTCCGCCAGCGGTGCCACCGGCCGAGCCTCCACCAGCGCTGCCGCCGCCCACCGCTCCGACGCAGCGGGCCTCGAGGCAGGTCTGGCCGATGGGGCACTCGGCGCTGGAGCGACAGCCGCCCACGGGCGTGGGCGGGGAACACGCCAGTGACGCCGTCACCAACAGGAGGGCAGCGGGACCTCGCAGCAGGAACCTCGTCACGATGGCGCTCCACCCGCGGTCACTCAAGCCATCGCCCTTATCTCGCCGGGGCCGCCCATCGGAAGGGCCCTCATCACTCGCCGCCTCCGATGAGGAAGCCGAGCCGAACCTGCGCGAGCAGCCCGCCGGTGAGCTGACTGAAGGTGTCGGCCTGCTCGAGCAGGGGCGTCGGCTCGAGGGGCGCCACCAGGGCCAGCTCCGGCAGCACCTGAACGGCGCGTGAGATGCGCACGGCGAGCCCGAGGCTGCCCCCGACGGCGATGGCGCGGCGCGCCGGCTCTGCTCGGTCGGCGGGCAACGAGGCCAGCAGATGGAGTCGTGGCCCGAGGACGAGCTGGTGGGGCCCCAGCCGCACGCCCAACAGCAGCGGGAGCCCGAGGTTGATGATCTGCCCGGTGATGGCCAGCTTCGAGTCCACGCGCAGCTGGCCGCCCAGGTGCGGTGCGAACGAGACGATGAAGGGCGAGCTGCGCGGCGTCGCCATCACCTTCGCCTGCAGCTCGAGCCCCGACTGCCCCAGGCGGGCTCCGACGTCGAGCCGGTCGAAGGCGCCGTAGCGCAACGAAAAGTCGGCGGCTGGGGCGACGGTGACGCTGCGTCGCGTCGGCTCGACGAGGCCCGCGACCCCGGGCTCGATGCCGAGCTGCACCCGGCCTGCGCCGAGCGTATCGGCGGTCTGCATGGACGAGAGTGAGACGCAGCCCGTCGCACACAGTGCGACCCCGCAGGCGGCCCAGGAACCAGCTCGCGTCACCACGATTGCGGATTGTGCCTCGAAATGACGCTACGGTCGCCCTCCGAGCCGATGAGTGACGAAGTCGTCCAGGTGTGGGTGCGGACCGAGAAGGCCCAGGTCTTCGGCCCCCTCTCTCCCACGTCCGTCGAGCTGCTGCTCGACAACGGCGTCATCGCTGGGCGTGTCCAGGTGAGCCTCGACGGCGTCAACTACGTCTTCCCCGGGCGAATGCCGGGCATTCGCATGGTGTTCCCCAAAGAGCTGTGGGGGAGCGAGGTGCTGCCGCACACCGAGCTCGACGACCAGTGGGCGAAGGTCGCGGCTCCGCCCGCGCTGCCGGGCGCCGCACCCGCGGGAGCGCCCCGGGCAGGAGCGGGCACCGTACCGGGTGGGCCCGTTGCAGGGCCGGGGGCTGCGCCGCGCGCTGGCCCGGGAGGCCCGGTCGCTGGGCCCGGGGCGCGGGCGCAACAACAGCAGCGCCCCATCAACCCCTCGCAGGTCTCCGCCCAGGCCCGAGCGCAGGCGCCGCAGGCCCGGCCCATGGCGCCCGCGATGCCGCCCCCTCGCGCGCCGGCGGCCGCGACGTCGCTCGAGGCGTCGCTCTTCGACGACGTGCCGGCGAGCTCGCCGTCGCAGCTCGCCAGCACGCCCTCGGGCGTGCGGGTCGGGGCGGCGAGCTCGCCGTCACAGCTCGCCAGCACGCCCTCGGGCGTTCGAGCCGTCGCCCCGCCGCGGCCTCCGCCCACCAGCTCGCCGTCGGGCCAGACGCCGATGCCGACGGCGTCGAGCCAATCTCCCGTGCCAATGGCGACGGCCGCGGTCGCCCCGCTCGAGGCGATTCCCCCGGCGGGGTCGTTGCGCGAGGTCAGCGCCCAGCGCCTCTACTTCCTCGCCGCGGCGCAAGACGTCACGGGGTTGCTGACGCTTCAGCTCGCCGACCGCGCCCTGCTGCTGCACTTCCGCAAGGGGAGCCCGGACTCGGTCGAGTCGACGCACCCGGAGGACGCGCTGGCGACGTTCCTGCTCCGACGGGGCCTGGTGACGCCAGACACGCTGAGCCAGGCGCAGCGCGAGGGAGCGCGGTTTGGAGGCGAACTCCTGCCAGCCCTGTTCGGGCTGGGGCTCTTGAACCCGAACGCTGCGCTCGAGGCGTTGGGGGGGCGCGCGGGCGCCATCATCGGGCAGGCCCTGCTCGCCACCGATGGCAGCTTCACGTTCCAGCCCGTCGACCTCCCGGCCCACAAGGTGCTCCCCGCGGGGCAGCGATGGCAGGTGTACGGCGAGCAGCTGCGCCGGCTGCCCGTCGTCGAGGTGCGCTCGCGGCTGCATTCGGCGCTCGACTACCCGGTGATGCGGGGCGCTGGCCCGGTGCCGGTGACGGAGCTTCGCCTGACGCCACAAGAGGCCCGCGCCTATGCGCTCTTCGATGGCACCCGCACGCTCAATCAGTTGCTCCAGGCCCAGGCGCCCGAAGCGGAAGCCGCGCTGCGGGTGGCCTTCATGCTGTACCCGTGCGACCTGGTGTCGTTCGCCGGCACGGTGGTGAAGGTGGCCGCGCCTGCCCGGGCTGCGGCACCTCCAGCGGGCCCGCCCCCGGGGGCGAGGCCGGTGGTGACGCCGCAGGTCGGCGTGAGCGCGGTGCCCGGAAGTCCAGTCGCGCCCCCGGCCCCTGCCTACCCGGGCGCCAGGCCCCCCGGCGCGCCCATGCCGCCGCCGGCTGCGCCCCCGCCACGGCCGGTGGCCGCTCCCCCGCCCGCCGCGCCGCCCAGGCCGGTGGTGACGGCGCCGACGATGGGACCGGCGGTCGCCCCTCCGGCAGGTCGCCCGGTCGCTCCCGCGGCCCCACCGCGGCCGGCCCCCGTGGTGGCTGCGCCGGCCCAGAGCTTCGACGCCGAGATCAAGAAGCTGCAGGACCTCGCGCTCAAGATGAAGTCGCAGAACCACTTCGAGGTGCTGGCGGTGACGCGCGAGGCCCCGCCGAACGCGGTGAAGATCGCGTACTTCAAGCTCGCGAAGGACTACCACCCGGACACCGTGCCCCCGGGCGCGCCGGAGGCGTTGTCGAAAGCGAAGGCCGACGTGTTCGCGCGCATCGGTGACGCGCACCGCACGTTGTCCGACGAGAACCTGAAGAAGGAGTACATCGCCGAGCTCGACGCGGGCGGGGCTGGCGAGAAGATCGACATCTCGAAGCTGCTCGCGGCCGAGGAGCTGTTCCAGAAGGGGAAGCTCCTGGTGCAGGCGCGCAAGTTTCCCGAGGCGGTGAAGATGTTCGACGAGGCCATCGCCGCCAACGCCGAGGAGCCCGAGTTCTCGGCCTGGCGTGGCTACGCGCGCTTCTTCACCTTCCCGGACAAGAAGGCGGGCCAGACCGAGGCGATGAAGGACATCACCAACTGCCTCAAGCGGAACCCGAACATCGTCGCCGCGCACTTCTTTCAGGGCATGATGGCCAAGCTGCTGGGCGACCTGCCGGCGGCGAAGAAACACTTCAACCAGACGGTCAAGCTCGACCCCAAACACATCGACGCCCAGCGCGAGCTGCGCATGATGAAGTAAGGACAGTGAACCTCGTGGCGCTCAACGGCAAGCAGCGGCGGTACCTTCGTTCACTCGGGCATCACCTGCACGCGGTGGTGCAGGTCGGAGACTCGGGCGTCACCGAGGGCGTCATCGGCGCGACGGCGCAGGCGCTGGCCGACCACGAGCTGGTGAAGGTGCGCATCGCCGACGATCGCGAGGGCCGCGAAGGCGCCATCGAAGCCCTGGCATCGGGAACGGGCTCCGAGGTGGCGCAGGTGCTCGGGCGCACGGTGCTGTTGTTCAAGCGGCACCCGAAGAAGCCGAAGATCCGCTTCGACGGAGAAGTGCTGCCGCAGACGGGCGACGAGCGCTCGCCGAAGCAGCGCGTGGCGGCGAAGAAGAAGCCCGCGCGCCGTCCGGTGCGCCGGCGTGAGTGAGCGCGGTCCGGCCCTCGACTGGACACCACTCCGAGCGGGCGGCACCGGGTACTCGACGCATCGCCTGGTGGCGACTCGCACGGGCCTCGTGTTCGCGAGGAGCTGGAGGACCTGGGCGTGGACGCTCGGAGGCCTCGCCTTCGCGGGGCTCCTCACGGTGTCGGGCCTGGTGACGGTGCTGAAGGGGTCGTTGCTCCTCGGGCTGGTGGTGCTGCCGATGGGGCTGCTGCTGCTGGCGGGAGCGCTGCTGCTGCTCGCCACCCGCGCCGTCCGGTTCGATGGCGCTCGCCGGGTCATCTCCATCGGGGGGCGCCGAATTCCGTTCTCCGACGTGCTCGCGCTGCAGCTCCTCGGGGAGCGCGTGCGCGAAGAAGAAGCACCCGACTTCGACTCGTACGAGCTCAACGTCGTGCTGAAGGACGGCACGCGGCTGAACGTCGTCGATCACGCCCACCGCGGGCAGCTCGAGCAGGAGGCCCAGCAGCTCGCGCGCCTCGTCGATTGCCGGGTGCTCGACGAGAAGGTCGACGGCGTCGTCATTCATCGCCGGCGCCCTGACTGAGGTACCGCTCGCCTGCCGCGGGGGCCCCGGAGCCGGCCCTTCCCTGGCCGCCACGTTTCAGCCGTCGAACGCGACGAAGCCCAGGTTCAGCGAGGCGAGCCACTGCTGCTGCAACGGGGCTCCGCCGAGCGAGACCCCCAGGAAGAGCGGGCCCAGGCGAACCCGCGCGCCGACGTCGCCCGTCAGCCACGGCAGCGCTGGTCGCGTGAGGTCGGCGTCGAGGCCGCTGCCCGTACGCACCACGTTCGCGGTCGCGAGCCCGAAGCCCAGGCCACCGGTGAGCTGGAACGTTCCCCGCGTGTGGGCCCGCAGCTCGCCTTGCACGGCCCACGCCGATTGCGAGCCGGCCCACGGCGCCACCGACACCAGCCGCACCGAGGGGGTGAACCAGTTCCACACGTCGACGCCGAGCCGGGCGGACACCGTGGGCGTGACGTCGGCGCGTGAGGTGACACCACCGCTCACCTCGACCTCGAGCTTCGGGTCGTCGACCGAGCGCTTCACCTGCTCGTGCGCGAGCGCCGACGAGCTGACGACGAGAAGACCGAACAGGACGCCGCGAAGAGCAGACATGCCCCTGTGGTTGCCCGGCGCGGCGGAATCGATCATCCGTTGACTCGCCGAAGGGGACTCCGTAGCCGTGGCCCCGTGGGTGAATCGCGCGCGACCTCGTGGGGACAAGGGCTTCGCCTGCGGCTGGGCGTCGAGGGCCGGCGCGTCGCGCTCGACACGCTGGGCCTCGCGGCGCTCGAGCGCGCGCTGCTCGTGTTCGCCCACCCGGACGACGAGATCAACGCCGTGGGCCTCGTGTGCCGGCTGCGTCGGGCCGGGGTGCAGGTGGAGCTGCTGGTGCTCACCGATGGCGCCGCCAACCCGTGGACCGACGAGGCGGTCGTCGCAGGCCGCTCGCATCTGGCCTGCCGCACCGACGAGCTGCGTGCCTCGATGGCGATTCTCGGCGCCGAGGGCCTGACGATGCCCGCGCTCCCTGACTCGAAGCTGCGCGAGCACCTCGTGGCGGCGATCGACGTCGTGTCGCAGACCATCGCGAGGGTCCGGCCCGGCCTCGTCGTCACCTTCGACGCGCGCGGCATCAATGGGCACCCCGATCACATGGCGGCCCACGCCGCGGTGCGGAGCGCCTTGCACACCTCGTCAACGTCACCTGCGCTCGCCATGCTCCTCCCCCCGCCGCCGTTCTCGTGGGCGCTGGGCGCTGGGTTCCGCTGGCAACGCACGCCCACCGTCGCGACGCTCACGCTCGAGGGCGACGAGCTCGAGGCGAAGGCGCGCGCCTTCGAGGCCCATCGCTCGCAGCAGCGCACGCTGCGTCTGCTCACGGCCGGCCTGCCGCCGCGAACGTTCTTCCGGCACTTCCCGCACGAGTGGTTCCTCTGGCTCTCGCGTGACGAAGCGCGCGCGTGGGCCGATGACGAGGCGTCCCGATGAGGCTGTTGCTGTTCATGCTCGTTCCGACGTTGGGCCTGGCGCAGACGCCCGAGGCCCGCCGCGGGGTGGCCTTCAGCGACCGGCTGGTGCTCGAGGGCGACGCGCTCGACCAGTTCCCTGGCACCGGCTCGATCTCGAACGTCGTCTCTCGTGTCTTCATGCCGGCCGTCTCGTCGACGGAAGAGTCGATGGGCTTCTCGGACATCGAGCCCGAGCGCTTCACCCTCGTGGGTGACTCGGCCTTGTGGAACGAGTGGCGGCTCGACGACTTCAACCTGACCGATCCGCTCTTCGATGGCGCCGCCGCGTTCAAGGTGCCGTGGCTCTTCCTGTCGGAGATCGAGCTTCGGGCGGCGGAGTCGGCGCGGCACACCTTCGGGGGCGGCGTTCGACTGGGCACGGCGCCACGGGCGGGGCGGCCCACGCGCCAGGCGCGCGTGTCGTTCGGCATCGGCGGCGTCGGCGGCACGGCCCCTGGCGCCGAGTCGGTCTCTGACTTCTTCACCACGGCGCACGCGCGCAACCGCGCCGTGCAGCCCGAGGAGGACCGGCGCCGGTTCCTGGGCCGCCTCGGCGCCAGCCTGCTCGACGAGTCCCGCGTGGGCGCCTTCGTGGTGCGCTCGGCGCTCGAGGTGGACGGGGCGGTGCGGCGCCACCAGTCGTTCCCCACGGCCGACCGCGCGCAGGCGGGGGTGCCCTTCGACGAGCGCACGCTGCGGGTGTCGGGCATCGCCGAGGTGGCTCCACTCGATCGCGCCTGGCGGCTCACGACGCTGGCCGAGTACCGGTTTCGCGACAACCTCTTCGCCGAGCGCCGGTACTCGCGAGACGAGACGCTGCGCCAGTCGAGCGGCGGTGCGCTGGTGGGGTTCGCGTGGGGCGCCTTCCGCGCGGCGCTGACGTTCAAGCACGACGGCCTCGCGCCGGTGACGCCGGGGTTTTCCCGCGAGCTGCTCGACGTCGATGGAGAGGGCTTCTTCCCGTACGTGCCGACGGGCGCGATGAACTCGGTGCGCCTCGAGCTCGGCCACCGCCTGCACGACGTGTACGTGCGCAGCGACACCCGCCTGCTGGCCTGGTCGGGCAGCCCGACGCGGGTCCACCCGCTCACCTTCGAGGGCGCTCCAGTCGGCGCGTGGGCCATCGAGTCGCGGCCCACCGTGACCGTCATCGGTTCGCAGCGGGTGGGCTACCAGCGCACGTTCTCATGGAAGTCCTTCGAGCTCGCCGTCGACGGCTATGGCGTCATCAACCACGCTTCGGCTGCGGGCAGCACGGGCCTCGCCTTTCCCGACATCGGCGCCGAGGCGCAGGGCGTGTTGACGGTGACGCCCTGGTTCCAGCCGTTCCTCTCGGTGGGCAAGACGCCCATCGGCGTTCCGTCGCAGACGGGGCTCGCGCTCACGCCCGGCTACCTCGGCGCCGTCCAGCGCACGGCCGATGGCCGCTTCGTGCAGGGCCTCGGTGGAGACGTGACGACCATCGATCGTTCGCTCCACGGGCCGAGCCTCTACTCGGCGTCCTTCGGCATCACGAGCCGCCTGGGGAAGGCGTGGAAGGTGACGGTGCAGGGCATCGCCAAGGCCTGGCACGGGTTGTCGCGGCTGCAGTTCGACGGGCCGGCGAGCGGCGTCGGCGCGTTCGATGAAGACGGCTTCTTCTTCTTCAACGGCGCGCCGACGCGGTATCGGCTGGTGAACGACCCCTTCCGCGAGACGCCCTTCGGTGGCCAGGTGCACCTCGAGGTCGCGCGCCTGCCCGACGAGAACGGCTTCTTCTCGGTCGGCTTCTCGGCGGCGAACTTCTTCGGCTACGCGCCATTCGGCAACGGGGCGTACGGCAACGACATCGGCCTCGTCGACTGGCTCGGCGCCAACCCCAACGCGCGCTACCGGAGCCTTTCGAACACCGACGCCGACCGCGCCTTCGTGCTCAAGGCCATCGGCGGGCGGCGCTGGTTCGGCCGTTTGTGGACGACCTTCGCCGTCTTCTTCAAGGACGGGCAGCCGTTCGGCTTCTACGACTCGCGCACGCAGGACGGGCAGGTGGCGCTGCGCCGGAACTCGAACCGCGGGTCGGCGATGATGATCTCGTCTCCGCTCATCGGGTGGCGCGAGGACTTCCAGGTCGAGCTCGACGTGCGGGTCTCGTACGACGTGCCCCTCACGCCGGGCTGGGCGCTGCGGGCGTCGGTCGTCTGCGCCAACCTGCTCGACCTCGGGAACGAGGTGAGTGAGCGGCACGGCGCTCCGTTCGACCGCTCGTCGCTCGAGCTGCAGTTGCCCCGGAGTCTGGCCTTCACCGTGGAGCTGCTCGAGCAGCCTCGAGCGCCGGGAGGCTGAGCCGGACGTGGGTGCCGCCGGGGCTCGAGGTGAGCTCGAGTGCGCCGCCGAGGCCGGTGGCCCTGCGCCGCATGGTGGCGAGCCCTGACGTCGGCCGGCCGGCCCGCGCGGGGTCGAAGCCCGGGCCGTCGTCGGTGACGGTCAGCACGAACGTCGCTTTCTCCATCGTCCACGAGACGGTGACGTGGGCTCGGGGCGCATGCCGCATCGCGTTCGAGAGGGCCTCTCGGGTGATGGCGAGCACCTCGGCCGCCGAGGTCGCCAGCTCGAAGTCGGCTCCGTCGACGGCGATGGGGCGGCCCCACCAGTGCGCGACGGCTGCCACGGCGTCGCGCAGGTGCTCGGCGCGCAGCGCGGCGGGCGCATCGTCAGGGTGGGTGAGGCGGCTCATTTCGTTCAACGCGACGCCGAGCGCCTCGCTGGCGCGGTCGGTGAGCTCGGACAGCGCCGGGTCGGCCGACGCGCGCGCCGCGAGCTGGCCGAGCATCATCCGGGCGGCAAAGACGCTCTGCTTCGAGTGATCATGCAGGTCGTCGAGGAGCCGGCTGCGCTCGGCGGCCGCGCCGCGTCGACGAGCCCCCTCGAGCGCTTCATTGAAGCGGCGACCCATCGTGTCGAGCGTGCGCGCGAGGAAGCCGAGCTCGTCGTCGCGCCCGTCCTCGATGGGCACCCACGAGCGCGCCTCGTTCCACGAGGCGGCCGCGGTCACCACCCGCTCGACGCGCCGGCGGGCTCGCCGGGTCAGCGCGAGCCCGAGCGCGAAGCCGACGGGGAACGACACCCCCAGCACCGGCACGAGGGAGACGACCGACAAGACGACCCACCCCACCCGGATGAGGCCCACGCTGGTGGCGGGCTCGAGCTCGACGACGAGGGTGTCGTTCGCACCGAGCGACGTGCCGACCCACCAGCGCGCGCCGCGACGGCAGGAGCGCGTCGTCGTTCCCTCGTCGCCGGTGTCCGTCTCGAGCGGCGAGGTGCAGTCGCGCGGGGCATCGACGGCGGCTCCGCGCACGAGCCTGGCGTGTGCCGTGCCTTCGCCCACCATCACCACCGCGCCGTTGAGCAGCGGCCAGAAGGCGTCGTCCAGCGAGCGCTCCCACGCGGCGACGGCGGCCTCGGAAGCGCCGGCCAGCAGCGGCCTCGAGGTCGCGGCACGGCTCTCGACGGCCGCGACGACGAGCGGCGGGATGCCCTCGTGCTCGTCGTGCACGAAGCGATCGATGGCCAGCCAGCCGAGGAACTCGGTGCACAGCGTCGCCACGGCCGCGACGCACGCGAAGGCCAGCCCAACCCGAACGGAGCGCCACTGCGTCGAACCCATGCGTGCCGTCACTCCAGAGCGCCGAACAAGTGACCTCTCGTCGAGGGAGCGCCAGGTGCGCCACAGCCCATCGTTGCTCCTCGGTCAGGTGGTCGCCAGCAGCTTCTCTCGTCGCGCCTCGGTCTGCTCGCAACGCTTCACGTTCGCCCGGTCCGGCCACCCGGTCGGCGCGTCAGCGGGGAACGCCGCCCTGCCGGCGGAGCGCCTCG
This sequence comes from Myxococcaceae bacterium, assembly GCA_025459425.1. Taxonomy (GTDB): domain Bacteria; phylum Myxococcota; class Myxococcia; order Myxococcales; family Myxococcaceae; genus Xiheimicrobium. Next base: position 32,712 of record JALOQF010000002.1, on the reverse strand, counting down.
GCTGCGGGCGCGGCGAGGGCGGGGAGTTGGTCGAGCAGCGTGCGCGCGCGGGTGGCGGTGGCACGTGTCAGGCCCCGGGCCTCGAGCGCGGCGGCGATGGGGGCGATGCGCTCCGGGTTGGGCGGGTAGCTGGGGCCGGCTTCCGTCGAGTTGATGAGGTCGACGAGCGCCCACGGGTCGAAGCCGGGTGACAGGCCCATCGGCCACCGGCCGATTCGCTCGACGAGGAAGGCGTCGGCGTCTCGCTCCATGCGCTGCAGGTGAGCCAGCACCGCGGCCTCGCAGGCGCTGTCAGACGCCCCGGCGCAGAGCCGCTGCTGTAGCTCGTCACCGGCGGGCTCGCCTCGCTGGTACTGGGCCAGATGGCCGTATTCGTGGACGAGCGCGAGCACGAGGGCGCCATCGTCGGCGGCTTCGACGAAGGCCTCGTTGAGCTCGACCAGCAACTCGCGGCCCATGGCGCCGCGGCGGGGCTTGAAGAGCGCCCGTGCGTTCGGCCCCGACGCGGCCTCTCGCGGGAGGAAATAGTAGGTCGCCGGCAGCGCGTCGGGGTCGACGCCCAGCGGCCGCAGCCGCTCGGAGAACAGGCTCCGCGCTTCCTCACTCGCCGGGAGCGTCAGCGTTCTGGTGCCGAAGCACGTCACGACGTTGCCCCCCTCGAGGTACGAGCCGGTCGAGCACTCCGGCGGGGCACAGGCCGACAGGAGGAAGACGACGAGGAGGGCGCAGGGGCGGAGCAGGGTCATGACCTCGTCGTACGCCTTCGAACCCAGGGCCGAATCGGTCGCCAGGCCGACGCGCTCCTCGGTCCAGGGGCCGAGGACGGCCAGCCGGCGCGCCGGTACCGTCGTGCGATGCGAATTCGGCTGTTGGTGCTGCTGTGGCTGTTGCTGTCGCACGAGGCGAAGGCGTCGTGGTTCCTCACGGGCTCGGGGCACGGCACGCTCCTGAGCGGCCTGGGGGCAGGCTCGCTCCTCGCGGTGCGGTTCGGCGGAGGCGTGGGGGGCGGCTGGCGGGCCGCGGAGCGCTGGGGCGTCGTGGGCGGGGTCGAATGGAACGGGTGGGTCGCGACGGAGCTCTCTCGCGCGCAGGTGCTTCGAGGTGCGCTCAACGTCGGCGTCGGCCCCGAGCTGCGGTGGGCCGAAGACCGGGTGCGTGCCTCGCTGCGGCTCGGCCCCTCGGTGCTGCTGACCCGGACGCTGCTCGACGCGCCGGGCAGCGTGGGGCTCTTCGTCGACCTCACCCCCGCGCAGTTCGCGTGGCGCGTGGGAGCGCTGCGGGTGACGCTGAGCGCGTTGTCGGTGAGCATCGTCGCGCCGGTGCTCCGCGGTATTCCGCTCGTCGACGTGCAGTTCCGCAGCACCGTCGGCCTCGAGGGCGTGTTGTGAAGCGCGCGGCGACGCTCGTCCTCCTGCTCGCGTCGAGCGCCCACGCCTTCAGCATCGGTACGGGCTTCTCGCCCGGCTGCCACGAGCGGCTCACGGCCGCGGTGTACGGCTCGTACCTGGCCGACCTGCCGTTTCGTGGCCAGCAGCGCCCGCGCGGCGCGGCGTGGGAGAAGCTGAGTGACCAGTTCTCTCGCGAGTTCGGGCTCGAGGCCTACGACGACGAGAAGCGCGCCATCATCGTCAGCCTGTTGCTGGGCGTGCGCGCGCCCGACACGCGCTCCCACTCGCTCTTCGACCTCAGCCGGACCCGCGACATCCACCTCGACCCGCTCGACCAGCGCGCCCACGCCCTGCGCGCTCCGGGCGACGACGGGCCCGACGGTGACGGGGCCGCGCTCGAGGCCACCCGACAGCACATCGAGGGCCGGCTCGACGAGGCCCTCAGGCATCTCGACGACACGCTCACGGTGCGGCTCACGCTCGACTTCTACGGCGAGGTCGACGTCGAGGTGCTCCGTGGGCCCTTCCACCTCGGCGAGGCGCTGCACGCCCTCCAGGACTCGTTCGCCCACAGCCTGCGGAGCCCTGACTTCCGACAGGTGCACCACGTGCTCAACTTCGTCGACGCGCTGTCGAGCACCCACGACGAGGCGCGTGATGGCCTGCGGCACTCGTCTGGCCTCGACGAGTGTGATGGCGTCGGGGCGCCAGCGGCCCAGGCGGCGCGCGTGGCCAGCCTGGAGTGGATCGAGGCCCTCATCGACGAGGGACCGGCGGGCGCCAACCGCGTGATGGCGGGCTGGCTGGAGCGGCGTGAGGGGTGCACCATCGACAACGGGTATTGCGGCAACGCCTTTCTGTCGGCGGCCCGCGGCAACGCGACCCGCTCGCCGCTGTCCTGCGCCGCGTCGCCGGGTGTGCCGCTGGTGCTGCTCGCGGCGGCCGTCATGCTTCGTCGACGTCGCCGCGGCCGGCCGTCGTTCGTGTCGGCCCTCCTGCTCGTCGCCTGTGGGCCGCCGCCCCAGACGCCGGTGACGCCCGCGTGCGCGCCGGTCTCTGCGTGTGCGGGGTCGCTCGAAGGCACCTGGTACATCGAGTCGAGCTGCCTGTTGCCCGACGAGGGCCCGGCGCCGACGTGCGAGGCGCCGCAGACGTCGCGCGACCTCACCGTGGCCGGCTTCGTCCGGTTCCAGGGCGATCGCGGCGAGGGCGCGCTGCGGGGCCGGTTGCGCGAGGTGCTCGCCCGCCCGAGGGCCTGCTCCGCCAGCGGGCGCTGCGACGACGTCGAAGGCCTGCCAGGCGGCTACTCGTGCGTGGCGCAGGGGGCGCAGTGTGCTTGCGCGCGCGGCGGTGTCGGGGCCGAGGCGGGAACCTTCTCGGTGCAGGTGCTCGGCGGCGGCGAGCTGTCCATCGACGGGCAGTCAGCGCTGGCGTGTGCGGCTGGAGACCGGCTCCGGCTCCAGCTCGCCTCGCGCCCGACGCCGCTCGTCCTGTCGTTGCGGCGCTTCCCCTGAGGGCTGGGCCACCTCGTCGCGCACCAGGCCCAGTCGCCACGCGAGCACGGCAGCGCCCGTGCGGTCGACGACGTTCAGCTTCGAGAGCAGCGCCGACACGTGCGTCTTCACCGTCTTCTCGCTCACCGAGAGCTGGCGCGCGATGGCGTCGTTGGGGAGCGCGAGCGCGACGAGGCGAAGCACCTCGAGCTCGCGGGCAGACAGCTGCGCGAACGCCGGCGTGGCGTCGAGTGGAAGCCGTGCCGCGTCGGCGAGCTGTCGCGCGAGCTCGGGCTCGAGCATCGAGCCGCCCTCTGCGAGGCACCGCACGGCCGCCAGCACGGTGCCGGGCGCCGCCGTCTTGCGGAGGTAGCCCCTGGCGCCCAGCCGCATGGCCGTGATGGCCCAGGCCTCGGTGGTGTGTGAGGTGATGACGAGCACGGGAACGCTCCCGGAGACTTCGCGCAGCAGGTCGAGCCCCGAGCCGTCGCGGAACTCGAGGTCGAGCAGCATCACGTCGACAGGGACCGCCTTCAGGTGCTGCCGCGCCTGATCGATCCGCTCGGCGTCCCAGGCGACCTCGAGGTCGGCCTGCCCTTCGAGCAGCGCGCGCAGGCCGGCGCGCACGAGCGGGTGGTCATCGACGACGGCGACGCGGGTCTTCGGCATGACGGGCGCCGAGTCTTTCACCGGCCCGATGACGCGTCGACCGTCTCCGGAGGACAACGGATGTCAGGGTTGCGTTCGAAGTTGATGAATTGTCTGGCGTAAATCGAGGTGAATGGCCCGCGGGGCGGTGACGTCGATGTCATGCCTGCCGCGACATTCGCGCCAGCGCGAGGAGGTTTGGCACGATGACGAAGATGCTGACGGTGCTGTCGACGCTGGTCTCGGTGGTGGCGATGGCCGCGCCCGACGCGCCGCCGTTTTCGCCCGGAGAGCAGGCCTCGTACGAGGTGCGGTTCCTGGGTGTGCCGGCCGGCGTCGCGCAGATCACCGTCGGGTTGAGGACGCAGCAACACGGCAAGCAGGTGTTGCCGCTGGTGTGCGTGGGCCAGACGACCTCGGTGGCCGACGTCTTCCAGATCAACGACCGCTTCATCAGCTACTACGATCCCCAGAGCCAGAAGCCGGTCGCGGCCGACTTCTTCGTCGACGAGAACCGCAAGCGCCGGCGCGAGCGCTTCCGCTTCGATGCCGAGCAATCGCGCATCTTCGCCAACAAGAAGAAGGAAGGGCAGGGCGCCTACGACGTCGACTACGAAGTGCCGGCGAACACGATGGACCTCGCGTCGGCGGCGTTCTGGCTGCGCACCCAGCCCATCGCGGTCGGCATGGTGCACGAGATCCCCATCTTCACGGGCGCGCGCTGGTACCCGATGAAGGCGACGGTCGAGGGCACCGAGCGGCTCCAGACGAAGCTCGGCGAAGTCACGGTGTACCGCGTGAGCATCACCACCGACTTCCAGGGGAACGCGACGACGAAGGGCAACGTGCTCGTGTACTACACGGCTGATGAGCGGAAGCTGCCGGTGCGCGTGACGGCCGAGTTCGTCATCGGCTCCGCGAGCGCAGACCTGGTGCAGTATCTGCCGGGCAGCCCGTCGCTGTGATGACCAGCGCGTCGAGGTGAGCTGGGGCCGACATGGCCCGTCGGGCCGCGCGTGGGGACGCTGTCGTTGCCAGGCCAAGCAGCGTCAGCACCCGGCACGCCTGAGTCCGGGCCGGCGTCCTGGAGCCGTCTTCGCGAGACCTGGTGGGTGCCCGTCGACAGGTGGCTGTCAGCCAGCGACCGCTGGACCTTCCGCTCGATACGCCGCGAGCGGCACCGAGGTCGCCCGGGCGAAGCCTCCGACGAAACGAACGGCCTCGACCTCGAGGCGCGCGGGCGTGAAGTCCGGCAGGTCCGCGTATTGAGCGGCGTCGGGGTTCCGCGTGACGAAGCGGGTCTTCGCGGCCTGTGCTTCGGCTCCCTGAAGGAACGTGATGGCGCCCGACAGCGTCACCCGCGCGCGATCCATCGGGCCTCCAGCGCCACTCGTCTCGGCCACGACGAGCAATGAGGCCCGGGGCCGCGCGCGCAGGTTGCGGGTGTGCTCCGAGAGGCCCGAGAGCAGGAAGAGCGGGTTCCCGAGGCCATCGTCGGTGAACGCGACCCACGTCGACAGCGGCGAGCCATCGTCCGAGAGCGTCGCCAGGGCGCCCTGACCGGCACCGTCGACCAGGGCGCGCGCAGCCTCAGCGGCCTTCGACATGGAGGGCTCCTGACGCCGTCAGCACGACGACAGACGGCCTGGCGTCGAAGCACTGGCCGGGTTCCTCGTTGTTGCGTTCGCGCGCAAGCTCGGCGCTGGCGCGGCTTCCCTCAGCGGCCTTCGACATGGGGGTCTCCCGGGTCCGAGCCCATCGCGGCGAGGAGCGACGCTGTCGCGACCCGCTCGTAGAGCTCCGCGCCGAACCACTGGCGCTTTGTCTCACCCAGGCCCGCGCGCGCGACGTCGACCGGCTCGAGGTACCCCAGGTAGCCGTTGGTGAGCGCCAGCACCGTGGTGGCGCCGGTCAGCTTCTCGAGCGCCGTGCCGCTGGCGTGGGTGGGCTCGACGGGCAGCGCGAGGAGCGACAGGCACCCCAGCCGCAGCATCGTCACCTCGGCCTCCTGCTCGGCGGCGGCGCACAGCGCGTTGTCGACGAGCGCCGTCAGGGGCCACGGCGCGAGCCTCGAGCCGTCGGGGCGAGGCAGCGGCAGGTGCACCGTCGCGAGGCTCAAGGTCGACGCGGCGCAGGCCTCGGGTGGCGTGGCAGACGCACGCGCCGTGTCGAGCGCCGCTGCGAACTGCGCTTCGGACGAGACGTTGGCCGTCGAGGCGTTGCCCACCGCCGTCTGCAGCACCAGCGCGACGGACCCATCGGCCTCGAGCCCGGCGGTGACGGCGCCGGGCCAGTCGGTGTCGAACGTCGAACCCCGCCGGGGCGTCAGCGTCGGGTGCGCGGCGAGGAGCAGCCAGCGCACGGCGGGGCCCGGCTCGCGGCGGAACAGCACCTCGGTGGCGCGGGTGTCGACGGCCGCGCCACTCCTCGCGCGCACGAAGGCTTCGGTCGAGAACCGCCGCACCTCGAGGGTGGCTGGCCCCTTGCTCGTACGCGCCTGCGCGAGGGCCTGTCGCGCGGCGTCGACGAGCGCGCGCTCCACGTCGGCCTCGAACGCGCCGAGGGAAGCGATCTGCGCGGCGAGCCGGCGATCGTACTGACCGACCGACGTGTGGGTGTGCGTGGCAGTGACGAGCACGGGGACGTCGAGGCCCTCGCGAATGGCGGCCACGAGCGGCTGGGGAATCAGGAGCAGGTCGAGCGACACCACCGCGACCGCCTGCCCGCCGACTTCGACCACCGTGGCGCGGGCGTACACCGGGTCACCACCCGACGACGACGCGCGCGGTGGTGGAAAGCCTCCGACCGTGGTGCCGGGCGGAACCTGCACGGCCACCTTCGCCGCGCCGACGACGAGCGCGCCGCGGCCGCGCGTCACGCCGCTCAAGACCGGCTCGCCGTCGGGCCATGGTCCGCAGCGATCGGCCGACGCGAAGGCGAAGAGCCCGACCGCCGCCACCGCCACCACGCCGAGCACCCGCCGCTTCGTCACGCCGCGGCACTGTTCCACGAGTCTCCAGAAACACGAAGGGCCTGACGCCGCGAGGGAGTCAGGCCCGTCGTCCGCGCTGCATCGCCGGCCCGGTTCGATCGGCGCGAGCGCGGTCAGGGGTACTTCGTCAGTCGTTCATGTTCTTGCTGGCGCGCATCGGGGCCGCGGCCGGCGCTGAGACGGCCTTCACCGGAGCGGCCTTCGGCGCAGGCGGCGCCACGACGGCGGCCGGCTTCGGCGCAGGCTTCGCGGCGACGGCGACGGTGCGGGCAGCGACGGGCGCGGGCTGGGGCTTCGCGGCCAGCGGCTCGGCCACGACCGTCTTCGCCACGACGGCCTTCTGCGGTGCGGCGACGGTGGCGGCGAGGCGGCCCGACTTCGGCGCGCGCTCGAAGTTCGCCAGCGCGTCGGCGAGCACCGCGTCGAAGGCCGAGCGGGTCTTCGCGGCCGGCGTGAAGGGCAGGGTGGCGACGAAGGCCTGGTGCGTCGACTTCGACAGCGCCGTCACGTCGAGCTGGCACCAGCGCGCCGTCTTGTCGCAGGAGAGGTTGGTGAAGATGAACTGGTAGCCGCCCTCGCAGAAGGTGTCGGCGCAGGCCTCGTTCATCTCGGCGGCGATGCCTGCGAGCGTCTTCGCGGTGATGTCGAGCTCGACGTCCTTCGCGACGGGCGCCGGGGCAGCGGGCGCCTGGGCCAGGTCGACCTCGGGCATCGGCGTGGGCTCCGCAGCGACGGGCGCCTCGGGGACGACGACGGGCTCGAGCGCGGCGACAGCCTCCATCGGCTCGGCCACTTCGGGCGCAGGGGCGGCCGCCGGCGCCACCGCGACGGCGACGGGCTGCGGCTCGACGGCCTTCGTGGGCACGGCGCCGGCCTTCTTCGCCTTGAGCGCAGCGACCTTCTCGGCGAGCGACTTCTTCGGCGCCGGCGCCTGGGCGACCGCGGGCTCCGCGACCACCGGGTGCTGCGCGGCGATGGAGAGGTCGAAGCTGAAGCCGCCCTTCACCGTGTAGCCCGAGACGTCCTTCACGATGAGCGAGTACGTGCCGGGCTCGAGCTCGACGCTCGCCGTCACCGGCTGGCCGATGGACGCGTCGGCGTTGACGAGCTCCTCACCCGAGGCGCTCTCGAGCACCAGGTTCGGGTCGAGCTGCACCTTCTTGCCCTTCGCCGGCGTGGCCACGAGCTCGTACGTGTCCTTGTGCGTCACCGTCCACGAGAAGCGCGCGCCCTGGGCCGACGAGACGGTGCCCTTGCAGCCCTTCACCGCGCCGGTGAGCGCCGAGTTGCACGAGCCACCGAACGAGACGTTCGGGTCGCCCTCGCCGCTCGCCGCCCCGTCGGACACGGAGGGACCGAACACCATGAGCGGAATCGACAGCACCGCCGCGACGCCACCGCCGATGAACGAGAACTTCTTCTTCTTCTGGATGCTGCCCAGCAGCCCCTCGCGGCCCTTCGAGCTCGCCATCATCGCGCGCCAGCCCGGCTTGACGAGCGATGCGCCCTCGAGCTTGCCCAGCACGAACAGCGAGCCCTCGACCGGCACGTACTTCTCGGTCGCCTTGAAGCCGATGGTGTACTTCTCGGAGTCGCTGATGACGGGCACGTCGTAGGCCAGCTCGCCGAACTGAATCTGCGAAGCCCAGCCGCGGCCGTTGAGTTCCTTCTTGTAGCCGTCCTTGTAGCTGTCGAAGTCGGCCCCCTTCGAGACGTCGACGCGAATCGCGCCGGAGCCGTCGTCGAGGCCGAAGACCGCGCCGCCCTTGAGCGTGTCGAGCGTGTCCGACCCCTTCACCGTCTTGGTGCCGTCCTGGGTGGTCTCGACCTTCTCCCACAGGCGCTCGACCTTCACCTCATAGGCGAGGCACGGCTGCTTCGTGCAGGGAGACAGGAGCGGCTCGGCCGGCGGAACGACCTTGCCTTCGGTCGACATCGCGCCCTTCGCGTCCGGGCTCACCGGGTTCTTCGCCAGCTCACCCGTCGTCTTGAACGGCGCCGACAGAATGCGCTTGCCCTTGAGGTGCTGGAACAACCCGAAGCCGAGCACCGCGACACCGACGAGAAGCAACAAGACGCCCATCTGGACACTCCAGGCAAAGCCGCGCGTGGCGGCGGAGAAGCGATGTTTTGAAATCGAGGGGAACCGCCCCCGGGTGCGAGAGGAACCCACGAGGCCGCCCACGTGTGCACCAATTCACCAGCCGGTGTCGTGGCGGTTGACGGTCTGGACGAAAAGTCAGGGCGTTTCAGGCGGTTGAGGCCCGCGCGAGGCCTTCACCCGGCGCACCGTCCACAGGCCATTCGGCACGGCGAAGAGCAGAAAAAGCAGTGCGGCCGCCACCCTGCCCTCGGCGAGCACCCCGGGCCCGCACGGCTCGGCCTGCGCGGCCTCGATGAGCGCCCACTCGTCCGACAGCGCGCGCGCGCCCGCGATGGCCAGCACCGTGGCCAGCGCTGCGGCCAGCGTGCTTCCGCGGGCCACGAGCAGCGTCGCCACGACGCAGGCCACTGCGGGTCCACCGAGGAGCACCAGCCGATCGAACCCGCTGCGCTCGTCGAACTTGTCGCAGACCTCAGCGAGCGCTGGGGAGGCGAGCGTGAACACCACGAGCGCGAGGGTCGGCTGGAGGCCACGCATGGACTCGGGCGTCTGTCACGGAGTCGTCGGTGGTGCCACGGTCGAACGCTCGAGCGGCGACCCGTGCCCCGGGCCGCTCAGGGGCCTGACTCGGCCGCGGCTCCAGTCGCGACGTTCCGGCCGTAGACGCTCTGGAGGTACGCCACCACCCCATCGAGCTCGGCGTCCGACAAGAGCCGGCGCATGGGCGTCATCGCCGTGCCCCGGATGCCGTGCGTCAGCACGTCGACGATCCGCTCCTTCGTCGGCTGCTTGCGGGTGAAGTCGGTCGGCGGTCGGCCCACCCGAGATGCCGACGGACCACTGCCATCGGCGAACGTGCCGTGACAGGCCGAGCAGCGAATCGAGAAGACGTTCTCGCCCAGGGCCAGCACGGGAGCGGGCGCCTTCGGCGGAGCCGCTTTGGGACCCAGCGATTGAACCCAGGCGATGAGGGCCGCGCGGTCGGCGGGCGCCAACCCCGGCTGGGCGGGCATCGCGGTGCCCGGCACGCCCTCGCGCAGCACATGCAGCAACCGGTCGGTCGAGAACCGCGCGCGGGTGAAGTCGGCGGGCGGCGGTGAGAGCGAGGCGGCGACGGTTCCATCGCCGGCCCCCGTCTCGCCGTGGCACACCGCGCAGCGCTCCGCGAAGAGGGCCTTGCCGCGCGCCAGGTCGGGCGCCGCGAGGGCCAACATCGTGACGAGGAGCGGGCTCACGGCGTGGCCTCCGGCGCGGGTGGTTCGAAGCAGCAGGCGATGTCACCCGGGTTCTCGTAGGGCCCGTTGGGTGGGCGCTTCGCCCGAATCGGTGGCAGGGCGCGCAGGTACGCGACGATGGCCTTCGCGTCGTCGTCGGTCATGTCTGCGTACGCGACGCGCGCGGGCATCACCGGGTGCAGGCGCCGGCCGTCCTTGCGCTTGCCGGTGCGGAAGGCGGTGATGATCTCGTCATCGGTCCACCGGCCGAGCCCGGTCTCGGGGTCGTTCGTCAGGTTCGGCGGGACCAGCCAGGCGTTGCTCACCTTGAGGCCGATGCCTCCGCCCGACATGCGGCGCGACTCGTCGTACGAGACCCCGTCGGCCGCGCGCGGAGAGTGGCAGTCCTTGCAGATGGCCACGTGCACCAGGTACTCGCCGCGCTCGACGCTGACGCCCGTCGGAGCCGTCTCGCGCACCGTGCCCGGAGCCAGCGGCAGGGGCGGTCGATACCCGTCGGCCAGCCGGTTCGTCGGCGCCGGAACGTCGACCGGCGACAGCGAGCGCAGGAACGCCACCAGGTCGCGCATGTCGTCGGCCGCGTACGCGGCGTAGAGATCGGTCGGCATCTGGAACTTGAAGCTGAGCTGCCCGCGAATGGCGGCCTCGAGGTGCGCCGGCTGGTACGCCGCTGCCACGGCCGAGACGTTGGCGGTGTGTACGACGCCCCACGGCCCACCGAACGGCGTACCGCCCGACATGAGCTTCGTCTCGTCGAGCCGCTCCGGGTCGGTCGCGAGCCGTGGCGTGTGGCACTCGAGGCAGGCGCCGATGGTCGCGAGGTAGCGGCCATGGGCCACGTCGTCGCCAGGCACGGGGCGCACGGCGTTGGGCGCGGCCGCCGTCGGTGCACGCTCGGCCGGGCCCGCGTCGAGGGCCGGCGCACGCTCGCTCTTGCACCCCAGGCCGAGGAGCGCGAGGCCGATGACGAGTCTCAGCGCCACAGCACGTCCTGGAACTCGGGCGTCTTGTCGAACGTCGCCTTCGCGAAGGGGCACAGCGGCATCACCATGAGCCCGTCACGGCGCGCCCACGTCACCGCAGCGGCGACGAGCTGTTTGCCCACGCCCTGGCCCTTGAGCGACTCGGACACGTCGGTGTGGTCGATGATGAGGCGCTTGCCGTCGGGCGTCTTCGAATACGTCATCTCGGCGACGCGCGTGCCGTCGCGCTCGACGAAGAAGGCACCGTGCGTGCCTGACTCGGACTGCTGAATGGGAAGGGACATGGTCGGCCTCTCGTTAAGGGTGAACGGGTCGGGTGTCGATTGGACGTGCGTCAGCGCTCGGCGCTGGCGACGAGGGCACGGTCGGGCCCATAGCGGAAGAGGGTGCCCCGCGCGTCCGAGGTGACGAGGCTCAAGAAGGTCTCACCGGCTTCGCGTGAGGGCACCACTCCCGGCCGGGGCTGTCGCTCGAGCCTGGCCGAGATGCGCACCTCGTTCACGCGGAAGGGCTCGCGCACGAGCTCGTGTCGCAGGGTTCGTGCGAGGGCGATTTGTGCAGCGACGGCCGCCACCAGCAGGCCCGAGCGGGGAATGAAGGGGGCTTCGCCTCCAGCGCCGGTGATGAAGGTGAAGCTGCCCGTGCTGTCACGCAGCGCGGGCGCCATCGCGCGCAGCAGCTGCCAGGGCGCCTCGACGTACACGTCTTGCAGCGCGCGAAACTCGTCGGGCGACTGCTCGAGGGAAGCCCCTTTGGCCCACCACGCGCCGAGCGGGGCGAAGACGTGGTTCAGCCGCCCGAACCGCGCGACCGCCTCGTCGCGGAGCCCCTGGAGCGTCGCCTCGTCGGTAAAGCCGACGGCCCGCACGAGCGCGCCCTCGCCGAACTCGGCCTCGAGCGCCGCGACCTGCTCCTCGCGCCGCACGGGCAGCACGAGCCGTGCGCCCGCGTCCCTCGCGGCGTGGGCCAGGCCCCAGCCGACCTCTCCCGTTACGCCGGTCACGAGCACCGTCTGGTTCTGAAGCGATTGCATGCCGCAGACCTACGACAGGCCTCGCGCACCGCAGCCCCGCTCTCACGGGACACTCCGTTGCATGGGGCGGCCCGCCTCTGGCCGAGGGGCCTGGCGAGCTCTTCGTGACCGTTCGAGGGGGGGCGCGGCGCCGTCGAACGCTCGCTACACTGAACGAATGGAACGCCGACGACTCGTCTTCCGGCACACGGTCGAAGGCCTCTTCGTCAGGGCCTATGGGGCGCGTGTGACGCCCGAGCTCCACGAGCGGTTTCGCTCACTGGGCCTCGACCTCGACGCCATTCCGACCGCCGTCGACGCCGAGGTGTATCGGCAGGCGTACGAGCTGCTGCGCGAGCGGCTCCACCCGGGCGTGACGCCGCACGAGGCCGACGTGCTGATGGCGCGCGGCTTCATCGATGGCTACTTCGAGACCATCATCGGCCAGTTGACGAAGATGATGGTACGGGTCCTGCCGGTCGAGAAACACATCGAACGGTCGTCGCGCAACTTCGAGGCCGCGGTGAACTTCGTCACCTCGCGCGTCGAGAAGCTGGGGCCAAAGCTCTTCCGCATGACCGTCTCGGACTATTCGTTGTCCCCTCAGTTCACGGTGGGGATCCTCGGGCGCATGTTCGAGATCGCAGGGGTGTCGCAGTCCGAGGTGAAGCTCGAGAAGGAAGCGGGGCGCGCTTTCAGCGTGCTCTTGTCGTGGCGGTGAGCCGACGGCCGAAGGGCCTCTGCGCCGTCCCTACGCGCTCCACGGTCGCCATCTTCCGCTTGCCGCTCACGGCCCTTCCCGGCAGGAAGGGCGCCGTGTTGCGACGCGTCATCATCGTCTTCGTCCTGGGGTTCCTGGCCTGCGGCATCAAGGGCCCGCCGCGTCCGCCGCTGGATCGTGGGGTGGCTCCGCCGCCCGAGCCGCCCGACGCGGGCTGCTGCCGGGAGGCGCGGTGAACCACTTCGAGCCGAAGGCCGGTGCGCTCCACTGCGAAGACGTGCCGCTCGAGCAGATCGCCCGTGACGTCGGCACGCCCACCTACGTGTACTCGACGGCGACGCTGACCCGTCACCTGCGCGTGGTGCAGGAGGCGTTCGCCTCCGTACCCACGCTCGTCTGCTACTCGGTGAAGGCCAACTCGAACCTGGCCGTGCTCAAGCTCTTCGCGAAGGGGGGCGCCGGCTTCGACATCGTGTCGGCCGGAGAGCTCGAGCGCGTGCGGCGCGTGGGCGGTGACACCCGGAAGATCGTCTTCGCCGGCGTCGGGAAGACCGAGGCCGAGATGGTGGCCGCGGTGAAGGCCGGCATCCTCATGTTCAACGTCGAGAGCGCCGAAGAGCTCGAGGCCCTCGCCCGCGTCGGCCAGCAGCTCGGCGTCGACGCGCCCTTCGCCCTGCGCGTGAACCCCGACGTCGACGCGAAGACCCACAAGTACATCGCCACCGGGCTCAAGACCTCGAAGTTCGGCGTGCCCTTCGACGAGGCGCTGGCTCTCTACGCCCGCTCGAAGAAGCTCGAGGGGCTCGTCGCCCGCGGGCTCGATTGTCACATCGGCAGCCAGCTGACCGACACGCGGCCCGTGCGCGAGGCGATGACCCGCGTCGGCAGTCTCTACCGCGCGCTCATCGCGAAAGGCTTTCCGCTCACGCACCTCGACGTCGGTGGTGGCCTCGGCGTCACCTACACCACCGAGACACCGCCGGGCGTCGCCGACTACGCGAAGGCCGTCATCGAGCCCCTGAAGAACCTCGGCGCCACCCTCGTGCTCGAGCCGGGCCGGGTGCTGGTCGCCAACGCCGGCGTGCTGCTGACCCGCGTGCTGTACCGCAAGAAGACGCCCGCGAAGCACTTCGTCATCGTCGATGCCGGCATGAACGACCTGCTGCGGCCAGCGCTCTACGAAGCCCACCACGACATCCGCCCGGTCGCCCCGCGCAAGGGCAAGAAGGCCACCGTCGAGATCGTCGGGCCGGTCTGCGAGTCGAGCGACGTGCTGGGCCATGGCCGGGCGCTGCCGCCGCTGCAGCAGGGCGATCTGCTGGCGATCATGACCGCCGGCGCGTACGGCATGTCGATGTCGTCGTCGTACAACTCGCGGCCACGGCCCGCCGAAGTGCTGGTGGACCAGGGCCGCGCGCGCGTCGTGCGGACGCGTGAGACCATCACCGATTTGATGCGAGGAGAGACTCCATGATGAAGCTGTCGGGCTCGATGACGGCGCTGGCCACGCCCTTCAAGAACGGCGCGCTCGACGAGCCGGCGTACGAGTGGCTGGTGAACGATCAGATCGCCAACGGCACCTCGGTGCTCATTCCCATGGGCACCACCGGCGAGTCGGTGACGATGTCGGCGGCCGAGCGCAAGCGCGCCATCGAGGTCTGCATCAAGGCGAACAAGGGCCGCGTGAAGGTGTTCGCCGGCGCCGGGAGCAACAACACCGCCGAGTGCATCGAGTCGATGAAGGTGGCGCGCGACCTCGGCGCCGACGGCGCGCTCATCGTGACGCCGTATTACAACAAGCCCACGCAGGCCGGCCTCGTCGAGCACTACCGGCTCCTCGCGAAGGCGCACCCGGGCTTTCCCATCATGGCCTACAACGTCCCGGGCCGGACGGGCGTCGACCTCTTGCCCGAGACGGTGAAGCGGCTGTGCGATCTCTCCGAGGTGGTGGCGCTGAAAGAGGCGACCGGCAACGTGCTGCGCACCCTCGACGTCTACGAGCAGGTGGGCGACCGCATCACCCTGCTGTCGGGCGACGACTTCGTGGTGGCCCCGTTCATCGCCGCCGGCGGCAAGGGCGTGGTGAGCGTGTCGTCGAACGTGGCGCCCCGGTTGATGGCCGACCTCGTGGCCGCCGCGCTGGCCAACGACACGAAGAAGGCGCTCGAGCTGCAGCTGAGGCTCCAGCCGCTCCACCGGGTGCTCTTCAGCGAGTCGAACCCGATTCCGGTGAAGATGGCGCTCCACCTCATGGGCCGCTTCGGCCTCGAGATCCGCCCGCCGCTCTTCCCCATGAGCGAGGCGGGCACCGCGAAGCTCAAGGCCGAGCTCCAGAAGCTCGGGTTGGTGGCCTGACGTCATGGCCGCTCCCGTTCGCACCGTCATCACCGGCGTCACCGGGCGCATGGGCCAGATGCTGGTGAAGCTCGTTCGTGACACCGAGGGCTTCGTGTTGTCGGGCGGCACCGAGAAGCCCGGGCACGCCAGCGTGGGGCTCGACGTCGGGCTCGCCTGTCACCTCGGCCAGCTCGAGGTGCCGGTGGTGGCGTCTCTCGACGAGGCGCTCGAGCGGGCCGACGTCGTCATCGACTTCACGACGCCCGAGGCCTCGGTGCAGCACGCCCGCGCCTGCGCGAAGCGGAGGGTCGGCCTGGTGGTCGGCTCGACGGGCTTCTCGGCCGAGGCGAAGGCCGAGATCGCCGAGGTGGCGAAGGCCATTCCCATCGTGATGTCCCCGAACATGAGCATCGGCGTGAACCTCGTCATCGAGGTGGCGGCGCAGCTCGCGGCGCGCCTCGGCAACGACTTCGACATCGACGTGCTCGAGGCCCACCACCGCCACAAGAAGGACGCGCCGAGCGGCACGGCGCTGCGTCTGGCCGACGAGATCGCGAAGGCGCTGTTGCGGCGCCCCGAAGACATTCGCCCCTCGCGCGTGGGCGTCACCGGCGAGCGGCGGCGTGAGGAGATCGGCGTGCAGACGCTCCGCGGCGGCGACGTCGTCGGGGAGCACACCGTCTACTTCTTCGGCGATGGCGAGCGCATCGAGCTGACGCACCGGGCGACCAGCCGCGAGCAGTTCGGGCGCGGGGCCCTGCGCGCGGCGAAGTGGGTGAAGGGCCGCGCGCCGGGGCTGTACGGCATGGCCGACGTTCTCGGGAGGTGACGTGCAGCGCTTCGGACGCATCGAGACGCCGTCGGGCCCGCGCTTCGTCGAGCTCGAGGGGGAGCGTGTGCACGTGCTGGCCGACGCCCCGTGGACGACGCCCCACCGCACCGGCGAGGTGATGCCGCTCGGTGGCGTGCGCTGGCTCGTGCCCACCACGGCCTCGAAGGTGGTGGCCATCGGGCAGAACTACCGCAAGCACGCCGAAGAGATGGGCAAGCCGGTGCCGGCCGAGCCGCTCATCTTCATGAAGCCGATGACGGCCCTCAACGCGCACGGCGCGCCGATTCTCCTTCCGCCCGCGAGCCAGGAGGTCCACCACGAGGCCGAGCTCGCCCTGGTCATCGGTCGAACCCTCACGCGCGCCACGGAAGCCGAAGCGGCCAAAGCGATCTTCGCGGCGACGTGCTTCAACGACGTGACGGCGCGCGACGTGCAGCGGCGCGAAGCGCAGCACACCCGCGCGAAGAGCTACGACACCTTCGCCTGCTGCGGCCCGTGGATGGTGCGGGGCCTCGACGTGTCGGATCTGCTCGTCACGTGCCGGCTCAACGGCGAACTCAAGCAGTCGGGCCGCACCAGCGACATGGTGCACGCGCCGGCGAAGCTCGTGTCGTTCATCTCGCACGTCATGACGCTGCTCCCCGGCGACGTGGTGTCGACGGGCACGCCGTCGGGCGTCGGGCCGATGAACGACGGCGACGTGGTCGAGGTGGAGATCGAAGGCCTCGGGGTGCTGTCGAACCCGGTGCGGCGGTGAACGAGCGGGTCTTCGTGGCGCTGGGCTCCAACCTCGGAGACCGGCGCGCGCACCTCGACGAAGCGGCCCATCGGCTGGGAACCTTCGACCGGACCCGGGTCGTCGCAGTCGCTCCGGTCATCGAGACGCCCGCGCTGCTCCCGCCAGAGAACCCAACGCCGCAGCCCGACTACCTCAACACCGTGGCCGAATTGTCGACGGCGCTCGAGCCGCTCGCGTTGCTGCGCGAGCTCAAGGCCCTCGAGCGAGCGCTGGGCCGGGTCGTCACCACCCGCTGGGCGCCGCGGGTCATCGACCTCGATCTCGTGCTGTACGGCGAGCGCGTGCTCTCGGTCGACGACCTCACCGTGCCGCACCCCGGGCTCGCGACGCGACGCTTCGTGCTCGAGCCGCTGCTGGCCCTGGCTCCACACCTCGTTCACCCCGCGCTCGACGTTCGGCTCGACGTGCTCCTCTCGCGGCTGGGCTGAGCGTGCGCTTCAGCGGCGCCCCGGCCGAGCGAGCACCTTGAGGGAGCGCTCGAAGCGGCCTGCGGTCGCCCAGACGGCGAAGTCCTCGCGCAGCGTTTCGTAGACGCTGCCTGGAAGCTCGATCGACTCGCCCTGCACCACCATTCGGAACGACGGCGCCCTCGAGCCCTTGATCACCTCGAGCTTCTCGATCGGCCCGTGCACGACGACCTCGAAGCCGATCAGGTCGAGGAAGCTGCCTACCGTCGTCCGCAGCATCATGAAGGCGAAGAAGGGCCCGAAGAGCGCCGCCACCCCATACGACACGAGGCTGCGGGTGCTGGCGCTCGCGAAGGCGCTGGTGCCTTCGCGCACCAGCTTCACGACGAGCACCCCCACGCCGCCCACGACGACGAGCGACAGGAACAGGCCGACGAAGACGGCGAAGGTGAGCAACAGCCGGTCCACGAACGAGGCCCGGTAGTGCACCACCCAGCCCGCGGGCATCGCGCGCATGGCCTACAAGCCGAGCTCGGCGATGAGGCGCCCGTCTTCCACCTTCACCGACTTCAGCAGCATGCGCGCCGAGCTGTTCTTCTCGACCCGGTGGATCGGCACCGTCGGGAGGAAGGTCTGCGTGACGTCGCTCACCAGCCCGAACACCTGCGGTTGATTCGCCGCCGGCAGGCCCGGCACCTCGAACGACACCACCTCGGGCGCGTCGAGAAAGAAGAGGCCCTCGTCGCTCTGGTACCTGAGCTTTCCGCGCACCGTGAGCAGCCCCTCGAGGCGCAGCACCGCCACGCCCACCGACGCGCGCAGCGTGAGCCCCACCTTCTCCGAGCCGGACTGCAGCTGCACCTTCGGGTCGGCCAGCTCCATGAAGAGCACGCTCGCTTCGCGCTTCACCGGGAAGCTCTTCGTCAGCTCGCGCTCGAGCTGCTCCGCGCCCAGCACCACGTTGAGCCGGCCCGGAGCCGCGCAGCCGACCAGCGCCACCACCACCGGAATCGACAGCCATCGCGTCATCATCGCGCCCGAGTACCACAGCCGCTTCGCCGTGACGCGCCCGCCAGCCCTCAGGTTTTCGTGGTCGCCGTTCGCCAAGCCTTCGAGAACAGGCCCGGCGCGGGTGGCCCGCGGCGTGCTCTCGTGCAGCACATGCGCTCGCTCCTGCTGCCCCTGCTCGCCGTGCTCGCCGCTGCCTGTGGCCCCACCACCATCGACGCGAAGGACTACAACCAGGTCTGCACCACCAACGCCGACTGCGCGCTGGTGTCCGACGGCGATGCCTGCGCGGTCTGCGCCGGGTGTCAGAGCGCCGCCATCAACGTGGCCGACCTGGGGAAGTACACGCGCGACCAGACCGCTGCGAAGAACGCGTGCCCGCCCCGGCTCGGGCCACAGCCGGTGTGTGCCGCCGCGGCGTGCCTCCAGCCCGAGGCGTTCTGCAACGCGGGCACCTGCGCCAGTCGCCCGGTGCAGCGCTGAGGCGGGCGCGAACGGGTTGAAGCGCCGCATCCGACCGGTGATAACACCCCTCCCATGTCGGCCTGGTCGTTCGCCCTCGCGTTGAGCCTCACCCAGGCGCCCCCGTCGGCGCCCACGCCAGAGGAGCTGCTCAAGAAGCTCGACGGCACGCCGGGCCTGCAGGACCGGGCCAGGCCCTTCGAGATCTCGGCGTCGCTCACCCGGCTCTACTTCAGCCAGGGCCGCACGAAGGACGCCCAGAGCTACGCCCGTGACGCCCTCGCCACCGCCCGGCCTGCGCTCGACTTCTACGCCGCGCAAAAGAAGCAGCTCGGCGCACAGAAGCCCGACCCGACCGCGGTCTGCACGCCCGACAAGCCGAAGGACGAGAACCTCGCCAACACCCTCGAGGTGGCCCAGGCGCTCGCGAAGGCGAAGAAGACCGCCGCCGCCGTCACCTGCGCGCGCAAGGCGCTCTCCGGCGTGCCCGAGGTGATGCTGCTCGACGGCAACCTCAAGTTCCTCACGAAGGATCTTCCCGGCGCGCGCGCCAGCTACGACGAGGTGCTCGCGCGCTTCGACGACGTCCCCGAGGCGCACTATGCGCGCGGCGCGCTCACCCTCGACGAGAAGCCCGACGACGTGAAGGCCCTCGAGGCGGCCATCAGCGACCTCGACACGTTCCTCTCGCGGGCGCCGCAGTCTGCGAAGGCCAGGCACGCGAAGGCCCTGCGCGAGCGCGCCGACGCGGGCCTCAAGGCCGGTGGGGTGTCGAAGCTCGCGCCCGTGGCCGCCGCCGAGCCAGCACCAGCCCCAGGGATGCCGGTGCTCGACCAGGCCACCATCGCGGCGTTCCAGAACGCGCCGAAGAGCGCCGAGGCCGACGCCCGGTACGCGAAGCTCATCGAAGACGGGGAAGAGGCGCTGGCGAAGGGCCGGTACCAGGAGGCCCTCGACGGCTTCAAGCAGGTGATGCCCTACCAGCCCGACAACCCGCGCCTGCGCGCCGCCATGGCCTGGTCGCTGGTGAAGCTGGGCAAGCCGATGGCCGACAACGTGTGGCGGGTGGCCACGCAGACGCCCGAAGCGGTGGACGCGCTGGGCGACCGTCTCAAAGAGAAGGGTGACGTCGACGGAGCCAAAGCCCTCTGGCGCCGGCTGGCCGAGTCGGTTCCGCAGTACGCTCCGAAACTGGAGGCAAAACGATGAAGCGCATGTTCCTGATGGTCCTTGGCGTCTCGGCAGCCCTCGCGTGCGGCCGCAACCCCGACGTCGTGATGACGAGCCGCGGAGAGCTCAAGCTCACGCTCCCCGACGCGGGCATGCCCGTCTTCGAAGCCAGCCACACCTTCGGCTCCGTGAAGAAGGGCGAGAGCGCGACCCTCACGTTCCAGGCCACCAACACGGGCGAAGACGCGCTCGACATTCGCAGCGTGAAGATCGAGACCGACGCTGGCGACACCGGCGTCTTCTTCGTCGGCGGCGGCACCGGCAGCGTCAACGTGGGAGTCAGCCGCGCCTACAGTGTCACCTTCAACCCGGTGCGCGAAGGTGCGTACACGGGCACGCTGGTGTTCGAAACCAACGCGAACTCCGAGCGCGCGCGGCTTTCGCTCACGGGCACTGGCACGCCCTGACGGGCGGCCACCGGTTTGCAGCGGTGACGGCCCGTGGCGACGCTGCGGGTCATCAGTGTGACGGGTGGGAAGGGCGGGGTGGGCAAGTCTCACCTCGTGGCCAACCTCGGGGTGCTCGCGGCGAAGCGCGGCCTGCGCAGCATCATCGTCGACGCCGACGTGGGCCTCGCCAGCGTGCACGTCTTGTTCGGGCTCGAGCCCGCGCTCCACGTGGGTGACGTGCTCGACGGCGCCGCGCTCGACGAGGCGCTGTTGAAGACGCCCCACGGCGTGGCGCTGCTCCCGGCCTCGAGTGGAGAGCGGTCGCTGACGTTCCTCGCCGAGAGCCAGCAGGTGCTCCTGCGCCAGCTGTGGGACGAGGTGGCCGAGCGCTTCGACGTCGTGCTCATCGACTGCCCGCCCGGGCTGCACCGTGACGCGCTCCACGCGGCGGCCTCGGCGGAGCGCGTGGTGCTGGTGGCGACGCCAGAGCCCACCAGCCTCGTCGACGCCGCGACGCTCGCGCACACGCTGCACGCCGAGACGGCCGTGCGCGCGGTCGACGTGGTGGTGAATGGCACGCGCTCCGAGAAGCAGGGCCAGCTCGCCTTCGGGCGGCTCCAGGGCCTCGCCACGGGGGCGCCGGCGCCCCGGCTCGGCTACCTCGGCTCGCTGCCAGACGATCACAACGTGCGACGCGCCGCGGCCCTCTCGCGCCCGCTGGTGACGCTCGCCCCCTCGAGCCCGGCTGCGCGCGCCGTCGATCGCATCGCCGCCGAGCTGTTCGACACCGAGCCCCGCGCGCTGGAGCACGGCGGTGGTGCGGTCATCGGCCTCGAGCGCCGGCTGCGCGAGAGCGCGTCATCACCGACCCAGCCGGGTCCGCGGACCCCGGGGCGCTGGGTGTCCTGACGGGGGAATCGACGCGGCACAGCCACTGCAAAGGCATTCAGCCATGCGAATCCTCGTGGTGGACGACAGCAGGGCGATGCGGTCGCTGGTGTGCCGTGCGCTCAAGGCAGCGGGTTACGAGCAGCTCCGGGAAGCCGGCAACGGCGCCGAGGCGCTCCAGTCGATCGACGCGCAGCCCGTCGACTTCGTCTTGACCGACTGGAACATGCCCGAGATGGACGGCCTGGCCCTGGTGAAGGCGCTCCAGGAGCGGCCCTCGGTGAAGGTGGGCATGGTGACGAGCGAGTGCACGGCCGAGATGATCTCGACCGCGCGCGCGGCGGGCGCCCGCTTCGTCGTCAACAAGCCCTTCACGCCCGAGGCCCTCAAGCAGGCGCTGGAGCAGGCCCTCGCGTCATGAGCCAGGTGGCCCTCATCGAGTCCATCGACGGCATCGGGTCGATCCCGACCGCGGTGGCGCAGGTGTTCGGCCTCATCAACGACCCGAAGGCCACCATGGCCGACTTCGAGCGGGTGGTGCGCCCCGACGTGGGCCTCACCGCGAACCTGCTGAAGAGCGCGAACTCGGCGTACTACCGCTCGACGCGCGAGATCACCTCGGTGAAGGACGCGATCGGCCGCATGGGCCTGCGCCGCGTCTTCGAGGTGGTGGCCTCGCAGAGCTTCGCGAAGACGATCCCTCCGAAGCTGCGTGGCTACTCGATCGAGGCCGCCGACTACTGGGGCCACTCGGTGGCGGTCGCCGTGCTGTCCGACCGCATCGGGCGCGCCGCCGGCTTCACCTACCCCGATCTCGCCTTCACGGCGGGGCTGCTCCACGACCTGGGCAAGGTGGTCATCGCCACCTGGCTGGGTGGGCCGGGCGCGCTGGTGCCGATCCCCGAGGGAGGCCTGGCCACGCTCGAGCTCGAGCGCGAAGCCGTCGGCATGGATCACCTCGAGGCCGGCGAGGCGGTGGCGCTCAAGTGGAACCTGCCGAAGGACATCGCCGCGGCGATGCGATGGCACCACGACCCATCGAGCGCGCCCTCGGCGACGCTGCGCTACTTCGCGACGGTGATTCAGGTGTCCGACGTGGCGGCGCACACCGCGGGCTTCGGCGAGGGCGGCTGTCCCGAGGTCGACCCGTCGTCGCTCGAGCGGCTCAACCTCGAGCCACCGGCGCTCGCGAAGCTGGTGGAAGACGCCCGGCCCGAGATCGCGCGCACCCGCGACCTGCTGGGCACGCGTTGAGTCGCTCGGCGCGACGCGCGCACGAAGAGGTGCGTCGTCGACTGGAGGACCGCCCGACGGCCGTCAGTTGCGCACGCACGCCGGCACCGGCGCGAGCACGGCGTCGCACGGGTGCCAGAGTCGACCGAGCTGGTTCGGCGTGAGCAGCTGGTTGGGCTGATTCCCACCGGCCACCGTGCCGCACGAGTCGACGGCGTCGAAGCCCACGCTGGTGCAGGCCGTGCCCGTCGACAGGTAGGGCGCGATGCGCGCGACGGCGGTCCCGGGGGAAAACGTCGGCGTCATGCCGGTCGCGATGGTGCCGGCCGCCACCCGCAGCTCGCTCTGGCCGCCGCCCGTGTTGTTGAACCAGCCGCTGCACAGGTTGGGGCCCTGCATCGACAGCGAGCTGATCCTGAGCCCGAAGAGCCCCGGCTGCTCGGCGCCGAGTGACGCCGCGCAGGTGGGCGCGTACTGCCGGTTGCGAATCGCCACGTAGACGCCGCGCGGCGGAATCACGTCCATCGCGCCGAAGTTCATCCACCGCAGCGAGGCGGTCGAGGCGTTCGAGTTGCGGTACGCGAAGTGAAAGCCGTCGAGCGTGACGGGGCAGTTGGACAGGCTGGTGATCTCGACGGCCTCGCCCGCCTGGCACGTGTCCATCGTCACGCAGTCGGGCGACGGGCAGCTGCCTTCGCCGGTGACGACGTATTCACTCAGCACCACGTTCGCGGCGGTCGGCGGCACGGCGCTCGTGCAGGCCTCGACGACGCGCACGAAGACGGGCGTCGGCTGGGAACAGCAGGTCGGGTCGTTCACCCGGCACGCGCGGAGCTCGAGCGTGAGCGCCTGGCCCGGCGGTGGCGCGCCCGGGGCGATGCGGGTCTGTGGACGAACGTGGTTGTGGCCGGTCGACGCCGTCGCCAGCACCGTGCCCGCGAGCGACAACTCGTACTGCAGCAGCGCCGGCACCGGCGAGAACTGCACGATGGGCCGCCCGTCCCAGCTGGTGGCGCACGCGGTGCTGGCCGGGGGCGCTGGCGGCGAGGCGCAGCTGCTCGCGGTCGACAGCACGGTGGTGCAGCAGGCCGTCTGCGCGTCGTCGTCGGTCGCGCAGAACTGGAGCGTCGTGCTGCCCGGCAGATCGACCTGCACGCTGGCCTGGGCGTTGGTGGTGGTGAGCGTCACCGTGGCACCCGGTGGCCGCTGGGTGACGGTCCACTGCGTCGAGGCGATGGTGCCGTCGGTGTCGGCGGCCGTGCCCACGAAGGTGACGGGCGTCGCCGTCGGAGCAGCTCGCGCGGCGGGGCACATCACGACCGGCGGCTGGCAGGTGCCGGGCTGATCGACGCGGCCGTCACAGTCGTTGTCGAGGCGGTCGCACACCTCGGGGCTGGGGTTCGTTCCGCCGAGGCAGGCGCTCCACCCACCGTCGGCCTGGCACGTGCGCGCGCCGGGCCGGCACACGCCCGCATCGGAGCCGCACGGCTCGGTCGCGCCTTCGATGCAGGCGCAGCCTTCGTCCACCTCACCGTCGCAGTCCTCGTCGAGTCGGCCGTCACAGCGCTCGACGCCGGCGTCAGTGGCGCCTTCGCACGCGCTCCACGCTCCAGCGGCGCAGCGCTCGACGCCCTCGCGGCACACGCCGCGCGAGAGCCCGCACACACGGGTCAAGCCTTCGTCGGTCGCTCCATCACAGTCGTTGTCGACGCCGTCACAGCGCTCGTCCGTCGGCCCCAGGCCACCCGTGCAGGCGCTCCAGCGCCCGTCGAGCTGGCAGGTGCGGGTCGCGGGCACGCAGGCACCGACGGCTGGCCCGCAGGGCTCTTGCGGGCCACCGACGACGCACTCGCAGACCTCGCTCACGCGCAGACACGGGCAGCCCTCGTCGGAAAGCCCATCGCAGTCGTCGTCGCGGTCGTTGCCGCACACCTCGATGTCGCAGGGCACTCCGGCGTCTTCGACCTCCCGCACCCGGGCGCGGTCGCACTCACACGCCGACAACAGCACCAGGGCGGCGATCGCGAAGCGCACGCGCACGTTGTGCCGCAGGCCGCACTTCGACGTCGAGCGCCTTCGTGCGTCGTGACCGAATCGTCGCGGTGTCGGTGTCTGGGCTACATTGCGCTCCATGTCCGACGTGCGCGAGCTGACGAAACGCCTCGAAGCGACCCTCGCCGATGGGCGCCTCTCGACCGAGGAGCGCCGGGCCCTGTCCGACGCGCTCGCGGGGGCGCCGTGGCGCGTCGACCAGCTCTCGGGGCTGCGGAACCAGGCGTTCGAGCTGCTGAAGGTGCGGGTCGACCCAGCCGCGGCATCCCTGCTGGCCTGGCTCGACGGCGTGGTGCGCACGATCGACCAGGCGCGCCCGCCGGTGCCCGCGCCGACCGAGGTCTTCTTCAGCCCCGGGCCCGACTGCAAGGCGGCGATCGTGAAGCTGTTGTCCCAGGCGCGCGTCAGCCTCGAGGTCTGCGTCTTCACCATCTCGGACGACGACATCACGCGGGCGATCCTCGACGCGCACGGCCGCCAGGTGGTGGTGCGCATCATCACCGACGACGACAAGCGCAACGACACCGGGAGCGACGTCGATCACCTCGCGCGGCAGGGCGTGCCGGTGCGCATCGATCGAACCGAGGCGCACATGCACCACAAGTTCGCGATCGCCGACGGCGCCAGGCTGCTCAACGGCAGCTTCAACTGGACGCGCTCGGCCAGCCGCGTGAACGAAGAGAACGTGATGGTGACGAGTGAGGTGGCCGCGGTGTCGGCGTTCCGCGGCGAGTTCGAGCGACTCTGGCAGAGCCTGGGCTAAGGCCCGTTACACGGTGAGCGCGCGAACGCGGTCGCCCAGACCGCCCGAGAGCCGCTGCAGCACGTTGTCGTCGATGCCGAGCAGCGACCGGCCGATCATCACCAGCGCGTCGACGTCGGACTCGTCGATCTTCCCGACGTAGATGCCCTCTTTCTTCGCGAGCGCGTTGGCGAAGCGCACGCAGTTGCCGACCGACACGCGCTCCGACGAGTTGTACTCGCTGCAGTCCTGAATTGCCGAGGCCACCGTCTCGGGCAGGCCCCACTTGTTCGCCAGCGCCACGCCGATGGGGCGGTGCACCTTCTGGAGCACCTCGACCCAGGCGTCGGGCTCGATCCACACGTTGGTGCGGGTACCGACGACGTTCTTCTCGGCCTCGAGGAGCAGGAAGGCCACCACCGGCTTGCCGATGTCGTGGAGCAGGCCTGCCAGGTACGCCGCCTCGGTCTCGGCCACGCCGCACAGCGCCGCGACGTCGCGCGACAACATGGCGACCGCGAGCGAGTGCTCCCACAGCCCGCGGGTGTGCTCGCCGATGCGGGGGTCTCGCGACTCGAACAGCCGGTGCGCCGAGATCTCGACGAGCAGCGACTTGAACTTCTCGACGCCGAGCCGGGTGAGCGCCTGCGGCAGGCTCCGCGCGCGCTCCATCGCGCCGTGCTGCACCGAGTTGGCCGCCCGCAGCACCCGGGCCGCGAGCACCGTGTCGCGCTCGACGAGCGGGGTGGCGTCCTTCGGCGAGAACGAAGGGTCGCGCACGAGCTGGAGAATCTTCGTGACCACCGTCGGCGGCGCCGGGAGCACGAGGGTGTTGTCGGCGATCTTCTTCGAGAGGATCGCCTGCACCTGCTCGCCCAGCTTCTCGGCCACCACTGGCATGACGTCGTCCTCCCCTGGCCTCCGGTCGTCAGGCGGCGCGTGCTTCGTGCACCGAGCCGCAGACCGTCATCTTGGCGGTCTCGTCGAACTTCTTGAGCAGCGCCGAGTGATCGGCGCCAGCCACCAGCTTCAGCTCGACGCCTCGCTTCTGCGCTTCCTTCTTCAGGTCGATGACGAGGCGCGGCGTGCGGTCGGGCTTCAGCGGCGAGTTCGTCAGGTCGATGATCACCTGGTCGTGGCAGGCGGCGGCGATCTTCTCGATCTGCTCCTCGAGCAGCTTCGACACGCGGGTGAAGTACTTGTCGATGCGGTCGTCCTTGCCGGCGAAGGCGCCGATGCGCAGCAGGTTGTCCTCGGCGACGACGAGGTCCTGGTCGTTGAAGAAGCGAATCAGGAAGTCGTCGATGTTGTCCTTGTCGAAGGGCTTGAAGATGACGTCGTCGAAGCCCAGGGCCTGCATCTCTTTCTGCACGTCGTTGGCCGAGCGCAGCGCGAGCGCGAGGAAGGCCGCGTGCTGCTGCAGCGAGCGGAGCTGGTTCATGAGCGCCGCCGAGTTCACGTCGGGAATGTCGGTGTCGATGAAGACGACGCGGAAGACCTTCTCACGGCAGGCCTGGAGCGCCGACGCGGCCGAGAGGGCAGCGCCGACGGTGACGTGCGGCGGCACCAGCGTCTTGAGCTTCTTGTGCACGTTCTCCATGTCGTCGATGACGAGAATGTCGATGAACTGCTTGCCGGTCGGGTCCATGCGGCCCTGCGGCATCGCCGGCTCACCGCCCATGGTGACGGGCATCGAGGGCGCGGCGATCTTGAGCACCTTGAGCACCTTCGCCCGCAGCTCCTCGGGCTTGAACGGCTTCAAGATGTAGTCCTCGATGCCGGCCTTCATCACGTCGACCATGATCGAGCGCTTCGACTCGCTCGTGAGCATCAGCACGGGCGTCTTGTTGCCCGCGTCGCGCATCTTCGCGAGCATGCCGGGGCCGTCGAGGTTGGGCATGGTGACGTCGAGGATGACGAGGTCGAACGTCAGCTCCTCGAGCTTCGCGAGGCCCTGCACGCCGTCTTCGGCTTCGTCGATCTCGAACCCGAGGTCGAGCATCTGCTTCGAGACGATGGTGCGAATGGCCTTGCTGTCATCAACGGTCAGGACACGTGGCATGGGTATTCACCTCGAGAGGGGAAGGGGGCGCTCATTCGCGGGGGTGGGTGGTGATCTGCACTTCGAGCTCGACGTCGGCCTCGGTCGCGCGGAGCGTGATGCACTGGGACTTCGAGACGGCGACCGTCCAGCTCTCGTCACCGGTGAGGATCTTCGGCAGCCCCAGCGCCTGGTCGAGCGACATGGCCCGTCGCACCTGACCCGCGGTGATGTTGGCGAGCTCGCGCAGGGTGTCCTCCATCATCGAGGTGTCGACGGCCGCGGGTGACACCATGAAGAGGCGCGCGCCCAGCTTCTCGCAGCTCTGTTTGTCCGAGGTGACGATGACGCTCACGGGGGTGGCCCCGGGAATCGGGAGCACCGCGCGTCGGAACGGCGCCCGCAGCGTCGGGCCTTTCGCGAGCGCGAACTTGAGGTTCATCATCGTGCCCGTGACGCTGTTGACCATCGTCGTGATGGAATCTGGTGAAGGAAGTGCGCTCACAACGCCTCTCTCGCCCGCGACGGGCTCTCACCGCGTCGTCATTGACGCGAGTTCCCCGCCCACTGTTGGGAAGACATGGAGCAATCGATGCGCCAGCGGCTCGGTGTTGCGCGCGCAACGAATGCGGCCCCTTACGGCGACAGAGACGTGACGGGTGGGGGGCAGACTCGCGGGGCGGGTGTCGACGCACCCGTGGGGCAGACCAGATCGCCGGTGAGCGCTATGACGGGTCTGCGATGAACCTGCTCGAGACGGCGAACCGGACGATGCGGCGCGTGTTGGTGGCACAGGGCGTGCGGAGCGAAATGCACCGCGTTCGTGGGCACGAGGTGCACGCCTACCGCCTCGAGGGCCGGGGGCTCGGCCCGCCGCTCTTGCTGGTGCACGGGCTCGGCAGCTCGGCGAACGCGTACTCGAGAACGCTGAAGCCGCTCTCGCTCTATTTCCGGCGGGTGTGGGCGCTCGACGTACCGGGCAACGGGTTCTCGCCGACGCCCCCGAGCGGGCCGCTGCCGTGGCGCGAGCAGCTGGCGACGGTGCGCGCGTTCCTCGACGACGTGGTGCAGGAGCCTGTCTTCCTCATCGGCAACTCGCTCGGCGGCGCCATGAGCCTCTACCTGGCGCACGAGACGCCGCAGTCGGTGAAGGCGCTGGGCCTCATTTCGCCGGCGGGCGCCCGGCTCGAGCCCGCGCGGTTCAAGTCGCTGGTGCAGTCGTTCGAGGTGAACACCCGGGCCGAGGCGCGCGCGATGACGCGGCGGCTGTTCGCCCGGCCTCCGCTGCCGCTGCTCCTGATCCCCGGGCAGATGCAGAAGCTCTACGAGAACCCCACCGTGCGCAGCCTCATTCGAGAGGTGCAGCCGGAAGACGCGGTGAGCGAGGCGATGCTCGCGGGCCTGGGCATGCCGACGCTGCTCATCTGGGGCACGCGCGAGAAGCTGCTCCCGCCCGAAGGGCTCGCTTACTTCAAGGCGCACCTGCCGAAGCACGCCGAGGTGCACGAGGTCGAGGGCTTCGGGCACATGCCGCAGATGGAGAACCCGAAGCCGCTGGTGCGGAAGGTGATCGACTTCGCCCGCACCAAGGGCCTGGCTGGTTGAGTCAGGGCGGCTGGGAGAAGTCAGGGTGCCTGGGCAGGCCGCGGAGCGCGTCGTCGACCCAGCCAGGCAACGGGCCGTAGAGCTTACGTAACTGGCCGTCGTTGGTTCGCGCACACAGCCTGGCTTCTACGCGTTCAACGGAGTTCGTACAGGTACGCCCGATCAGCGAGGTTGAGGCCAGCGGAAAGGTTGCTCATCGAGCGCTGATAGCGGCCGACGATCTTCTCGATGGGCACCGTGTGGCCGCCCTGCATGACTCGCTCGGCGACACGCGCAGCATTGATGCGCGGGTGCTCGGTACCGACGAAGAAGAGTCGAACGAAGTAATCCGCCTGCTTCGCTCTCAGGAGGAAGTCGACTTTGTCGGGCGCTGAGAAGACAGTCTCGAAGGCAATGCCTTTTCGTTGGGCGAGGAGTTCTTCGCGTCGTCCGGTCGTCCATCGAGCTGCGGCGCGCACGGCTTCTGGGGAGTTCCAGTCTCCGAAGCGGGCTTGAGCGATCTCATCGGGGTTCAAGTACTCGACGGCTTCGCTCCATCGATCCTCGCGAAGTCGTTCGGTCAGGGTGGTCTTTCCCGAACCGTTTGGGCCGGCGATGACGATGAGGACCGGCTTCAAGGCGTCTTCCGTCGAGACACCTGCTTCAGCCTCACGAGCTTCGACTCCAGTTCCGCTCGTACCCTTTCGCGCTCCGCCTCGATGCGAACGCGGAAAGCATGGGTTGCTGCATCACTCTTCGCCGAGACCTGCGAGAACGCGCGATGGGCGAGTTCTGCGAGCTCTTCATCGGTCGGCTCACACTCGGGGGAACTCAGGTCGATCTGGCGAGGCATGGAGAAGAGACTACCACGGGGAACGTGCGCCCACTTCCGCATACACCTCGCCTGACTACGGGCGCGTGGGGTGAATCTCCCGGGTGGGGGCGGTTAGAGTCACGGATCTATGCGTCGTCTCGTGGTGGCGTGGTGCGTGCTGGTGGGCGCGGTCGCGGTGGCGGGGCCTCCGGTGCCGAAGGCCGAGCAGACGTACCGGCAGCTCGAGCTCTTCGCGCGGGTGCTCTCGTACGTGCAGAACAACTACGTCGAGACTGTCGACGAGCAGCAGCTCATGCAGGGCGCCATCAAGGGCATGCTCGAGACGCTCGATCCGCACACCGTCTACATGCCGCCCGACGTCTTCAAAGAGATGAAGATCGACACCTCGGGCGAGTTCGGCGGCCTGGGCATCGAGATCGCGCGGCGCAACGACACCATCGTGGTGGTGGCGCCCATCGACGACACGCCGGCGCAGCGCGCGGGCATCAAGTCGGGCGACCAGTTGCTGAAGATCGACGACGAGCCGACGCGGTCGATGGAGCTGGCGCGCGCCATTCAGAAGATGCGCGGGCCGGCGGGGAAGAAGGTGATGCTGACCATCATGCGCGAGGGGTTCTCGGCGCCGCGCGAGTTCGCGATCATCCGGGATCACATTCGCACCGTGTCGGTCGAGAGCGCGCTGTACGGCGGCATCGGCTACGTGAAGGTGAAGAACTTTCAGGAGCGCACCGACGCGTCGTTGTTCAAGGAGCTCGAGAAGCTCCGCGCGCAGAACGGCGGCAAGGAGCTGCGCGGGCTGGTGGTCGACTTCCGCAACAACCCCGGCGGGCTGCTCGATCAGGCCGTGGCGATCGCCGATCGGTTTCTGCCGGGCGGCCAGCTCATCGTCTCGACGCGCGGGCGTGACGGGGCCCAGGCGACCGAGGAGCGCGCGAAGGACCGCGACACCGAGAAGCCGTACCCGATGGTGGTGCTGGTGAACGCGGGCTCGGCGTCGGCGAGCGAGATCGTCGCGGGCGCCCTGCAGGACCACAAGCGGGCGGTGCTGATGGGCGTACCCACGTTCGGCAAGGGCTCGGTGCAGACGGTGATCGAGATGGAAGACGGCTCGGGGCTCAAGCTGACGATCGCGCGGTATTACACGCCGTCGGGGCGCAGCATTCAGGAAAGCGCCACTTCCGCGGAGAGAGCGACGGGCCCGAGCTCGCGAGCCTCAAGCCGTCGCTGCCCGAGAACCTGAAGGCGTGGGACGTGACGGAGAAGCTGACCGACTACCAACTGAAGGTGGCGCTGAACTACCTGAACGGCGCCGCCGCCGGCCCGGGGAAGAACACCGCCCGCGCGCCGTGATGAGGCTTGAGGTCGCGATCAGCCTCTCGGCCTCGATTCGGGCAGGCACGCCCGATGGGCTCTGGGCTGAAATCGATGGGTTACTGCCAGCGGGCTGGACTGCGAGAAGGGGCCTGAACGAAGTCGACTTCATCGTCGACTACCCATGGACCGAGCAATCAATCGTGGACCTGTCGAACTTGTGCTCGACGTTCAGCTACGGGTTCTTCAGTCTGATCGAACGGAGATCGACAGCGCGTTGTCGCCTCGTCTCATTGATGAAGCCGGGGGTTGGCTTCGTGATGACGTTCAACGCGACGGGCCACCCATGGCCCGCGAGGCCCTTCGATGCAGAGATACGGTTCATCGAATGACGGACACCACCGAACCGACCGAGCTTCCGACCGCCCTCCAGCTCATCCCCGGGCTTCGTGTCCACGACGCGGTCATCGAGCACATCACCCTCGGTGAGCCGTGCTCGGTTCGCTTTCGCCGCGTCGATGGAAGCCTCGTCGAGCTGCGAATGACTTCGTCAACCCGATACGGTGCCACAGGCCTCATGAGCAGCCCCATCGTGCACAGCGTCGAGAAGTTCGACGCGAGGGGCGCAGTCCCACCTGACACGATTCGAGTGCTCAGCGGGGGCTACTGGGTACAGGGCGACGGGTGGCGGAATCTGGTGGGTGAGGCGCGCTTCATCGTCGGCATGTCCTTCTCGTACGGCGACGGGCTTGCAGTCGCATGCAACGAAGTCCACGTCGTCGAACTCGAGTCGACGCACGCCGGCCGGCGGTGAGTCAGTCTGTCAGGCGCGTGTCGTCGACACCGGCTCCTGCGACCCATTCCCGGGAGAGATGAGGGCCTACATGAAGGATCTGCTCGATGAATTCGGCAACGGCTTCGACGGCCTGGTCGACCGACTCGAGGTTCGGGTCGAACGTCATCGCGCCTTGCTGACAGCATCAGTCGTTCTACACGTGGCTCGATGGGAATCGGGCCTTCCGGTGAGCTGGGTAGCACTCGAACTCGAGTTCACCCGCCTCGACAGCGTCACGCTCCGTCCTGACTTCCTCCAGGGCGGCGGCGGGGTCCTTTACGACGGTGCGATGCTCGTGCGCTCCGATGACGGCAATCGTTTCACGCTGAATCTGGATCCCGGTACGGCGTGGAAGGCGACGGGGCGACCGAAACCAGAGGACCAATCATCTGCGTTGCTTGTTGGTCAGTGCCTGTGGCGCATGGCGGAACTCGACGCGCGTGAGGCCTGAGGTTGAGTGGCGGTAGGGCGACCCACGGCTGGGGCCGGGCACCATCCAGTCGGTCGGTGGTGGCCTCGCAGGCGCCTGCAACTCAGTCCGTTCCGCGATTGACGGGCTCGCAATCACCCGTCGCGTGCTAACTCCCGCTCCCGTGGCGGGAGACTCAGACGAGCGCTTCAAGTCGCTGCCGGTCAACATCGGCTCTGCGGTCTCCAGGGGCTTCGCACCGGTTCTCTCGAGCCCTGGTCAGTGGCCCGCGCTCTCTGCAGTTGGCCGAGGGCTCGGGCCCTCTCTCTGGCTCCTCCTCGCCACCAGCTTCGGGTGCGCGACCGTTCCGCGACAACCTGCAGAGCCCGTGCTGCCGGTCGAGCCGGGCCCGGCGCTCGAGACCTGCGTGAGCGGCGCGCGGCTGGTCGCGAGGGACGATGTCCTGGGGCTGGCCGCATTCGAACTCGAGACAGGCGAGGTGCGCTGGAGTCTCGAGGCAGACCGTGAAGCGCTCCTGCGGTGTGATGACGACCTCGTCTTTCTCTGGGTCGCCGAGAGGGGCCTGGTGATCACGGCCCGGTCGGCCGCCGAAGGCACGCTCCGATGGAAGACGAACCCTCACGCCGAAGCGAGTTGGCCCCACCTCGGCGTGGTCGCGTGGCGTGAGCAGGACGGCGCAGTCGTGATCCGATGGGAGGGAGGTCGGATTTGGGGCAAGGGT
>JALOQF010000411.1 GCA_025459425.1 Myxococcaceae bacterium | reverse complement strand
GTCGAGCCGGCTGCACAGCTCGTGGCGCAGCTGGGCGCCCTGAATGATCTCGTCGACGATCAGCTCGCTGGCGAGCTTGAAGAGATCGACGTCCTGCCGGTACTCCTCGCGCAGCTGCGCCACGTAGGCCGCGCGCTCGGCCTCGGGCTTTTCCTGAATCTTGTTGAAGTACACGGCGTTCACCGCGGCCTCGGGGCCCATCACCGCGATCATCGCGCCCGGCAGCGCCAGGGTGACGTTCGGGTTGAAGCCCGGCCCGCTCATCGCGTACAGCCCGGCGCCGTAGGCCTTGCGCACCACGACGCAGATGCGCGGCACCGAGGCCTCACTCACCGCCGAGATCATCTTCGCCCCGGAGCGGATGATGCCCTGCTTCTCGACCTTCGAGCCGATCATGAAGCCCGGCACGTCGGACAGGTAGAGGAGCGGGATGTTGAAGGCGTCACACAGCCAGATGAAGCGCGCGGCCTTGTCCGCCGAGTCGACGAACAGCACCCCGCCCTTGTACTTGGGCTGGTTCGCCACGATGCCGACGACGTAGCCGTTGATGCGGGCGAGGCCGGTGACGATCTCCTGCGCGAACAGCTTCTTCACCTCGAACCACGAGCCCTCGTCGATGAGCTCGGCGATGAGGGCGTGCATGTCGAAGGGCTTGTTCTGATCGGCGGGGATGATCGACGGCGGCGGTGGCGGAGCGCCGGGCGTGGCCTCGACGGGGTCGATGGGGCGGCCAGACGTCTTCGGCGGCTTCGGCGCGGCGCGGGGCGGCTTCTCGGTGAAGTTGCCCGGCATCAATTGAATGTACTGACGCGCGCAGGCGATGGCCTCTTCCTCGCTCTTCGCCAGCACGTCACCACAGCCCGAAATCGAGCAGTGCATCTTGGCGCCGCCCATCTCTTCGAGCGTCACCCTCTCGCCGATCACCATCTCGGCCATGCGTGGGCTGCCGAGGTACATCGACGCGTTGCCGTCGACCATGATGACGAGATCGCAGAACGCGGGAATGTACGCACCGCCGGCGGCCGACGGCCCGAAGAGCAGGCAGACCTGGGGCACGACGCCCGACAGGTGCACCTCGTTGTAGAAGATGCGCCCCGCCCCGCGCCGGCCCGGGAACATGTCGACCTGATCGGTGATGCGCGCGCCCGCCGAGTCCACCAGATAGAAGAGCGGGCACTTCAGCTTCGCGGCGATCTCCTGGATTCGGAGGATCTTCTCGACCGTGCGCGCGCCCCACGAGCCGGCCTTGATGGTCGAGTCGTTCGCCATGATGGCCACCGGGCGGCCCTCGACGCGGCCGAGGCCGGTGATCACGCCGTCCGAAGCGAGCTCGGGGTCGCGGTTGTTGGCCAGCTTGCCTTCCTCGACGAACGACCCTGCGTCGACGAGCTTCGCGATGCGCTCGCGCGCGAACAGCTTGCCGACCTCGCGATTCTTCGCGTGGTACTTGTCCGCGCCGCCCTTTTCGACCCGCTCCACCAGCTCGACCAGCTTTTTCGCCATCGTCATGTCGCGCACCTTTGCTCGGGTTTGGCGCGGCGCGTGTACACACCCAACGGCGGCTTGTCAGCGGCTTACTCGGTCACCTCGTGCGTGCCGTGGCGCACCGAGGCCTTCGGCGTCTCGTGCTCGAAGGGGAACAGGAGCGAGTCGACGACCGCCGGCGGGCGCTTGACGGACGCCGGGAGAATGGCCTCGGCGCGGCCCTTCGGCTCGAGGTGGGGCGCCTCGAGCGTCGGCAGCACCTCGGCGATCTCGTTCCATGGCAGCGACAGCGCCGCCCGCCCGAACTCCGCCGCCATGCGCGGGTCGGCCGTGCTGCCCTCGAGCGAGAGGTGGAACTGTCGCAGGCGCAGCACCTGGCCGTTGCCGAGGTGTGCGCGCACGAACTCGAGCAGGTCGAGCACCTTCACGACCTCGCCCCGCTGCACGACCCACAGGAGCAGCTCGTGAGCGGTCCACAGCCGATCGGGGTTCGCGAGCAGCTGCGCCAGCACCTGCTCGAGCTCACTGACTTCGGTGACGACGTGCTGCGTGCACGCGCGCGCCGGAGGGAAAATCGTCACCTCGACGGCGAAGAAGCTCCTGGGCGACGTCATCGCGCGTCAGCTCCCCTTGAAGACCGGCTGGCGCTTCTCGGCGAACGCCTTGAGCCCCTCGAGCCGGTCTTCGGTGCCCAGCGTCTTCTGGTAGTACCGCTGCTCGAGGGCGAGCGCCGAGTCGAGATCGAGGTGCGCGCCGTCGTCGATGGCGTGCTTGGCGAGGCCGACGGCGATGGGAGCGTTCTCGACGATCATCTTCGCCAGGTGCATCGCGTCTTCGAGGTCACCGACCCGGTTCACCAGCCCGAGCGAGAGGGCCTCTTCCGCGGCCACGCGCCGGCCGGTGAGGATGAGGTCCTTCGCGGCGCCCTTGCCGATGAGCCGCGGGAGCCGCTGCGTGCCCCCGCCGCCGGGGATGATGCCCAGCCGCACCTCGGTGAGCCCCATCTCGGCCGCCTCGTCGATCACCCGCAGATCGCACGACAACGCCAGCTCGGTGCCGCCGCCGAAGGCCACGCCGTTGACGAAGGCGATGAAGACGCAGTCGCTCTGCTCGATGGCGCGGAACGTCGCGCGGAGCGAGTCGAGGAAGATCTTCACCTCACCCTCGCTCATCGACGCGCGCTCCTTGAGATCCGCGCCCGCGCAGAAGGCCTTCGTGCCGGCGCCGGTGAGCACCACGGCGCGCACGCTCCGCTCCCGGCCGCTCACCCGCGCCACGTGGTGCGCCAGCTCGGCCACCATCGCCTTCGAGAGCGCGTTGCGCCGCGCCTCGCCGTCGATGGTCCAGCGCTCCACCAGCCCCTGCGCGTCGATGAGAAACTCAGCCATGGGAAAGGCTCCGCTTTTCCGTAGAGTCGCGCGCCATGAAGGCGCCTCCTCGGTGGATATACCGGCTCGTCCCGTTCGTCCCGCTCCTCGTGCTGCTGGCAGCGCCAGCGCTCGCGCGGGTGGGGAGCGGTGAGAGCTACGACTCGGGGCGAAGCTCGAGCGGCGGCGACGACGGGGCGCTCATCGACCTCTTCATCTTCCTCGTCCGCATCGCGATCGAGTACCCGTGCGTCGGCATTCCGCTGATCGTCATCTTCATCGTGGTCGTCTGGTACATGAAACGTCAGGAAGGCTCGGCGTCGACGCGGAAGGCCCTCGACGCGGCCGAGGCAGCGCGCCGCACCACGGTGAGCGCACGAGACGCCGACGCCTGGGTGCAGGCCCTCAAGGCGAAGGACCCGCAGTTCGACCTGATGGCGTTCTTCGATCGCACGCGCCGGCTCTTCGGCGACGTGCAGGAAGCCTGGTTCCGCCGCAACCTCGAGCCCGTGCGCCGCTTCCTGTCCGACGCCACGTTCCGCCGGCTGTCGACCCAGCTCGTCATCATGCAGTCCAACGGGGTTCGTGACGCCATCGCCGATCTCCAGGTGCTCGACCTGCAGCTCATCGGGCTCGAGCAGACGTCGGCGTTCGACTCGGTGCACGTGCGGGTGAAGGCGCAGCTGCGCGACGACGACGCGCCCGCCACCCTGTCGGACGACGAGGCGCGTGCGCTCGCGAAGAAGAAGGCGCCCGAGACGTTCACCGAGGTGTGGACGTTCCTGCGCAGGCCTGGCGTACAGACCGACGCGACGAAGAACCTGTCACAGGGCAACTGCCCCAACTGTGGCGCGCCCTTCGCTGGCGGAGCCACCAACACCTGCGAGTTCTGCGGCGCCATCGTCAACAGCGGCCACCATGACTGGGTGCTGGCCGAGATCACCCAGGGCAGCGAGTACGAACGAAAGGACGCGGCGGCCCAGGGCCTCGTCGACGCGCAGCGCACCGACGCCGAGCTGGCGCCCGAGATCCTCGAAGATCGAGCCTCGCTCCTCTTCTGGAGCTGGGTCGAGGCGCAGGTGGCGAACGACGTCTCACGCCTCGTGAAGGTGGCGACGCCGGATTTCACCGCGCGGCTCAAGGCCGACCTCGATTCGCTCTCGGCGTCGGGCCGGCAGAAGGTGTTCGTCGAGTGCGCCGTGGGCGCGGTGAACACGCTGTCGGTCTCGAACGACGGCGACCGTCAGCTCGCGCACTTCGAGATCCGCTGGAGCGCGCGCACCGGCATCGGGCCGAAGGGGCAGAAGCCACCGCCGCTGCCGACGGTGCCGCAGCGGTGGGTCTTCACCCTGTCGCGGAAGGCCGGCGCGGTGACGCCACCCGACGCGGGCGTGTCGACGGCGCGGTGCCCGAACTGCCACGCGCCTCTGTCGGACAACGGCTCGCCCTCGTGCGAGTTCTGCGGAACCGCCCTCGCGACGGGCGAACGCGACTGGGTGCTCACCGAGGTCACGTCGTGGGAAGGCTTCGTGGCGCGGCGGGGAACGACGCCGCGTCGACCGGGCCCCGAGCAGGCGGCCGCGCGCGTGCCCGACCGCGAGGAGCGTGAGCGCCTGCTCTACCTGATGGCCGCGATGGCCGTGTCCGACGGGGTGGTCGACGCAAAGGAGCGGCAGTTGCTGAAGCTGTGCTCCGAGCGTTGGGGTGTGCCGTGGGCGAACGTCGAGCTCGCGCTCAGCTCCGGGCCTTCGTTGTTCGATCGGCTGATCTCTCGCGGGTCGGCCGAAGCCGAGTCGTTCCTCCGCGAGCTCGTGCAGATGGCGCTCGTCGACGGGAAGATCGACCGCAAGGAGCGAAAGCTGCTCGAGGCGGCCGCGGGGCATCTGGGCCTCGGTGGGCGCCTCGACGAGTTCCTGCGGTGAGGCGCTGACCGCCCACCATCGAGCCAGTCGGGTCGGCGCTCGGACGGCCCTGGCCCGAGCGTCGAAAAAAGCCGCGCGCGGCTGCGCCCTGGCGGCCGCGTCGCACTGGCGCATGAATCGGCGCCAGAGCGCGCCTCATTGCGCGGCAGCGTCGAGCGAGTCGATCTTCCACGCCGCCTGCTCCAACACGAGCCGCACCTGGCGCTCCGTGCCGAGGCTGATGGTGGCTCGCTCGCCAACGATTGAAACCGGCGCCTCGAACGAGGCCTTCAGGCGGCTCACGAAGCCCGCGCCGCGCGGCTCGGCCGCCGCGACGAACGCACGCGCCACCGCGCGAACGGCTTGCGCTGGCTCGGCTCCCGAGGGCTCGGCGCACGGTGGACACGCCGGCCTCACCGTCTGGGCCGGAGCTACGCAGCCAGACACCAGCACCGCGAGCACCCACCTCACGGCGCGCCCGCGTCTCCCTCGTCGAGGCTCGTGGGCCGCGGCGAGTAGACGCCCTTCACGTCGGCGGCTGGCGGGCCGATCTGCATCGCCCGCAGCAGCCTGGGGCTGATGGTGATCATCGTCCCTGCGTCCGGGGTGGCGGGCTCGGCCGAGGCGGTGGTGCTGCCCCGTTCCCACAGCGAGAGCGCGAGGATCGTCGCGGCGAACCCGATCACGGCTCCGATGGCCACCATTCGTGTCATGTCGAACGCCACACTCCCCCACTCGCCCCCCACCGACAAGCCTCACGCGCTCCCAGAACGCCGGGTTGCGTGGGGCATGAGGCCGGCTTGAGCTTCGGCGCGCCGTGTCGTCGGGGGCCGATCGACTCGCGGCGGGGTCGCGCTAAGGAAGCGCTCCATGTCGACCGGACCCCGAGAAGTGCGCGCCCCCCGCGGCGCCGAGCTGAGCTGCAAGGGCTGGGTGCAGGAAGCCGCCCTGCGCATGTTGATGAACAACCTCGACCCCGACGTGGCCGAGCGCCCCGGCGACCTCGTCGTCTATGGCGGCACGGGCAAGGCGGCGCGCGACTGGCCCTCGTTCGATCGCATCGTCGCGGCGCTCAAGTCCCTCGGCGACGACGAGACGCTGCTGGTGCAGTCGGGCAAGCCGGTGGGCATTCTCAAGAGCCACCCCGACGCGCCCCGCGTGCTGATCGCCAACTCGAACCTCGTCGGCAAGTGGGCCACGTGGGAGCACTTCCGCGACCTCGAGCGCAAGGGGCTCATGATGTACGGCCAGATGACGGCCGGCTCGTGGATCTACATCGGCACGCAGGGCATCCTGCAGGGCACCTACGAGACCTTCGTGCAGGCGGGCCGCACCCACTTCGGCTCGGGTGATCTCGCGGGCCGGGTCGTGCTCACCGGCGGGCTGGGTGGCATGGGTGGCGCGCAGCCGCTCGCGTGCACCATGGCGGGCGGCGTGATGCTCGCGGTCGAGGTCGACCCACACCGGGCGCAGCGGCGCATCGAGACGAAGTACCTCGACGTCATCGCGAAGGATCTCGACGAGGCGCTCACCCTGGTGGCCGAGGCGAAGGCGAAGCGGCAGGCGCGCTCCATCGGCGTCATCGGCAACTGCGCCGACGTGCTGCCCGAGCTCGTGCGCCGGGGCTTCAAGCCCGATCTCGTCACCGACCAGACGAGCGCCCACGATCCCCTCGGTGGCTACGTCCCGAACGGAATGACCCTGGCCCAGGCCGCGGCGCTCCGCGAGAAGGACCCGAAGGGCTACGTCGAGCGCTCGCACCAGGCGATGGCCGAGCACGTGCGCGCGATGCTGGCGTTCCAGGAGGCCGGCGCGCATGTCTTCGACTACGGCAACAACCTGCGCGCAGGCGCCCAGCAGGCGGGCGTCACCAACGCCTTCGACTTCCCCGGCTTCGTGCCCGCGTACATTCGCCCGATGTTCTGCCGCGGCGAGGGGCCGTTCCGCTGGGTGGCGCTGTCGGGCGACCCGGCCGACATCGCGGTCACCGACAAGGCGCTCATGGAGCTCTTCCCCCAGAAGGAGCACATGGTGCGCTGGCTGCGCCTGGCGGGCGAGAAGGTGAAGTTCCAGGGCCTGCCCGCGCGCATCTGCTGGCTCGGCTACGGCGAGCGTCACCGCGCGGGGCTGCTCTTCAACGAGCTGGTGCGCACGAAGCAGGTGAAGGCGCCCATCGTCATCGGCCGCGACCACCTCGACTGCGGCTCGGTCGCCTCGCCCAACCGCGAGACCGAAGCGATGAAGGACGGCACCGACGCGGTGGCCGACTGGCCCATTCTCAACGCGATGATCAACGCGGTGAACGGCGCGTCGTGGGTCTCGCTCCACCACGGCGGCGGCGTCGGCATCGGCTACTCGATTCACTCGGGCCAGGTGATCGTCGCCGACGGCACCGAGGCCGCGGCACGACGCATCGAGCGGGTGCTCTCGAGTGATCCAGCCATGGGCGTGCTGCGCCACGCCGACGCGGGCTACGACGAAGCCACCACCTGCGCGAAGGAGCGCGGCGTGCGGATTCCCGGACTCACCGCGTGATGGAGCTGGTCGTCCGCAACGCCTCGGAGCTCGTCACCTGCGACGGCCCCGCTGGCGGGCGCGCCGAAGACACCCTGGGCCGCATCCACCGCGGTGCGGTCGGCGTGCAGGGCGGGCGCGTCACCTTCCTCGGCCCCGAGGCGCAGCTCCCGCCCTCGGCGATCGGCGCCTCGACGCGGGTGATCGACGCGCACGGAGGCTTCGTGGGGCCCGGGCTGGTCGACTGCCACACGCACGTGGTGTTCGCCGGCGACCGCAGTGACGAGTTCGAGCTGCGGTGTCAGGGCAAGAGCTACCTCGAGATCGCCGCGGCCGGCGGCGGCATCGCGAAGACCGTGGCGGCCACCCGGAGCGCGAGCGTCGACGAGCTGGTGCGCCTGGCGCGGCCGCGGCTCGAGCGGCTGCTCCGCCAGGGCGTCACCACCGTCGAGATCAAGACCGGCTACGGGCTCGACGTCGAAAGCGAGCTGCGCATGCTCGACGCCATCGCCGTGCTCGCGCGGGAAGGGCCCCAGTCGGTCGTCGCCACCTTCCTCGGGCTGCACGCGGTGCCGAAGGATCTCGCCGAGCGGCGCGGCGAGTGGGTCGAGACCTGCCTCGAGCTCGTCGACACCCTGGCGAAGGACCGCCGCTGCGACTTCGTCGACGCCTTCGTGGAGCAGTCGGCCTTCACCCACAACGAGGCGCGGCAGCTCGCCGGCCGGGCGCGCACCGCGGGCGTGCCGCTTCGGCTCCACGTCGATCAGCTGACCCCGAACGGCGGAGCCCAGCTCGCCGCCGAGCTCGGCGCCGTCACCGCCGACCACCTCGAGCAGATCGCTCCCGAGGGCATCGCCGCCCTCGCCCGGGCAGGGACGATCGCCGTCCTGGCCCCCACCTCGACGCTCTTCGCGCGCGCGCGGCCCTTCGCGCCAGGCCGGGCGCTCCGGGACGCAGGCGTTTCGGTCGCGCTGTGCACGAACTGCAACCCCGGCTCGTCGAACTCCGAGAACGTGAGCCTCGCGATGGGCCTTGCGTGTCTCGAGAACGGGCTGACACCGGCCGAGGCCTTTCTGGGCTTCACCCGCGTCGGGGCCCTCGCGCTCCGCCGGCCAGACCTGGGGCGGCTGACGCTGGGCGGCCCTGCCGATCTGGTCGTCTTCGCGGCCGAGAGTTACCGGGCGCTGCCGTACCACCTCGGCATGAACGAGGCCGTGCACGTCGTGAAGGCAGGCCGACTCGTCGTTTGACCGGCCCGCTGGTCGCGCGGCAGCCGGCGCGGTGGTAAGGGTCGCGTCACCTCGTCGTCGATGGAGCGCCTTCGATGTGCCGTCTGTTCGCCGTGAGAGCCGAGCGCCCCGTGCGGGTCCGGCGGGCGTTCGACGCGCTCAAGAAGCAGGCGCTCGAGCACAAGGACGGTTGGGGCATCGCGCGCTTCGACAGCGACCCGCCCCACCTCGAGGTGAACGTCACCCCCGCCCACCAGTGCGCGCGCTTCCATCAACTTGGTGAAGAGCTGGCGACCCAGTCGCTCATCACGCACATCCGCCTCGCGTCGGTGGGCTCGGTCACGGAGCGCAACGCGCACCCCTTCTACGCGCGCGGCTGGGCCTTCATGCACAACGGCACCGTCGCCCGCTTCAAGGAGCACCGCGCGCGCATCGAGCAGCACATCGCGCCGCACCACCTCGCGCAGGTTCAGGGCGAGACCGACAGCGAGACGTGCTTCGCCCTCTTCCGCACGGTGCTCGACGGCGTTCCCGACCCGGGCCTCGACGACGTCAAGCGGGCGCTGGCGCGGGTCATGACGACGGTCTCGAGCGTGACCGACACGCCCGACGTCGACAAGCCCTCGGCGATGAACTTCCTCGTCACCGACGGGCGCCGCATGGTGGCGACGCGCCGGGGGCGAACGCTCTTCCTCGCCGAGGAGCCGGGCGCGCGCTTCATCGCCAGCGAGCGACTCTGGAGCGAGGGTGAGTGGCGAGAGATCCCCGAAGACGGCGTCGTCGGCATCGACGAGCGCCTCGGGGTCACGCTCTCACGCGTGTCGGACTGGGCCTGAGCTGCCTTACTGGAAGCCCGCGCCGCACTCGGTCGACAACTTCGAGGTGATGCTGGTGCCCGAGACGGTGATCAGCTGACCGATGCAGGCCGTGAAGGCGTCGGCGGCGGCCTTCTCGTTGCCGGCCGTGCACGCCGGTGCCGCCTCGATGCACTTCGTGTAGCCGTCGAGCACCTGCAGGTCGGCCGTGGTGCACTTCGCGAGCGCCGCGTTGCAGCTCGAGAGCGACGCCTGGTTCGTGCGCACCGTCACCGTCGAGCTGCCCGAGGTGTACGAGCACTGGTTCGAGCTGCCGAAGAAGCGCTTCTGCGCCGCGTCGATGCGATCGCAGGTGTTGCCGCCACAGCCAGACAGCAGCGCGGCGACGGCGGTGGCGAGAAGGACGGTGAAGCGCTTCATGTGGGGTCTCCCGGTTGCGGTGGGAGGACGGTCTCCCACGGGCGCGCCATGGACGAACGCACCGACACGGGATTCAACGTGCCGCGTCGACGAGCCGGTGTAGGGTGGTCGATCATGCTCAGAGCCCTCGTTCTCGTCCTGGCGCTCCCGCTGGTCGCGGTGGCCGGCCCCCGAACCGTCGACGGCGACCCCTCGGACTGGAACGGCACCCCGCCGACGGGCGTTCACCAGGCCGCGACGTCGGGCGACGAGTGGATTCTGCGGGGCGTGGCGGGCGACCGTCGCACTGATCCCGGCATGACGTCCGATGCCGACCTCGTGGAGCTGCGGCTCACGACCGATGGAACGGCGCTCTTCGGCCTGGTTCGACTCGCCGACATCACCGCCGCCAACGCCGTGCACCTCGCGCTCGGGTTCGACACCACGGCAGGCGGGCAGAACTTCCTCGGAGACCAGAACCCGCTCACCGTACGCACCTCGTTGAGGCCCGAGCGGCAGCTCGCCATTCACGTCGCAGGGTCCGGCAACGCCGAGATCGAGTGGTTCGACTCCGGCACCTGGTACGCGATCGTTGGATCCGCCGCGAGCATCTCGGTGACGAATGACGTGGTCGAGTTCAGGGTTCCGCTCG
The DNA here is from genome assembly GCA_025459425.1 of Myxococcaceae bacterium. GTDB lineage: Bacteria > Myxococcota > Myxococcia > Myxococcales > Myxococcaceae > Xiheimicrobium. The sequence goes on along the minus strand of JALOQF010000411.1, from coordinate 779 downwards.
CCGATCTGAACGGCCTCACCGCGACGTCGACCTTCACGCTGACGGCGGTCACCTTCAACAATGCGCAGGGCTGGAACAACGACATCGACACGACCGCGACCCAGGCCGTCGATGCGCTGGGCGTGCCCGGCCAGGCGGCGCCTCCGGCGAACGGCAACAACGCGTGGGAGCGCGAGCTGTCGAACGGCACCATCGACGTCGGCTGGCGGGTGACGCTCACGGGCGCGACCGCAGGGCCCACCGCCGTGCCTGCCGGTGAGTGTCAGGAGAACACCACCTCGTCGACCGGCGAGGCCCCGTGCACGGCGTGCGCGGCGAACACCGCGACGATCGGCCGTGGAGAAACACAGTGCGTTCCCTGCGTGGCGGGAGAAGGGTCGGACGCGGGCCAGTCGTGCGCGCTGTGCGCTCCCGGCGGGTTCGGCCTGGGCGGCGGGCTCGGTTGTGCCTCGTGCAACCCGGGAACCCAGGCCCCCGACGCTGGCCTCACCTCGTGCGAAGCCTGCGCGCCTGGCCGGTTCGCGGGTCAGTCGGGCGCGGTGACGTGCAGCGAGTGTTCGACGGGCAGCTTCTCGGCCGTGAGCGGCGCCACGTCGTGTACGGCCTGCGCCGCCGGGCGCTTCGCTGCCACCACGGGCTCGACGGCCTGTACGGAGTGCAGCGTGGGGACCTTCGCGGCCTCGACAGGCGCCTCGAGCTGCGTCCCCTGCCCCTTGGGCCGCTTCGCCGACACGACCGGGAGCACGAGCTGCCAGGACTGCGCGGCCGGCACGTTCGCG
>JALOQF010000410.1 GCA_025459425.1 Myxococcaceae bacterium | reverse complement strand
GCGAGGTGCGCGACGTAGCGGGCGTGGGCCCGTTCGAGGATCTCGGCAGTCAGGGTGTTCGAGGCTGCGAGCAGCTCGGCGCCCGCCTCGGACGCGTGCACGAGCTCGTACAAGCGGCCGAACTTCGTTTCCATCGACCGCTCGATGGCGGCCGCCGGGCCCTGCTCCCGCGCGGCCACCGCGATGGCGTCATCGACCAGTTGCTCGACCACGTCCTCGACCACCGCCGCGAACACGGCCATCTTGTTCGGATACCTCGCGTAGGCCGTGGCCTTGGCCACCTGGGCCTCTGCGGCGATGGCCTCCATCGTCGTCTTCCTCAGGCCGTGCCGGAGGAACAGCCGCAGGCCCGCGTCGAGCAACCCCCTGTGACTGCGGGACTCTTCGGAATTGGCGCCACTCACGAAACCTCCTGCGTGGTCCTGCATCTCATGGCCAACTATACGAATCGGACGATTTTCGTTCAACTCGTTCACAGGAGGCGGTCATGGCTGAAACACTGTCGAAGGTCTCGAAGGTCGTGCTGATCACGGGGTGCTCGTCGGGCATCGGGCGCGCGACGGCGTTGCGGCTCGCGTCGAATGGGCACCGGGTGGTGGCGACGGCGCGCAAGGCGTCGGATCTCGCCGAGCTCGAGGCGGCGGGCTGTGACGTGCTGGCGCTGGACGTCACCGACGAGGCCTCGATGGTGGCAGCCGTTCGGACCGTCGAGGCGAAGTACGGCGCCGTAGGCGTGCTGGTGAACAACGCAGGGTACAGCCAGTCCGGCGCGATCGAAGCGGTGCCGCTCGACCGGGTACGCCGCCAATTCGAGACGAACGTCTTCGGGCTGGTGCGGCTCACGCAGCTCGTGCTGCCGGGCATGCGTCGCCAGGGCTTCGGGCGGGTGATCAACTTGAGCTCGATGGGCGGGAAGCTGACGTTCCCCGGCGGCGGCTACTACCACGCGACGAAGCACGCGGTGGAGGCGATCAGCGACGCGCTCCGGTTCGAGGTGCAGGGCTTCGGCATCAAGGTCGTGCTGATCGAGCCCGGGCTCATTCGCACGGGCTTCAGCGAGGCCGCAGTCGGGTCGATGGGCGCCAACACGACCGACGACGTGTACGGCGAGTTCCACGAGGCTGTCGCGAAGGCCACGAAGGAGTCCTACGAGACGGGACCGCTCGCACGCATGGCAGGCACGCCCGACGACGTGGCCGCTGCCATCGAGCGCGCCATCACCGCGACCACGCCCCGTGCCCGCTACACCGTCTCGGCGTCGGCGACGGTGCTCCTGACCCAGCGCAAGCTGCTGTCCGACCGGGTCTGGGACTGGTTCCTCGGCACGAACTTCCCCGTGCCGGGGGCTGCAGAGAAGCGTCGCGCCGCAAGGACGTGACCCGAAGCGAGCGGTCCGCGACGAGGTTTGTTCCACCGCCAGGGCCCCATCACGCGAGGCCGCCCCACGGAGCGGCGCGCTGAGAACGGTGGGCATCGATGCGATGCGCGCAGGCGGTGCGCGAGCGACCTGACCGGAGGTCATCCTTGCATGGCGGCTCCAGCTGCGTGCGTCCGCGCGCAGCCCCGTTCACCCGGGGCATCACGGGCTCACGCACCGACGGCCCGCACGGCACGCCCCATGCTCGCCTTCGGTTCCCATGGACTTCTTCCAGGCACACCCATCGACTGGCTGGTTGCTCCTCGTCGGCCTCGCCATGTTCCCGCGCATCACGTTGTTCTTCGTGGCTGGTCCATTCGGCCTGCTCCACTGGCTCGGCTGGCTCTTTGCGCCGCACCTGTTGGTCGCGATCCTGGCGACCACCAGGTACTGGGACACCAACCCGGTGCTGTGCGTGATCGCCTGGTTCATCGCCCTCGCGGGCACCGGCGGCGAGACCCGAGTTGCTCGGCGCGGCTGGGGCTGGAGACGACGCACGGTGGTGGTCGAAGCGTGAGCGGCGTGTGGCTCGAGGCCGCCTGACCGTCTTCGTGGGTCCCGCGAGGTCGAACGCCCCGAAAGGCGTCGGAGCCGTGGCAACCGCAGCGAGTTCCCGCGTCACACCTGCTGCGTGGGCCTGCTAAGACTGCGGTGGTGACGCGCCGTTCGCTCGGCTGGCTCGCGGCCCTGCTGGTGGCGTTGCTGGCGCTCTTCTCGCCGCTCTTCTTCGGTCGCGCGCTCGCCGGCCGAGATGCATTCCGGCTGTTCATTCCAGACACGGCCTTCCTGTTCGACGCGATGGCGGCGCTCGACTGGCCCTTGTGGAACCCCTGGCAGCGGCTCGGTCAGCCCTTCGCCGCGACGCTCCAATCGCAGGCGTTCTACCCGGTGCGGTGGCTGGCGATGTCGACTGGCTCCGCCGTGCGGGCCGTCTCGATCGAGCATCTGCTGCACGCGGCCATCGCCGCGCTCGGCGCCCACCGGTTCGCACGAGCCCTCGGCCGATCGCGCTGGGCCGCGTCGCTCTCGGCCGCAGCGTTCGGGCTCGCGCCACTCTTCACGCAGCTTGGCATTCAGCAGAACGTCGCCTCGACCGCCGCGTGGGCGGGATGGATCGGCGCGGCGGCCTGTGGGCTGCGGGCTCGTCCTGGTCGCCGCGCGGCGGCGCTGCTCGCGGTACCGCTCGCGCTCGCGTTCCTCGGCGGCTCGCCCGAGACCCTCGTCTGGGAAATCGTGTTGGTGGCCGTGCTCCTCACGCCGCATCGTCGTGCCGCCGGCTGGTCACTCGCGGCGGGGGTGGTGTTCGTGGCCCTGGTGGGCGTCACGCTGATCCCGGCGGCAGAGTTCGCCCTCGCCTCGCAGCGAACGGCCGGCGGCGAGCTCGAGCCGCTGGCCTGGTCGACGCCTCCAATCGGTCTTCTCGCGATGGGGTGGCTCAACGCCGATCTGCCCAGACCCGAGTACTGGGGCGGCGAGCAGAACTTCCTGCCGACGGTCTTCATCGGCACCGTGATCGTCGCGCTCGCTGTCCTCGGCGCTGCGCGGCGCCGCGCTCGCGGGGTCGCCTTCTTCGGGCTGGGCTGGGCGCTCCTGTCGTTGGGCGCGCACTTCGCGCCGGCGCGTTGGATCCTCGCGCTCCCACCGCTGTCGCTCTTCCGCTACCCGGCGAAGTACCTGGTCGCGGTCGCGCTTGCAGCAGCCGTGCTTGCTGCCTTCGGATTCGACGCGGTGGTCGCACGCGCCCGGGGGCGCCGGCCCAGTCGCGCGACCGTGCTGCGGCGGGTGGCGGTGCTCGTGGGGCTCGCCATGGTCGCCCTCGTCGCGGTCGAGACGGGGGCGGTGCGACCGGGTGCGGCAGGAGGCCTGGGCACTGGGCTCGCGATGGGCCTGCTCGCCTTCGCTGGCTGGTTGGGCGCGGCACCTCCACGTCGAGCGCACAAGGTGCGGCTCGCGGTGGCCATCGCTGCGCTCGTCGAGCTGGGCGCCGCGAACGTGCTGTTGGGGCACCCGCTCTGGCGCGATGCACGTGCGCTCGAGGCGGCTTCACCTCTGGCGGCTGCGATGGGCTCGACGTTCACGGGACGCATCAGCGTGAGGTTTTCGGCACCGGAGCGCGACTCGGCCGCGTTCATCGAGGCCAGCCGGCCCGCCCTCGTGCCTCTGCGGTTCGTCGAGGAGCACCTCCGTGCCGTCGAGGGGTACGGAGCCCCCGAGCCGCTCCGCGTCGACGACGTCTTCGCCGAGGGCAGCCGAGCGGCGTTCGACCTGGCGGGCGTCGAGTTCTACGTGCGTGATGGAGAGGCGCCCTTCGCCGATCTCGAGCCGGTGCCGACCGCGCTCGAGGCACCTCTGCTCTTCCGCTCACGTACGGCGCTCCCGCGAGCCTTCGTCGTTCATGACGCCGACTTCGTCACGGAGGACGTCGCGCGGAGCACGCTGCGGACGAACCAATACGACTACCGGAGCCGGGTGCAGCTCGTCGGGCCACTGCCGAGCCGCGAGGAAGCGCCGCCGTGTGCGGAGCGGGCTGCCTCGATCGTCCGTGATGAGCCGCGGCGGGTGGTCGTCGAGGTCCGCTCGTGTCGTTCCGGATTCCTCGTGCTGACCGACGCCTGGTACCCGGGCTGGTCCGCGTCCGTCGATCGAACCGACACGCCGATTCTGCGGGCCAACTACCTCGTGCGCGCGGTCGCGATTCCCGCAGGCATTCACGTGGTGGAGTTCTCGTATCTGCCCACGAGTTTCCTCGTCGGAGCCGCGCTGACGATGCTCGGGCTCCTGGCGGTTGCTTTCGCCCTGTGGCCGCGGAGCGAACCCCGGCGCACCGCGGCGCCGTGAGACACTTCGGCGGTCGGCCTTCGGCGCACGCCTGGTCGAGCGGCCTGACGTCTTCGGCCAGGCACCGCTGAACGAACCTCAGCCAGTCGATGAGTCGTCCTGCGCGGGCGACGCGTCCTTCAGCCTCGCGAGGCACTGCCACTGATCAGCTCTCGACACCGTGAGACACTTCGGCGGTGGGCCTTCGGCGCACGCCTCGTCGAGAGGCGTGTCGTCTTCTGCCAGGTACCCCTGAACGAACCTCAGCCAGTCTAGCTGTGCAGGCGACGCGTCCTTCATCGCGAGGGACTGCCACTGGCCAGGTCTCGTCTTCACCCCGCGGCACCATGAGACTTCGGCGCTCGGCTTTTCGTGCACGCCTCGTCGGGAGGCGCGCCCTCTTCTGCAAGGCGCCGCTGACCGAAACGGACCTCAGCGACGCGTCCTTCAGCTCGAGAGGCACTGCCACGAACCTCAGCCAGTCGAAGAAGCGCCCGGGCGAGCGACGCGTCCTTCAGCCTCGCGAGGGAGTGCCACTGGCCAGCTCTCGGTCTCCTTCGTGCTCGGCCAGAAGACGCGCCCAGCAGTCAGACGCCCGATGCGTCTTTCGCCCGGCACCGCAGTGCAACTCCGCCGTCTCGTCTTCACCCCGCCTTGCGGAACCACAGCAGCGACGCCACCTCGTCGAGCTGCTTGTCCTCGGTGCGCTGGGCGTCTTTTCGCAGCTCGTCGCGCCGCGCCTCGGCGACCCGACGCACGACCTCGGCCTGACGGTGTGCGGTGGTGTACACGAGTCGCACCTTCGCCACCTGCTGCTGGGCCTGTTCGACTTCCTTCTGGGCGCGCCGTGCCTCTCCGAGCGCCCGCACGTGGGCCGCCTCGGTGAGTTCCCACGTCGACGCGTCTCCGGCGCGGCGATGGTCGACCGTCGCAGCCCGGGCCAGCGCCTCGGCGCGCTCGACGGCCAGCTTCACCCGGGCTTCGGCCTCGACCACCTGCCGCAGGGCCTTCTCTTCACCCTGCTCCCGCACCGTCACCACCGCGTCGAGCCTCGTCCGCATGAACGCCGTTCCGTGCAGACCCCGCGCCTCGCGCAGCCCCTTGATTGTCCTGCCGTCGGCGCGGGTCACCGCTGACCTTGCGGGTCGATGGGACCTGTCAGCGGCGCGACAACCCGGCAGGGCGTGCCGGGCAGAACCGGCCGGCCGACGCGGCTGACCCGGCAGAGCGTGCCGCCGCGCCATGGCACACGCACTGCTCCCTGGTCCCGGTGGAGGTGCACCATGGCCGACGGAATCTACGTGAGCATGAACGGCGCTGCGGCCCGCATGGCGCAGCTCGAGTCGGTCTCCGACAACCTCTCCAACATCAACACCCCCGGGTTCAAGGCCGCGCGCCCTGCGTTCGAGGCCTTCCTCGCGCGCGCTGGAGGCGAGCAACCCGAGCTCGTCTACCCCGCGGCGGTGCAGACCCAGCTCGATCTCTCGAACGGCGCGGTCGTGCACTCGGGCGACCCGATGGACGTGCTCCCCACGGGCAAGGCCTTTCTCGCGGTGAAGCTCACCGACGGGCTCGCCTTCACGCGCAATGGCCGAATTCAAGTCGACGCCGACAACGTGCTCCGGGTGAACGGCCAGCCCCTCGTCGACGTCGCGGGCGAGCCCATCATCGCGCCGCCCCAGTCGTCGGTGCGCGTCGAGCCCAACGGCGACATCTTCGCGAACAACCAGCGCATCGCGACGTTGGGGCTCTTCGAGCTCCACGGGTCGATCGATCGCGTCTCGCCCACGCTGCTGCGCCCGCAGTCGCCCGAGGGCGTCACCGCCTCGACCTCGAC
>JALOQF010000409.1 GCA_025459425.1 Myxococcaceae bacterium | reverse complement strand
GTTGGCGCGGCTCGACGTCACGCTGTCGATCGACGGGGCCTCGAAGCAGGCGCTCGCCGAGTGGGGGCACGAGCCCCGGTACGGAGCCCGCCCGCTCAAGCGCGCCATCGAGCGTCGCCTCGTCGTGCCGGCCGCTGCGCACCTCGCCGCCCATTCGCCGGCCGGGCCGAGCGAGTTGCGGGTGAGCGCCTCCGACGGTGCGCTCGACTTCACGCTGGTGCCGGCCGGGAAGGGGTCGGACGCGGCCTCGCGCGCCGAGCTGCTGTCCGTGTGCGAGAAGGCGGCGTCGCTGCGTGGCGAGGTCGCGGAGTGGGCTGGCGCTCCGCTCATGGCCCGCCTGCGCGACGACTTCCGGCTCTTCGAGCGGCTCTCGCGGCAGCCTTCGTTCTGGAAGGATCGCGCGCTGGCCGACGACGAAGCACGACGGGCGAGCGCCGTGCGCGAACTCGACGAGGGCTTCACGAAGCTCAAGACGCAGGTCGAGGCCGTCGAGGAGCTCGCCTTCGAGGCGTACGCGACGCGTGCGCGGCGGTCGGCCTCGGAGCTCGACGCGTCGCTCGAGGCCCAGCGCGCCGAGCTCCACCCGTTGACCGAGCGCCTCTTTGCCAGCCGTACGCCGGGCGTCGAGGCCGGTACGCTCGTGCTCGTGCCGGGCCGGAGCTCGCTGCGGTGGGCGCAGTGGCTCCAGAGCGGCTACCTCGGGTGGGCGAGGGGGCGAGGGCTGCGCGTCGAGACCCTGGCGCTCGTTCCGGTGTTCGGCCGGCCCGCGACGCCCGCTGCGGCGCCGCGCCTGTCTCGCGATCGGATCGAACGAACGCTCCAGCAGCAGGGGGTCGCAGCTGCGGCGCGGCTCTACCGCGACAAGCACGACGTGCCCCTCGAGGAGGCCGTCAAGCAGGTGAAGGCCCTCGAGCGCTTCCTCTCGGCTGCGGCCGCCGCAGGCCCCGCGACGTCCGAGTGGAAGCTCCAGACCTCGCCCGAACCTCCGAACGCCGAGGCGCTGGCCCTGCGCCTGTTCGGCCCCTGGTTGCCCGCGTTGCTTTCGTCGGAACACGGGGTGCACCGGGTGTACGACGGCGGCTCGTCCTTCGAGGTGAAGGTGCACTTCGGCGTCGGCACCGGTGAGCTGCCGCGCGCCGAGAGCCTCGAGGCCGTGCTCCCGAACACCGAGATCCGCCGCGTGTGGCCGACCCGTCGCGGGCAGGAGTTCGGGCTGCTCAAGGATCACCGCACCGGCACCGAACATCGCGTCGACGGCTCCTTCCACTATGCCTCGGTGCTCGCCGCCTACGTGCGCCACGTCGTCTTCGAGGGAAAGGCCAGCGCATGGAGCTGAAGCTGCCACTGGTGCTCGAGCGGCCAGGGATCGGGGTCGTGCGCTGCTGGCTGCCGCACTGGCCCGGTATTCGCGGCGAGGGGCCCAGCCTGAGCGAGCTGAAGGACGACCTGTCGCTGCAGGTGATGCTCGCGTTCGAACAGGAGCCGCCGGGGGAAGCGTGGCGCTGGCAACTGGCGCCGCACCTCAAGCTCAAGCACGTCCCGCTCGACTTCACGGCGCGCGACCAACGCGACGGGCGGGCCTACCACCTCGAGGGCCGGGTGCCGGTGCTGCTCGAGAAGTGGCCGCGTGACGACTTCTGGGTGGCCACGCCGACGACGGCGCCGTGGCTGCGCTTCGCCTGCGCCACGGCCGATGACGTACAGGCCGGCCTCGAGCACCGCCTGCGCGCGTGGTGCCTCGAGCAGCGCGTTCCCACGCTGAAGGCCATCGCCAGCGAGCAGGAGCAACGCCTCGATCTGCTCGAGGTCGACGCCGACGCGCCCACGATTCTTCCGCGTCGGACCGTGCCGCTGCGCATGCGCCGACGAAAGGCCCCAGCGAAGAACGATGCGTCGCCGGCCGAGGCGACCGAGAGCCCCGAGGAGCGCGAACAGCGCCGCACCCGCGCGCGGCTCTCGGCCCGCACCCTTCGCCAGCTTGGCCGCAACCTCTCGCACCAGGCCCGAGACGGCACGCTCGGCCGCGCCTTTGGCCGCGAGGCGATCGTCACGAGCCTCGTCGAGGCGATCGAGAAGCGCCCCGGTGTCGCCATCGCGCTCGTGGGCGTGGGGGGCGTGGGCAAGACGGCCATCGTGCACGAGGTCACCAGGCGCCTCGTCGAGCGGCAGACGTCTCGGCGCCGCGACGTGTGGAGAACCGATGGCAACCAGTTCATCGCGGGCATGTCGTACGTCGGGCAGTGGGAGGCCCGCGCGCGTGAGCTGTGCGCCGAGCTGACCGAGACGGGCGACATCCTCTTCGTCGACGACCTGGCGTCGCTCGTCTTCGCGGGGCGGCACGCGAAGGGTGACACCCACCTGGCGATGTACCTCGAGCCGTCGCTCGCGCGCGGCGAGCTGTCGGTGATCGGCGAGTGCACGCCCGAGCGCTTCGAGCGCATGCGCGAAGAGGCCCCGTCGTTCGCTGCGCGCTTCGACGTCATTCAGGTGCCGCCGATGTCCGAGCGCGAGACGATTCCCGTGCTGTTGTCGGCCGTGCGCGCGCTCGAGGGCTCGTCCGGCCAGCGGCCCGCCAGGGTGTCGCCCGACGTGCTGCAGGTGGCGATGGAGCTGTCGGGCCGATTCCAGGCGAGCCGCGCGTTGCCTGGCCGGGCGGTGCGGCTGCTGCATCAGGTGCTGGCGTCACCGGGCGTCGTGCACGGCGGCGTGCGACGGTACCGGCCAGCCGACGTCGTCGAGGCGATGCGGCGCGAGACGGGCCTTCCAGACTTCGTGCTGGGCGGGGCAGCCCCGAGGCGACGGAGCGAGATTCGCGCGGAGCTGTCGGCGCAGGTCGCTGGCCAGCCCGAGGCCATCGACGCCGTCACCGATGCCGTGCTGTCGCTCCAGCAGTCGCTGCAGGATCCCGACAAGCCGCTGGCGAACTTCCTCTTCGTGGGCCCCACCGGCGTGGGCAAGACCGAGACGGCCAAGGCGCTCGCCCGGTACCTGTTCGGCTCGTCGGAGCGGCTCGTTCGTTTCGACATGTCCGAGCTGGCTGCGCCGGGCTCGGTGGGGCGCCTCATCGGCTCCGCTGGCGGGGCCGAGGGTGAACTGCTGACGGCGCTCAAGACCCAGCCGTTCTGCGTCGTGCTCTTCGACGAGATCGAGAAGGCGCACCCGAGGGTCTTCGACGCGCTGCTCCAGTTCCTCGGCGAGGGCCGCTTGAGCGACGCGAGCGGGCGCACGGCCGACGGGCGCAACTGCGTGGTGGTGATGACGAGCAACCTCGGGGTGCGGGAAGCGGCGACGCAGAGCGGCTTCGTGCAGGGCGACGTCCAGGCGGCGAGCCAGCACTACCTCGCCGCCGCGCGCGCCTTCTTCCGGCCCGAGCTGTTCAACCGGATCGATCGCATCGTGCCGTTCCGCTCGCTCGACCGCGCCGCGCTGCGGGTGGTGGTCGAGCACGCGCTCGGCGGCTTGCTGCGGCGGCGGGGGCTTCAGCGGTCGAACGTGCTCGTCGACGTCGAGCCCGAGCTGCTCGAGCTGCTGGTGGAGCAGGCCTTCGACCCCCGGTACGGGGCCCGGCCGCTGAAGCGCGCGCTCGAGCGGCAGCTCGCCGTGCCCCTCGCGCATCATCTGGTCCGCCGGGCGTCCGACGACTTCGCGCTGGTGGAGCTGCTCAGGCGGGGAGAGACCTCGGCCTTGTCGGTACGACTGCTCTCGCCGGCCGCGCCCGTCGCGTCGCCCGCTCCCGCGAGCTGGACGGTGCCCAGGCTGACGCAGGCGACGCGCGACGCGCTCGCCCTGGCGCGGTCGCTCGAAGAGGGCGCGGGGGCACGGGCGCTCATGGCGCAGCGCCGGGCGGCCCTGGCGCATGGGCGCCCGGTCCCCGCCGGCTGCGAGTTGGTGGACGAGCTGGCGGCGCTGGTGACGCGCCTCGAGGCGCTGCTCGAGGGCCCACTCGATCCGCAGCTGTACGAGGAGCGCGTTGGCGCCGTTCCCCACTCGGACCGGGATCGAGGCGGGCGTCGCAACCCCTGGCGTGAGCCGAAGCACAACCGGCCCCAGCCCGAGGTGGGCGGCGTGCTCTACGCCCCGAACCCGGAGGCGACGATCAACGCGGTCGCGCCGGTGCTCGGACCAGCGCTCGTCGAGCTCGAGCTCCTCGCCGCGCGCCTCGCCGCCGCCGATCGCCCTGATGAGGTGGTCATGCTCGTCCTCGAGTCCGTCGCGGTCGACGCCGGCTGGGCCATCGAGGCCTTCGCGGCGTCCCTCGCGCTGGGGCCGACGCGCAGACTCCACCAGCCGTCGCTGGGGCCGTGGCAGGCCGAGCGGCCGGCGGCAGAGCGGCGACGGGCCCTCGTCTTCGAGGGGCCGGGTACGCGCGCGCTGCTCGAGCCGTGGCTGGGCTACGCGCTGGTCGAGGGGCTCGACGCCGAAGGCGTGTCACGGCGGGCCCTGGTGCGCGCGCTGCCGCTCGAGGTCGGCGACGGAAGCGACGACGCGGTTCAGGCCGCGCTGTCGGGGTGGGAAGCGCAGACGGCCGCCGAGCGCGAGGCTCGACGTGCGGGGGCCGAGCCGAGCCCCGATGCCTTCCCGGTGATCGTGTTCGAGCAACGCCTGGGCGTCACCGGCCGCTTCGTCGCCACGGGGCTTCCTGCCTCGGAGGCGCTGGCGCACCTGGCAGCCTGCCTTCGCGCCAAAGGAGGCGCGTCATGACGTCGGGGATCCACCAGCGCCTTCAAGCGGCAGCCTCAGCCGCGGGGGCTCCGGTACGTCGTCGCCTCTCCGTGGTCGAGGGGCGCAGCGCCGGTACCGGCTCGTCGGCCGGCGTTCGCACGAGAGGAGCCACGTGATGGAGACGCGCACCTTCCCGGTCTTCGTGCGGAAGTTCCCCGGCGTCGGGTACAGCGCGCACCTGCTCGACGCACCGCACCTCGCGTCCTTCGGCGAGACGATGAGCGCGGTCTACGCCGACCTCACCGAGGTGTGCCGAAAGCTGCTCGACCGCGGTGAACTGCGCGCTTTGCCGGCGCTGGGCCCGTTCACGCTCCGCCGCGTCGATCTGACGATTCGGGCGATGCAGCGGGGCCGGCTGCTCCCGGTGCCGATGCGCTTCAGCGTGCTGGTGTCGAGCGACGAGAAGGGGCCTGCGCGCGTGCTGGTTCCCAGGCTCGAGCTGGAGCACACGCTCGCCGAGCTCGCCGACTTCGACGGCTTCATCGAAGAGGTGATTCGCCACGAGCTGCACCTCGCGCCGCTCGAGCGGCTGCTCGAGGTGGCGTGGGACGGTGAGGAGTCGGTGCGGTCGCTCACGGTGACGACGAAGTTCGACGAGCGGGCGAGCGCGCGCCGCGAGCAGGTGAAGGAAGCGCAGCAGGACAAGCGTCGCCAGCCGCTCCCGCCCGGGTTGTCCGAGGCCTGCCGTCGGCTCAACGACGAGGCGGGCGCGGGTCTGCTCGAGCGGGCGTTCGAGCGGGACGCAGAGGCGGCGCTGCTCGAAGAGGCGCTCCTCGGGAGCGGGAAGGGGAGCGTACTGCTCGTCGGCCCCTCGCTCGTCGGGAAGACGGCGCTCGTGCACGAGGTGGTGCACCGTTCGGCCGAGGTGCCGAAGCAACACCCGCTGCACGGCCTCGAGGTCTACTCGACGAGCGGCAGCCGCATCGTGGCGGGCATGCGCTACCTCGGCGAGTGGCAGGACCGGGTGCGGCGCATGGTCGCCTCGCTGCGAACCCGCAACGCGGTGCTGCACTTCGATTCGCTGGGTGAACTCTTGAGCGCGGGCACCGGCCGTGGCGACTCGGGGCTCGATCTCGCGCAGCAGTTGCTCGCGTCGGTCGAGACGAACGAGGTGCGGCTCGTCGTCGAGGCGACGCCCGAGGACGTGGCCCGCGCGGAGCGCACCCACGGGGCCTTCGTGCGGGCGCTCCGGGCGATCGCCGTGAGGCCGTTGGGCTCCGCTCAGGCGAAGAAGGCGCTCGCGGCGGCAGCGCGCCGGCTGGGGAAGGTGCGGCGGGTGGAGCTCGCGCCCGCGGCGCTCGACCGCGCCATCGATCTCGTCGAGCGCTTCGGCGAGGCGGGTGGCGTGCCGGGCGCGGC
>JALOQF010000408.1 GCA_025459425.1 Myxococcaceae bacterium | reverse complement strand
TGGGGTTGCTCGCGCTCGCGCTCGTCGTGGTCATCACCGTGCTGCGCGCGCGGCGTGGGTGGATCTCGCTGGAGTCGGCGGCGGTGGTGGCCGACCGCCGAGCCCAGCTGGGCGGGCTCCTGCTCACGCGCCTCGAGGTGCCCGTCGGCGGGTGGGAGCTCGACGTCAACACCCGCCTCAAGTCGCTCCAGCTTCCCGACGTCGACGTTCGCCGGCCGCTCGCGGCGTTGAGCCTGGCGCTGGCCTTTCTGGTGGGCGGGTTCTTCGTGCCGAAGGCAGCGCAGCCGGTGCAGCCCGAGAACGCCGCCGCCGCGACGCGCGTCGAAGCGCTCGTCGACAAGCTCGACGCCCTCACGAAAGAGGAGCCTTCGGACGAGGCCGCGAAGCAGGAGCTGCAGCGCCTCCAGGACGAGCTCGCGAACGGGGCCTTCGACGCCGCCGACTGGGAGGCCGCTGACTCGCTCGACAAGGCCCTCGACGAGAAGGCGCAGCAGGCGGCCTCGGAGTTGGCGCGCGCCGAAGCCGCCGCCGCGGCGCTCTCCGATGCAGTGGCTCGCGCGCAGGCCAACGAGTCAGCGAGCCGGGAGCGTGACGAACTCGAGCGCGCGTTGATGGAGCTCGAGGCCTCGGCGGGCGCGAACGACATGCCCCCCGACTCGCAGCCCAGCGGTGAGGACGGGCAGCAGGGGCAGAACGGGCAGCAGGGGCAGAACGGGCAGCAGGGGCAGAACGGTCAACAGGGGCAGAACGGGCAGCAGGGGCAGAACGGGCAGCAGGGACAGAACGGGCAGCAGGGGCAGAACGGTCAGCAGGGGCAGAACGGTCAGCAGGGTCAGAACGGTCAACACGGACAACCGCGAGCGACGTCGGGTCAGGCCCGTTCGATGAGCGGCCAGCAGGCAGACGAGCTGCGTCGCGCGCTCGCGGAGCGTCGGCAGCGCCTCACCAACGCATTTGGCCAGAAGAACGGGGTGCAGCGTGACTCTGGTCGCAGCCGCGGCGCGGTCCGGGTGCCCGGCTCCGGTTCCCAGCAGCCACGGCTCGACCCCTCGAAGCCCGGCCACCTCTCGCAGCAGGTCGACCCTGACGGGACGGCTGGCGGGTCCTCGCCCCGTGGAAGCGCGTCGGCCCTCGAGTTCGGCAACCCAGCCGACATGGACCCGGAGCGCCTCCAGTTCGAGCCGTTGCCGAAGGGGCAGGGCGGCGAGGCCGAAGAACTCTACGGCCTGCGCGCGGCGAACCCGCGGGTGAAGCCGAACCCCATCTCGCCCGGAACGGGAACGGGCGCGGCTGCGGGAGACCAGGCACCGGGCCCGGGCGCTGCGCCCATGCTGCCGAAGAACCGCGCGCTCATCGAGCGGTACTTCGATTCGAAGCGCTGACACACGCCGTCTGGAGGGTCGACACGTGGCCGAGGTCTTGAGTCCGAACGAGGTGCAGGCGGCGGTCGAGGCCATCGCGATGCTGCGCGGGGGCCTGTCGAAGGTGCTCCTCGATCAAGACACGGTGGTCGATCGCGTCGTCACTGCGGTGCTCGCACGGGGGCACGTGCTCCTCGAGGGGCTCCCGGGCCTCGGGAAGACCGAGCTCTGCAAGGGCCTCGCGAAGCTGCTCGGCCTGCCCTTCAAGCGCGTGCAGTTCACGCCCGACCTCCTGCCGGGCGACATCACCGGCACCTACGTCATCGACGGCGAGACGCGGGCGTTCACCTTCCGCCCCGGGCCGCTGTTCGCCTCCATCGTGCTGGCCGACGAGATCAACCGCTCGTCACCGAAGACGCAGTCGGCGCTCCTCGAGGCCATGCAGGAGCGCAGCGTCACGGTGCTCGGCACGACGCACCCGCTGCCGTCGCCCTTCTTCGTGCTCGCGACGCAGAACCCCATCGAGCTCGAGGGCACCTACCCGCTGCCCGAGGCGCAGCTCGACCGTTTCCTCTTCCGGGTGCTCGTGCCGGCCGTCGGCGCGAAGACGCTCGCCACCATTCTCACGCAGCGGGTGCGCGGCGCGCCGCCGGCCCTCGACGCCGTGGTGACGCCCGCATCGCTCGACGCCCTCTTCGCCACCGTCGACCGGGTGCACCTGCCGCACCCGGTGGCCGACTACATCGGCCGGCTCGTCGAGGCGTCGCACCCCGCGTCACCGAGCGCGGCGCCCACCGTGAAGCGCTTCGTCAAGTACGGAGGCTCTCCGCGCGCGGCCCTCGCGCTCGCCGCCGCCAGCCGGGCCTGGGCGCTCACGAAGGGGAAGCCCAACGTGGGCTTCGACGAGGTGCGTGAGCTCGCCAGCGCGGTGCTCAACCACCGCCTCGTGCTGTCGTACGACGCGAGCCTCGAGAAGGTGGGCGCGCAGGCGGTCGTCGATGGGCTGCTCGCGCACGTGCCCGAGGTGGCACGGTGAGAGGCGTCGCCTTCGCGCTGGTGGGGGTGCTGGTCGCGGCACCCGCGTGGGCCCGGCGGCCGCGCACCCTGGCGCCCTCGTCGTCGCAGCTGCCGCGGCTCCAGACGTTCGGCGAGCAGGGCACGCTCAACTACCAGTTCTCGCAGACGGAGCGCGTCGAGGTGTCGTCGATGCCCACCATCGTCTCGGTGTCGAGCCGTCACCACACGCCGGCGATGGGCTGGTTTCCCATGCGCGTGTCCGTCGACAACACCGGCGGGCCGAAGCAGACGATGACGCTCGCGTTTCGCAGCCTGGGCGGCGGCTCGAACAGCGAGGTGAAGCGCGTCGTCGAGGTGGCGGCGGGCGAGCGTCGGAGCATCACGCTCTCGGTGCCCGCGGAGCTGCACTGGGGCCAGTTCGAGGCCTCGAGCCCCGTCATCGGCCGGCAGTCGCAGGCGCTCGGCTTCACCTCCATCTACGGCGCCTCGCGGCTCGTGCTGGCCTACGGCTCGCCCGAGGCCTTCGAGGTCTTCGCGCGGAAGAAGCCCGACAACACCAACGGTGAAGACCAGGTGCTGACGATGTCGCTCGACGAGGCGCCCACCGAGCTTTCGGCGTACCTCGGCTTCCATGCGGTGGCGCTCGTCGACCCGCGCGGGCTCGAGGGGCTGTCCGACGCGCAGCGCGCCGCGCTCGAAGCCTGGGTCGCCACGGGTGGGAGCCTGGTGCTGCAGTCGCGGCCCGCCACGCCCGCCCTGTTGCCGCTGCTCGAGGGCGACGGGCCGACGCATCGGTACGGGTTCGGGGCCGTCACCGTGCTCGACGAAGACGCCTCGTTCGCGAGCGTGCCCCTTTCGCAGTTGCCGGTGGAGCCGCTCGGCCAGCTCGAGTCGCGTGGGACGCGGCGCTCCCGCTTGGAGGGCACGTCGACCTTCGAGGCGCTGCTGCCGCAGGCCATCGTCCCGGTGGCGCGCTTCCTCGTCATCATCACGCTCTTCACGCTGCTCATCGGGCCCGGCAGCGTCTTCATCGCGCGCAAGCGGGGGCCCGCGGTGCTGCTCGCCACCATTCCCATCACCGCGTTCGCGACCTGCGTCCTGATTCTGGGCTCGTCGGTGCTGCTCGATGGCTTCCGGGTGCACGCGGCGACGTACGGGTACACGTTGCTCGACCGCGCGCAGCACCGCGCCGTCACCCTGGGGCTGTCGGGCTGGTACGCCAACCTCGCGCCGCGCACCGCGTCGTTCGACGGCAGCACGGGCGTCATCGCGCCCCGACGAAACGGAGACCCGACCCCGGTGTCCCTCGAGTGGCGTGACGGAGCGCGCTTCGGGGCAGGCTTCGTGCCTTCGCGTACGTACCGCGAGTGGGGCATCGCGTCGGTGACGCCGTCGCGGGCGCGGCTGGTGGCGAGGCGCGAGGGCAGCCGGGTGGTGCTGCAGAACGCGCTGGGTGAGCGCATCGACGTGGTGTGGGTGCGGCTCGACGGCGCGCTGTACGTCGCCCGTGACGTGCGCGACGGCGGCGAGGTGACGATGGAGCCCGACGACCGCGTCGACGAGACGGGCCTGGCGCTCGAGGCCGGCCGCCGCTTCGTCGCGGCGTACACCAGCCCGGTGGTGATGGCGCCGCTCGACGACGGCCAGTTCCTCGCGCGGGTGCAGGGCACCGCCTTCGTGCCGATGGGCGGCGTGTCGGCCGACGTCCACGCCGCGCAGCACGTCGTGCGGGGGGAGGTCGAGCCGTGAGCCTGCTCCAGGTGAAGAACCTCTCGCGGCACTTCGGCGCCCTCAAGGCGGTCGACGACGTCACCTTCGACCTCGAGGCCGGCACCATTCTCGGCTTCATCGGCCCCAACGGCGCCGGCAAGTCGACGACGATGCGAATCCTCGCGACGCTCGACGTGCCGACCGGTGGCGAGGTGCTGCTCGACGGCCGCTCGGTGGTGGAGCGGCCCGACCAGGCGAGGCCGCTCATCGGGTACATGCCCGACCGCTACGGCACCTACGACGACATGACGGTGTTCGAGTTCCTCGACTTCTTCGCCCGGGCCTATGGCCAGCAGGGGCGGGCGCGGGTCGAGCGCGTCGACTCGGTGATGGACTTCACGGGCCTGTTGCCGCTGAAGGACAAGCTCACGAGCGAGCTGTCGAAGGGCATGAAGCAGCGCGTGGCGCTGGGCCGAACGCTGCTGCACGACCCGAAGCTGCTCATCCTCGACGAGCCGGCCGACGGCCTCGACCCTCGCGCACGCATCGAGCTCCGCGAGCTGCTGCGGGCGCTCGCCGCGCAGGGCAAGGCGGTGCTCATCTCGAGCCACATCCTCACCGAGCTGAGTGAGATCTGTGACAGCTGCGCCATCATCGAGCAGGGGCGGCTGCTGGCGACGGGGCCGGTGGCCGAGATTCTGCACCGCTCGGCTGGCGCGGCGCCGTCCACCGAGGTGCAGCTGAGGCTCTTCGTGCCGAACGGCAGCCTGGCCGAGGCCCTGTCGCACGCGGAGCGGGTGCTCCTCGTGCAGCCGCAGGTGAAGAACGTGTCGTTCGCGCAAGACGTGATTCGGTTGCGGCTCGAGCTCGAAGCCGGCGCCGAGGCGAAGCCGCAGTGGGTCGACGAGGCGTGCGCGCGGCTCATCGCGGCGCTGGTGCGCGAAGGCGTTCCGGTGTGCAGCTTCCAGACGCGGCAGCTCGACCTCGAAGACGCGTTCCTCCACGTGACGAAGGGGAGGGTGCAGTGAGTACGCCCGAGGCCGCACTCGAGGCGCCCGGGGTGCCGGCGCCGCCCGCGCCCGACTGGCTCGACCGCTTCGGCGCGAGGCTGGCCGACCGGGTCAACCCCATCGTGGTGAAGGAGCTGCGGCAGCACCTGCGCACGAAGGTGTTCTGGGTCTTCTTCAGCCTCATGCTGCTGGGCTGCCTCGTCATCGCCATGGTGGCGTCGCTCGCCGCCGACGAGTCCGACAAGGCGGGCCTCGGCAGCTTCTACGCCTTCTTCGTCGCGCTCTCGGGCGTGCAGCACTTCGTCATTCCCTACACCGCGTACCGTTCGATGGCGCGCGAGCAGGAAGACGAGACGTGGGTGCTGCTGTCGCTGACCGGGCTGGGGCCTCGCCGCATCCTGTTCGGGAAGTTGACGAGCTTCGTGCTCCAGGGCGCGCTCTACGCGTCGGCGGCCGCGCCCTTCATGTTGTTCAGCTACTACCTCAACGGCATCGACCTGCCGACCATCGCCATCGCGCTCACGCTCGGCGCGGTGTTCCAGGTCTTCCTGGTGTCGGTGGCGGTGAGCCTCGCGACGCTGGCCGAGTCACGGCTGGTGCGGGGCCTGCTGCACTTCGTGGTGCTGGGCGTGCTCGCGGTGGCGTCGAGCACGGGCATCGGCATCGCGGTGGCGCTCGCCGAAGAGGCGCCGCGCAAGCTCGGCGACCCCGGCTTCTGGCTCGCCCTCGGTGGCGGTGGCTTCGCGCTCCTCACCACGGCGCTGCTGCTGTTCGAGTCGGCCGCCTCGCGCCTGTCGATGCCGACCGAGCCCTACGCCGCGGGGCCGCGGGTGCTCTTCGTCGTGCAGGCCCTCGGTGGGCTGGCCGTCTTCCTGGGCGCGTGGGTGGTCGACGGAGACGACGACCTGCTCATGGGGGCCCTGGTGACCTTCTCGCTCTACGTCGCCTTCGTCGGCCTCTTCATCGCGTCGGACCGCGACTCGATGGCGAAGAACCACTGGGCGAAGCACGC
>JALOQF010000407.1 GCA_025459425.1 Myxococcaceae bacterium | reverse complement strand
GCCGAGGCGATGGCGGCGGCGTTGGTGGCGTCGCGGTCGCGCAGCTTGACGTTGCGTTTGTTCGGGTCGTCGAGGTCGGCGTAGTTCATCGCCAGCTCGGGGTTCACCGGCTTCGTCGGCACGGGTTGGTCGGGCGCAGCCTCGGTGCCACCGGTGGCGCGCGCAGCGAGGGCGCGCTGACGGACTGCTTCCTGGGCAGCCGCGAGCTCCTTCTGCCGGCGCTCGGCCTCGTCCTTCTTCCGCTTGGCGTCGCCGGTGAGAATGTCCTTGAGGCCCGAGACGCCGCCCGGCGAGAAGAAGCTCTCCTGCACCTCGGTGCCGTCTTCGGCGGTGCGCGTCACCATCGGCAGCTGCACCACCTGGAACGTCGACAAGAGGTACAGCACCGCCGCCGGGAGCCCGACGAGGCTCACCGCGAAGAGGGCAATCTTCCACGGCGGGTTGCGCTTGTTGACGCCGGCCTGCGCGATGAAGAACTTGGTGGCCTCGCCCGGAGGCGGCAGCTCCTTGTCGCTGGCCTCCCCGAGCGCGGCGAACGGGTCGACGTCCGAGGCCCCGCTGGCCACCTGCTCCGATGGCTGTGAGGGGGTCTCGGAGAGGCCGCTGAGGCTCGACACGGCGCTCGGCCCCGACAGCGGCACGTCGCCGAAGAGGTCGTTGAGCGGCTGCTCCGCGGGGGCCGGCTTCGTCTCGACCGGCGCCTTGAAGGCCCCCGAGGCGCGCTGGCCCTGGGCCTGCGGCATCGGCCCACCCGCGAGCTGGTTCGAGGGGAGTGGATCGGCGACGTTGCCACCCCGGGGCTTCGTCACCTCGGGCGAGGGCATCTCGTTGGCGACCGCGACGTCGTTGCGGGCGACGGCCTGCGAGGGCCGCGTCACGGGCTTGCTCGCCTGCGACGGGCTCGACGCCGGCGCCTGGTTCCCGCCCGCGAAGATGGCGCTCACCTCGGGCAGGTCGGCGGCGCGCTTCCAGTCCGTCATGCCGGCCTTCCACAGGTAGGTGCGCAGCGTCACCTCACCCGCGGCCGCCTTCGCCATGAGGGTCTTCACGTCGAAGGGGCCCTGCTGCACGCCTCCGAGCATCGCGTGCCACTGGGTGGTGAGGTCGAGGGCGGGCATCGCCTTCGTCGCCTCGTCTTCCCAGGGGCTGCGCCCGGCCTGCTGCACCGGCTGCTGCATCGCCGCCATCGCCACCGCCCCCGACGAGCGGATGCCCGAGGGGCTGCTGGCCGTCGCGCTCCCTCCGCCAGCCACCGAGGCCGCCCCCGACGCCACGTCGATGGAGATGAGGCTCTGGCACTGCTTGCAGCGAATCTTGACGGACGACTTCCCCGCGACCTTGTCGTCGGAGAGGACGTAGCGCTTACCGCAGTTGGAGCAGGAGACGTTCACGGAGATCGAGCCGGCCCTTCGAAGGTAACGAACCCAGCGTAGCGTGGCCACCGTTGACTTGGAACGGGTGGACCACTAGGCACCCGCCCTCGTTTTTGAGTTCCGCCACCCACTGGGGGTCATCCTGCATGCCCGCGAAAGACTTCGGTACCAAGTTCGTCTGCTTCAAGTGCAGCACGAAGTTCTACGACATGAAGAAGCCGGACCCGATCTGCCCGAAGTGTGGAGCGGACCAGCGGGAAGCCGCGTCGACGCGCGCCTCTGAGAGCCGTCGCAGCCGCCTCGCCGCGGTGCCGAAGATCATCGAGCCGGTCGAGCCGGTGGAGGGTGGCCGCGAAGCCTCGGACGAGGAAGAAGTCGAGGACGTCGAGGAGGCCGAAGAAGAAGTGGTGGCCGACGAAGACTGACGGCGTCAGGCGGCCTGGGCCGCGAGCTGCCGAATCGTGACCGTCACCTGCGCCCAGGCCTGGGCGCTGAGCGTCTTCACCGCCCGGCTCTTCTTCCGGGGGGCAGGGCGCTTGATGTGGCTGGTGGGACGCATGGGGAACCTCCACGGGAGCAGGTGAGCAAGCCGCCTGCCACCTCGAACGAGCACCTCCGTTCGTCGATTTCCCACGGGTTTTCTGACCGGCCTGATCGGTCGAGCGCGACACCCCTGTCAGGTCCGTGACGGTTCGCAGGTGTTACGCGCTCGTCACCCAGCCCTCGTCACCTGCGAGCGACACTGTCACCCATGCACGTGGAGCGGCTCCCGGTGTCGGCGGCGGTGGCGTTTCGGGCCTTCGAAGACGTGGCCCAGCAGCGCCGGTGGGTTCCGGGCGTGAAGAAGGTGAAGGTGGTGCGCACCGACGAGCGCGGCCGCGCCCTCGAGGTCTTCTACGAGTTCGGCGAGACGCTGGCCTACGCGCTGGTGTTCCGGTGGGACGACGCCGCCCGCAAGGTGCGCTGGGTGCCCTCGTCGGGCGTGCTCGATGGCGTGTCGGGCAGCGCCTGGTTCGAAGACACCGCCGAAGGGTGTGTGCTGCACTACCACCTCGAAGCGCTGAAGGGCCGGCCGGAAGGGCACGAGCGCGAAGTGGTGGCGGCCTTCGTCCGGTGGCTGGCGCAGGCTGCGCGCTGAAGCGGGCTCAGTGCTTCGTCGCCGGCTCGGTGTGCGCGAGCAGGTCGTCGAGGGTGACGAACTCGAGCGCCTTCTCGTGGGTGCACTCGAGGCGTACGGGGGGCGCCACCCCGGCCTTGAGGGCCTCTCGCCAGCGGGTGGCGCACAGACACCAGCGGTCGCCGGGCTTGAGGCCGGGGAACCGGAGCTCCGGGCGGGGCGTGACGAGGTCGTTCCCGCGCGAGACGGTGAAGTCGAGGAAGGCCTTCGTCATGGTGGCGCACACGACGTGGGTGCCGTGGTCGTCGGGGCCCGTCGAGCACACGCCGGTGCGGTAGAAGCCGGTCTTCGGCGAGTGCGAGCACGGCGTGAGCAGCTGGCCGAGCACGTTCTTCTCGGGCGTCTTCGGGTCGGTCATGGCGGGGGCGGGGCTGGGCGGTCCGCACACGCCACCATCAGCGGCGCGAGCGAGTGGTGACAGGGTGAGCAACACGAGCAGGGAAGGTCTCACGGCGGAGCGTGACTAACGGGGGTTCTCCGCGCGCGCAGGGCCCCTCGTGCGAGGTGCCAGGCAGCGTCACCCGGAGCCCGCCAGACGCCGGGCTGGTGAGGACGATGCGGAGCGCAATCGCCGAAGACGTCCTCCAGCGCGTCTCCAGCGATGCGTCACCCCGTCGTCGCGGCGGTGGTCGAACCGGGCCTCCTCGCTCGGAGGCCGGGCTGCGCGCCGGGAGCGCCCGGGTCGGTGCTACCGTCTGGTGCATGCCGAGGTTGCTCGTCGTGCTGGTGCTGGTCGGCGCTGGGTGCCGCGACAAGGTCGTCTCGCCGCCGGTCGACGCTGGCGTGCCCGAAGTGCGACGTCCCGGGGCGGCGGCGCAGCGGGCCATCGACGAGGCGCTCGCGCTGCGGGCGCGGGGTGACTCGAGCGCCGCGACCGAGCGGCTCGTCGCCGCAGCACGGCAGGCCAGGGCCGATGGCGACGTGACGGGCGAAGCGGTGGCGCTCCATCGCGCGGGCGACACCACGCTCGACGAAGACCGCTGCCAGGACGCGAAGGCGCGCTACCTCGAAGCGCAACCGCTCTACCTGTCGACCGACGACCGCGCGAGGCTGGGGCTGTTGGCGAACGACCTCGGCCTGTGGGCGAAGCGGTGCGACTTCGACTCGGCGGTCGGGTGGTTCTCGCTCGCGATGAACTACCGGCGCGACGACCCGAAGGCCTTCGCCCTGAGCGCGAACAACCTGGGCGTCGTCTTCTGGGAGTCGAGGCACCCCGACGAAGCGAACCTCGCCTGGCTCGAGGCGCTCGCCGCGGCCGAGCGTGCGGGTGAGCCGGGCCAGGCGCGCAAGGTGCTGGCGAACCTCGCGCTGCTCTGGGTCCTCATCGCCGAAGGCGCCTACGAGGGCCCGGGCCCCGATGACCTGTTCGAGGTCCTCCGTGACGGCGGCACCGAGGCAGACGTCAGCGCGATGCTGGAGCGCCTCCACGACCAGCCCGGCCCGCGTCCCATCGACCCCGCGTCGCCCGCGCTCGCGAAGGCGCGAGGCTTCTTTCGCCGCGCCATCGACGCGGCCACGCGCGCGGGAGAAGACCCCATCGACGTGTGCGGCGCGTTCGGCATCTACGACGACCGCTGCGAGGTGCTGATGCCGAAGACGCCGTAGGGCGCCCGTCCGCCCAGCCAGGCGAGAGGACGCGAAACTTTTCGTGTTCTGCCCCGGCGCTCCTTCGACCCGCCGCGCCGCACCGCTTCGTCGAACGATTCAGCCGTCGAGGTCGACGCGGGTGAGCGCCTCGTCGTGCCGCGCGCCCTCGAACACGTGCCACCCCGCGACGAGGTCGACCACCGGCGGCGTGGTGGCGAGGAAGATGGTGAGCGCGTTGGCCGTGGGCCTCGCCTCGGCCCGACCATCGAGCACCTCGCCCAGCGCCCGAACGTCGCGCGGCGCCCACGGCAGGGCCGGGGCTCGTTGCTCACTGAACACCCGCGCGCGGCCGAGCACCGCGTCTGGGAGCGGCGCTTCGGCGTGCTGCTCGGCGCTCATCACCGTCACGTGCGCCCCGTCGCGCAGCGCATCGGAGGGCAGCCGCACCCGGCCCGTCAGCACCACCACGTCGGCGATGGCCACCGCTTCTTCCGCCGACTCGCACGCGCGCACCGGCACCGACAACGCCTGATGGAGCGCGAGCGCCTGGCTCGTCGACGAGACGAGGTCGGGGTCGAACAGCGTCACGCGCTGGAGCGAACGAACGAGCCGCAGCGCCTTGAGCGCGTTCGAGGCGATGGGGCCTCCCCCGAGCAGCGCCACGACGGCCGCTTCGGAACGCGCCAGCGCGTCGACGGCCAGGGCCCCCACCACCGACTGGCTCAAGGTGCCGAGGTGGCCCGCGTCCATGGTGGCGAGCAGCCGGCCGCTGGGCCCGTCGTAGAGGTGCAGCGCCGCACCCGAGCCCCGCGCGTCGGCCCGCAGCACGCTGCGCACGGTGAGGCTCCAGGCCGGAATCGACGCGAGCGTGGCGTGCCGCAACGCGGTGGCGCCGTGCGGCCCCGGCACGTCCAGCGACAGCGTCGACGACGCGCCGTCACGGGCCTGGGCGACGAAGGCCTCGCGCAGCTCCCGGAGCAGGTGGAGCGCCCGCGCGTGCCGCACCACCTCGCCCCGCGACAAGAACGTCGTCAGCACCGCCGGCTTTCAGTTCTTCTCGAGGCTGACGGCCGCGGCGTCGGCGCCCGGCAGCACGCCCGAGGCCAGCTCGAGCCAGTGGTTGTGGCCCCAGTTCGAGTCCCACAGCTTCTCGCCGGCGTCGGTGTCGAGCTCGAACCAGTACTCGAGCAGCTTCGCCGACTCGGGGAGCTCGACCCGGCCCGCAGTCCGCACGAGGCGGCCGTGGGCGTCGAGCGAGGCCAGCGTCAGCGTCGGCAGGGCGACGCCATCGAGGCGCGCGTGCAGCAGAATCGACGAGAGCCGGGCGGTGGGCTGCGCGGGGTGGCTGGGCTCCTTCCAGTACGACACTTCGAGCACCGCGCCAGCGGGCACGCGGCTCGCGGTGACGGCGCCGCCGCCGACGCGGCGGGTCAGCAGGCTGAAGCCGCTGCCGAGCTGGAGCACGTACTCGTCACGCGCCGGCGCGACGGGCGCGAGCGTCGGCACGGGAATGCCCTCGGCCTGCAGCGTGGGCGCGGCGGCCTTCTTCGTGGGCCGCTTCGTGGTCGGGCGCGGCGTCGGTGCGCTCTTCGCCGGCGTGGTGGTGCTGGTCGTCTTCTTCGCCATGGTGGTTCTCCCCCTGTGGTGGATGGCTCGAGCCCCTCTACACCAGCCCCGGGCCAGCGGAAGTGGTGAGGGGCCCGCGTGTCGGCACGGTGTCGACGCGCCGCCCGCGCGCTTGCATCGGAGGCGCGGCGCGCATCATCTGGGGCCGTGTCTTCGCCGTCGTCCTCCGACTCACTCGCCGACACCGCGCCCAGGGTCAGTACCGAGGGGCTCCAGCGAGGCAGCCTCGTCGGCCGGTACGTCGTGCTCGAACTCGTCGGCAGCGGTGCGATGGGCTCGGTGTACGCGGCGTACGACCCGCAGCTCGACCGGCGTGTCGCGCTGAAGTTGGTGTCAGGCCTCTCAGGAGACCC
>JALOQF010000406.1 GCA_025459425.1 Myxococcaceae bacterium | reverse complement strand
CTCTTCGACGTGAAGGTGACGGGCAAGAGCTTCGTGCCGCAGAACCGGAACTTCCTCGTGGTGGCCAACCACGCCAGCCACCTCGACATGGGCCTGGTGAAGGTGGCGCTCGGCGAGCAGGGGCAGCGGCTGGTGGCGCTCGCGGCGCGCGACTACTTCTTCGACACCTCGTGGAAGCGGGCGTACTTCGAGAACTTCACCAACCTCATCCCGATGGACCGGCAGGGCAGCCTGCGCGAGTCGCTGCGCCTCGCCGGTGAGTCGCTCACCCAGGGCTTCAACCTGCTCATCTTCCCCGAGGGCACGCGGTCGCCCAACGGCGAGCTGATGGAGTTCAAGCCCACCACCGGCTACCTCGCGCTGTCCTTCGGCGTCGACATTCTGCCGCTGTACCTGAAGGGCACCCACGACGCGCTGCCCAAGGGCGCGTGGTGGCCGAAGTTCGAGGCGCTCGAGGTGCGCATCGGGCCGCCGATTCTCATCGACGACCTGCGCGCGAAGGCGAAGGGCCTGGCCAAGAGCGAGAGCTATCGCCTCGCGACGAAGATGGCCGAGGAGTCGGTGCGTGCGTTGTCGCAGGGCCGCGCGCTCCGGCCGGAGCTGCTGCCGGTGCCGGCGATTCCAGCGCGGGAGCGGCGGTGAAGCGCACGGGCGGCCCCGAAGACCGGGTCGAGCAGGAGAAGCGCGCGCGAAGGCAGCGGCGAGGCTGATGCGCGATGGGCGGACTTCGTGAAGATCGAGGCGTGACGCCGAGCGCGAGCGCGTCAGGCAGCGCCCACGTCGAACAGGAGAGGCGTTCGTGAAGATTCTCGTGACGGGTGGAACCGGATTCCTGGGCACGCACCTCGTGCCCCTCTTGCTCGAGGCCGGGCATCAGGTGCGCTGCATCGGTCGTACGCGGCCGCCGGCCGCTTTTGCCGACAAGGTCGAGTTCCTCCAGGCCGACCTGAAAGACGCCGAGGCCGTCAAGAAGGCCATCGTCGGCATCGACGCCCTCATGCACCTCGCTGGCCTCGTCTCGTTCAAGAACGACGACGGGCGGAAGATGTACGAGCTGCACGTCGACGCCACCCGCGAGCTGCTCCGCGCCATCATCGCCTCGGGTCAGAAGCCCCGCGTCGTGCTCGCCTCGACCTCGGGCACCATCGCCGTCTCGAAGACCGAGCGCGTCGGCACCGAGGCCGACGACTACCCCATCGAGACCGTCGGCCGCTGGCCGTACTACCTGTCGAAGATCTACGAAGAGAAGCTCGCGCTCGAGCTCTGCAAGAAGAACGGGCTGCCGCTGGTGGTGCTCAACCCCTCGCTCCTCATGGGCCCCGGTGACGACCGGCTCTCGTCGACGTGGACGGTGGTGAAGTTCCTCCAGCGCGACATTCCCGCGATGCCAGGCGGTGGCATGAGCTTCGTCGACGCTCGCGACGTCGCCCGGGCCGCCGTCGCCGCGCTCACGAAGGGCGACGTCTACGGCCGGCACCTGATGGGCGTGAACCTGTCGATGCACGACTTCTTCAAGCGCCTCGAGCGCCTCACCGGCGTGCCGGCCCCGCGCGTCTCGCTCCCGCGCGACGTCAACATTCTCGGGGCGTATGCGCTCGAGCGGCTGGCGAAGTGGCGGAAGACCGACGTCACCCTCGACCCCCAGGAGGTCGAGGTCGGCGAGCACTGGTTCTGGTGTGACTCGTCCAAGGCCGAGCGCGAGCTGGGCTTCGTCGCGCGCGACCCCTACGAGACGCTCCACGACACGGTGAAGTACGTGATGACGAAGCTGCCGCCCAACGCGCTCCCAGGCCTCAAGGGTGAGCTGTTCGACAAGCGCGCCGGGCGGCTTTGACAGGTCTCAGCCATCGGTCGTTCAATGCTGCATATGCAGACGGTTGAAGAGCGACTCGAGCGGCAGCTCGGCACTGCGCGGCAGGGCTTCCGGCTCGCGCGGTCACGGCCGGAGGTGCGCGACACGGCCCTGGCATGGCTCGAGCGCCACCCGAGCGGGCGCCCTGAAGTCGACGTGCTCTGGCGTCGCGCGCTCCAGAACGAAGGCCCGTTGAGCACCTTCCTTGCCGGCGATGAGCGCTTCGACGCCTGGGTGCACGAGACGCTTCCGCTGCGCTGCATCGTCGCATCGCACCCCTTCCCAGACGTGTGGCGATGGACACTCCCGTAGCCTGGCGAGTCGTACAGGACGCCGCTCGTCTCGTGGGTGACGCACTCGTCGCTGAGTACGCCGCCCCACGAGATCCCGACCGCGAGGCGCGCTTCCAGACCAATCTCAACTGGCTGCGTGGCCAACTGTCCCGTGCTCAGCCCGGGTCGACTCGGTAGTAGCGCGCGAGCTCGGCGTAGAGCTCAGGGTGCTTCTGTTTCATCGCCCGTGGCTTCTCGAAGAAGGCCTCGGTGGCGACGGCAAAGAACTCGGCCTCGTTCGTCGCGCCGTACGCACGCAGCACCTTGTCGCGGCCCGGCGACGCGCGCAGCGTCGTGTAGTGCGCGCTGAAGACGTGCGCCCATGCGTGCAGCGCCGAGAACGACGCCATCTCGGGCGTGCCGTCGAAGCGCCCGTCGGTCAGGTCGAGCACGTGGGCCAACTCGTGGAGCGTCACGTCGTGGCCGTCGAGCGGGTTGACGAGGCCCTGCTTCACCGAGTCCCACGAGAGCACCACCAGGCCCCACCGGTGCGCCTCGCCCAGAATCGTGCCGCCGTCCCGCTCCCAGGCGCCCGCGTAGAGCAGCACCGTGACCAGGTCGTCGTAGACGTCGAGCGAGAGGTTTCGCGCCAGCCGCGCCGCGCTCCCGGCCACCACCACCCGCATCTCGTCCGTCACCTGAAGGCCCTTCGCGCCCTCGAAGACCTTCTCCGTCGCGAACACGACCAGGTGCCGCCGGAAGCGCGCGCGCTCGTTGGCCGGCACCGACGCCTCGAAAGGGAAGTGTTTCGCGACGAGCGGCTCCCACGCCTGGGGAAAGGGGGCACGGGCGAGCCAGCGACGCCGAAGCCACCGGAACGGGGACAGCATCAGGGAGGCGCGTTCGGCACGATGGTGTCGACGAGGTTGAACGAGCACGTCGAGCTGCCCGTGAACTGCACGTTGCCCACCACCCACATGTCCTTCGAGCGGTTCATCGAGCGCGTCTGCGTCGTCACCAGCTGGCCGCCGCAATAGATCCTCACCGTCGACAACACGGGCGTCGGCGAGGCTGCCCACGAGTACATGTGCACGCCCACGGTGTACGCGACGTTGAGCGCGGGCGAGTTGATGCGCGTGTTTTCGGGACCCCGCCCTGAGATGTCGTCTCGGTCGAGGCTCGGGCTGTTCTGCGGCGTGCCCCAGTTCGGCGTGCGCTGCGAGAAGTAGCAGTCCCACACGCTGTTGCTCCAGGTCGACGCCGTCAGCGGCGAGCCCGGCGCGTTCTGGTGCAGCAGGTGCAGGTCCTGGTCGTTGTTGCGGTCCCACGTGAGCTCGACCCAGAGATCGCCGTTCGGCGTCACCGTGATGGGCGTCGAACACGTCGACGTGCTGCCGAGCCCGTCAGAGACGGTGAAGTTCACCACGTGCGTGCCCACCACGTCGGCGAAGTAGTTGGTGTTGGTGCAGCTCGACGGCGCCGAGAAGGTGCCGTTCGACGTCGGCGGCCGCGAGCCCGCCGTCCACGCACAGCTCACGGGCCCGGGTGCCATCACCGAGGGAATGAGCGGCACCTGGCTGTTGGCGCCCGTGGTGATGGGCCCGGGGCACACCGCCGTCACGCCGCAGCCCATCATGGTGCGCGGCACGCCGTTGCCCGTCAGCACCACCGGGTACGCCACCGTCTGCCCGGCCTGCTGCACCGTCACCGAGAGCTCGCCCGTCGTCTGGCCGAGCACGAAGGGGCGGTGCCGCAGCTGGAGCGTGCGCGACGCGCCCGGGTTGATGGTGCCCACCGTCGCCGCCACCGCGATGGCGAACTGCGGGCAGCCGCCGGCCGTCATGCAGGTGCCCGTGCCCATCGGCGCGTTGGCCGCGTTCGTCAGCGTCGCCGAAGTGAGGGTGAGCGGCGTGGCGCAGGTGTTGGTGATGGACACGGTGCGCGAGGGTGAGCCGCACTCGAGCTCGGTGTTCATGAAGTCGAGCGGTGACGGTGAAATCGACACGCACGACGGCGCGAGCGTGGCCTGGAGCAGCACACTGCCCACCGGGTTGGGCGCCGACACGCCGAACGTCACCTCACCTCGCACCAGCGTGGGCGTCGTCGGCGCCGGCCGCAGGGGCTGCGCGCGCACCGTCACCGGCACCTGCTGGCCCGGGCCCACCGCCAGGGAGGGGAAGGGAATCGGCATCGAGAAGGTGTCGTCGCTCGCCGGCGTCACCTCGATGGCGTTGAAGTAGCAGACCTGGTCGGGCTGCACGCCGCGGTTGCGCAAGATGAACTGCTGGTCGCGCACCTGCGGCTGATCGATGACGCCGAACGACAGCTGCCCGGGAAGCACCTCGTAGTTGCAGGGTGGCGCCTCGACGGCCTCGGCGGTGATGCGCACCACCGTCTCGGGCGTGAGTGGGTCGTTCGAGAAGATGGTCACGTCCCACGCCTTGGGGCCTGGCGAGGCGGGGATGATGCGAATGGGCACGGTGAGCGCCGCGGTGGCGACGGCCTCGATGCCCACGTTCGGATCGTACCGGTTGGGCTGCAGCGTGCCGGTGCAGCCGTTGCGCTGCTGGTCCCACTCGCCGACGCAGAGCTCGCCCTCGGTGCCCATCACCGCCGCGACCCGCCAGTACTGGCCGCCAGCGCCCATCGCGCCGAGCTTCAGGTTCGCGCGCGGGTCGGCCGGCATCGGGCGCGTGCCGGTGTTGGCGATGCGCAGGCTGCGCGGCACGTACGTGGGCGGTGACGCGTTGGGCGTGTAGCCGATGCGGCCCACCTGGAGCGGGGAGGGGCGCACCTCGATGCGGGGGCCTCCGCCGACGCCGCGCAGCCGCACCGCGACGGCCGACTGGCCGGACAACGTGGTGGTCGCCCGCAACGAGGCCAGCCGCTGGCCCAGGGCCGTCGGCCGGAACTCGAGCTTCACGTCGGCCGTGCCGTCGGCCCACGCGCCCATCGCCGTGCGCATCGCGGCCGGCACCACCTGCCGGCTGACGTCGCCCGGCGCCGCTTCGGTGACGACGAAGAGCGGGTCGGTCGTGTTGATGGCGCTCAACGTCACCGGGCTCGAGCACGCGTTGAGGAACGTCACCGTGCCGCGGCCCGCCTGCCCGGGCGCCACGTAGCCGAGGAAGAGGGAGCCGTTTCGCGGGTCGTCCTGCGGGTTCGAGCGGAACGACAGACACGAGCTGACGCCGCGGCCCACCACGCGCACCTCACGCACCGGGCAGCTCGCCGTGCGCCGCACGGTGAAGCGGGCCTCGTACTCGCGGGTCTCGGTGGGCGTGAAGGTGACGCGACTCTCGGCGCGCTCACCCGGCGCCACGTCGCGCCCGCCGCGGCCATCGAAGCCCGTCACCGCGAAGGCGCCGGCGCCCGCGCCAGTCACCTCGGTCGTCGTCACCGTCACCGCGATGGAGGCCTCGTTGCGCAGGTCGATGGTCTCGCTCGTCATCACGCCCACCGGCACGGTGCCGAAGTCGATGACGGCCGGCACCTCGCACTCGCCCGAGATGGCGCGCGCCTTGAGCTCGAGCGACGCCGCAGCCGCCCCCTGGGGCACGAAGTCGAGCACGCTGCGCGCGTCGAAGGCCTTCACCTTCGGGTCGGCGCTCACCGCGGGCGTGAAGGCGACGGTGATGGGCTGGCGCTCCGAGGGCGCCACCTCGCGGTCCTGCTCGAAGGTGATGGAGAAGGGCGCGCCGGCCTCGACCCGCGCCTGCACCGAGACCGGGTCGCCCACCACGCGCACGAAGTCGGACAGCGTGAAGGACGCCCGGCCGATGTTGCGCACGAAGACGGTCTGGTTCGTCGTCGAGCCCATGGCGCGGGTGCCGAAGTCGATGACCGCTGCCTCGCCGCTCTGGGGCCCGTCGGCCGTCTCCCATTCCCACCGCACTTCGCCCTGCGCCAGGGAGATGGGCTTCTCACAGTCACACCCGGTGACGACGGCTCCGACCAGCGAGAGCACGACAGCAGTTCGCGACACGAGGGCTCCCCAGCGCGGCGGT
>JALOQF010000405.1 GCA_025459425.1 Myxococcaceae bacterium | reverse complement strand
GCTGCCGGAGCTCATCGAGACGGGCTCGCTCGCGCTGGCGCCGTGGGCCTGGCCGCTCGCGCTCGTCGTGGCGGTGAGCGCCGCGGTGCTCCGGTGGCCGCGCGTGGGCGCCGCCGTCGAGGCGACGCTGGCGCGTGTGGGCCGCCCGACGTCTCATGTCGCGTCGTGGGTGTGGCTGGGTGGCGTGGGGGCCCGGCCGTCGTGCTGCTGGTGACGTCGCGCCCTGCCGAGTCGGTCGCGGCGGCGCTCCTCGTCGCCGCCTCGGTGGCCGTCGCGCTGCCGTTGCCGGTCGCGGGCGCGCTCATCGGAGCCTTCGGGGCCGGGCTCGCCTGGCTGGGGGCATATCGGCGGGACGAAGAGGCGTCGCGTGCATGGCTGCACACGGGCTGGGCCCTCGGCGTCCTGTCGCTCGTCCTCTCGGCCAACCTCCACGCGTGGGGCATGCCCGTGTCGTGGGTGCTCGCCGCCATCACGGCGTGGGCCGTGCAGCGGGTCTTCCCGTCGGTGCGGTGGGTGGCCTGGAGCCTCGTCTGGGCCGCCTCGCACGCCGTGCTGGCCTGGGCAGGGCTGGCGCTGTCGACGGGCGCCCCGGTGGCGCTCATTCTCCCGTGGTTCGCGCTCGCTTCGGTGTTGGTGGCCGTCGTCCCGTCGCTGCGGCCCTGGGTGCCTCAACATGGCCGTGTGAGCGTCGTCCTCCGCGCGGTGAGCGTGCTGGAGCTCGCGCTGGCGATGTTCGTCGTGCCGGGCGGCTTCGAGCGCGAAGCGGTGGCGGCCCTCGCGGCGGTGGGCGTGGCGGTGTGGCTCGCCGTGCGCGACGCGAAGGACGACGAGCCCGCCGGCGTCTGGCTGGGCACGCTGGCGCTGACGTGCGGCGTCGTCACCGCCCGGGTGTCGTGGGGCGCGTCGGTCGGCCTGCCGGAGTCCGTCGCGGCGCTCGTGCTCGCCTTCGTCGCGGCCGTCGTGTCAGGGCGCGTCGCCACGCAGCTCGAGGCCGTCTCGACGGAGCTCGCCCGGGTGGCGCGGTGGTGGCCGCTCGTGGGCCTCGTCACGGCGCCCTGGGGCTCGCCGACGTCGCTCTCGGTGCTGCTGGTGGCGATGGCCGTGCACTACGTCGTGCTCGCTCGCCTCGAGCCGTCGCGGGGCGTGTCATCGGTGCTGGGCGCCGTCGCCTTCAACGCCGCGGTGGTGGTGCAGTGGGTGGGCCTTGGGTGGAGCGAGCCGCAGTACCTCCTCATTCCCGCGGGGCTGTCGGGGCTCGTGCTGGTGCACGTGTTCGCGAACGAGCTCGGTGACGTCTGGAGCGCCCGTCTTCGCGCCGTCGCCGTCGGCCTCGTCTACGCGGCGGCCGCCTTCCGGCCGCTGGCCCTCGACGCACCGTGGGCCTTCTTCCTCTGCGTCGCGCTCTGTGTGGCCGGCGTCGGAGCGGGCGTGGCGCTGCGCCTTCGCAGCTTCGTCACGCTCGGCAGTGTCTTCCTCGTGACGACGGTGGTGGCGACGCTGGTGCGGTGGGGCGTTCGTGAACCCCGGCTCGGCGCGCTCTTCCTCTCGGGCCTGGGGCTGGCCGTGGTGGCCTTCATGGTGGTGGTGACGACGAAGAAGGCCGAGCTGCTCGAGCGGTACAAGCGGGTGCGTGGCGCGCTGGAGCGCTGGGAAGGCTGAAGGTCGGCGTGACGGCTCTTGACCCGTCGGGACGTCCATAGCCTCGACGACGGCCGAAACCGCAGCACCGAGGCCCAATACCTCGTCGTGGATGGGCGCCGATCGAGACGCATCGGTTCCTTCGAGGTGGTCGAAGCGAAGGGGGGCGGCACGTCGCTGCGGGGACCTCGGGCCGCATCGCGTCGTTGCGCTCCCCTCATTCTGCATCCGGTGAAGGGCCCGTGGGCGACGCCGAGCGCGGGCGGAACCTGCTTCGCGTACACGCAGGCGAGCCGCATTCCTCTCGACACACTGGAGTCATGGGCGCTCGTGCGGGTTTCGAGTCGCACCGAGGTCGTCGCTGTCTTTCTCGACCGACGCACGCTGCGAGCACCGCGTTCGGGGCTTCGTACGGCGTCAGGGTTGTGGTGGCCGTCGGGCACCTCACGGATGACGTCGACGGTCGTACCAGTTTACGCTCGATGGACGTCCCACCGCTGGTCCCCCAAAGGGCTGATGTACGAGGGAGATGCAGATGTCCAAAACATTATCGTCGGCGCTCGTCGCGCTTCTGTTGGTCGGGTGCTCAGCCTCATCGAATCCGTGCACAGCAGGTGCGTCAGCGCCCTGCGCCTGCAGTGACGGGCGGAGCGGGGCTCAGGTTTGCGGCGCGGACGGCGTTTTCAACGCGTGTATGTGCACCGTCAACGGCACAGGGGGAGGAACCAGCGCAGGTGGAGGGGCCGCCGGCAACTCGGCGGGTGGAGTCGCAGGCGGAGTCGTCGGAGACGGAGGGGCCAGCACAGTCACGGTCGTGGTGGTCCTCAAATGGGTTTGGTTCGAAAGCAACACCACGTGCCTCGGTAGCCCTGTGACATGCGGCGTTGTCAATACTTGCCCGCCCAGTAACTGCGACTGCATTAGCTGTTCGGGTGGCGCAGGTTGCCTACCCAGCACCATCACGCCAAAGTGTTGCACGGTCTCGGCGACCATCGCAGAGGCGGACCTCTCAAGGCTCGTTCAGGACTATCCGACTTGCAGGTTGACGCAAACTTCGCCGCGGACTTACGACCTCGACTGCCCAACGTCGTCTACGAGCAATACGTACTGGACCTACGACAACACAAAGGTCCGCGGCACTGACCACAGGTATGCCGAGGATGCCATGTGCAGGTGGACACTGCCCTACGCCCTGTAGCAAGCGACTCTCATGCAGTAAGCTCATTCAACGATATCGCTTCAAAATCCAAGAAGCCGCGCAATCGTAGGAACGAGCACCGCTTAGCGAGTGCGCCATCCTCGGTCACGAAGTGCGTGCCGTAGCCCGCGATCGATGCGACCGTTGCGTCGAAGAAGTCGTTCCTGTTCCGGCACATCATCTCAAAGAAGCCATCAGGCTCCCCAAACCCCTTCGGCAATGCCTCAGCCAACTTCGCAAGCCACGTGAGGCCACAATGGACCTTCAGTGCGGGGAGACGCCCATCTGCGCGCCAGATTTCCCGCCAGTCATCCCCCGCGCTGCAGAAGTGCCGGAGCAGCTTCTCTGCTTCCTCCTCGACGGTCTCGATTCCGAACGACGTCTCGAGAGCCGTCTTGACTTCCAGCGGCCTGAGTTTCTGCAGGGCGTCGATTTCCCGGGCGCGCTGTACAATCTGCTTCGAAGAGAACTTGCGCCGTTCCTTCCAACCCTTCACTACGCTCCGAACCGAGTCGAAGTTGTCGACGGCCTCGTCAGATCCGGCGAGCAACTTCTCGAGTTGGCCAAACATGGCTTCGCGCGTGTCTGGCGCAATCAAGGGAATCTCTGAAAGCGGCGCCCGATACTCTGCGAGCCACAAGTCGGTGTGGGGTTTGGCGAAACGAAGGCGGTCGTCGAAAGTTCGGCCGAGCCTAAGCAGAAGAGCGGCAGCCCCGAGCAGTTGCTCCGCGCTGGGGGCGGCAAACAACTCGTCGAGCGCAGCGCTCGGCACCGTGACGTCAGCATCCTTGCCCCGCTGTTCAAATCTGGCCAACAAGTCGGGGCTCTGGCTCAGAGCAACAAGCGATGAGGTGTCCATCAACCAATTCGCGTGGATCGTCACCCGCGAGACGATACCGTCACTCTTGGCGAGCGAGAACTGGTGTGGCTCCTTGGCGTTGCCGACCGCTCCGCCGGTACACGGTCTGGGGCCTCGCACGAGCCAGGCATTCGGGGAACGGGCGGTTCCCGAGTTCGTGTATTCTGTGGATCAGCGACAGGGTGGCTTGGACAGCTCGCCCGCTCGAAGAAGGGCGTAAACGCACCGGCCTTACGCCTCGAGTTGGGGCCGCAGAGCGCGAACGCCATTCGCCCGTCGTTTGCCGTCGCCGCCGTCATTCGGAAGCGCTGCGCGATCCTCGGGTGCGGGCCCCGGGGCTCGCCTCTGAGCACGGCTCGCTGGCCGCTTCACCGGAGACCGCCCTCCTCGCGCTCGTGCTGGTCGCCGGGCCTGCGGCGTCGAACGACCCCGTCATCGACGTGATGGAGGCCGTGCCGGTGGCGTTGAGTCGAACCGGTGCGAGTCGCCCCACACGGCGCCGCACCACGAAGAGTCCGACTGACGCAGTGGCAGCGCAGCGCGCGTGCCGCAGCCCGCAGAGAGTCAACGGCGCTCGAGCGCGTCGGCCCAGGCGCGTACGAGCGCGGCGTGCCCCGGCTGCGAGGGGCGGGTGAACGCCCACGCGCCCGCCAGCTGCGTGGGCTTCAGGCCCGAGGACTTCCACGCGCGCGCGATGTCGTCGTCCTGGCAGATGACGGCCGCCGAGTCGCTCAGCCTCCATCGCCGCGTCGGGCCCTCTGGCATCGCCGGGTCGAGCACCTCGACGTCGTCGCTCGCCTCGCGCCACGCCGGGTGCAGCACCACGTAGTGCGAGGCGACGGTGTCGTCCCACGTGCCCGTCTTGAGCATCACCAGCACGTCCCGTCGCGCCGCCGCCGAGAGTCCACGGTACGCGCGCACGAGCGGCGCCCGGCTCGCGAACATCGCTGGCCGGCCTGGTTCTCCCGGCAGGTAGTCCTCTTTGGCGCTCAGCTGCACCTCGCCCGCCGTCACGTCACACACCACGTCGACCACGAGCGGCGCGAGCGACAGCCCCGAGGGCGTCAGCACGTGCGTCGCGTCGAGCTCGGCCAGCAGCCGGGCAGGGGTCCACTTCGGCGTCGCGGCCGGCTGGAACAGGCGCAGCACCATCGCCAGACACGTCAGCAGGCAGCCCTCGTTCGCCAGCGTGTTGCCGTCGTCGAAGGCGCGCAGCAGCGCTGGGCCGTGGGACGCGGGGTGGTGGTTCAGCTCGGCGTCGGCGCGAAGCACCCGCTCGCGCGCCCACACCACCTCGTTGCCCCACGCCGGGTCCGCCTGCCGGAAGGGCAGGTCGGTGAGGTCGAACGGCGGCTTCGGTTCCGCCCCGGGTCCAGCGACGGCTGGCGCCGGGAGCGACGCCGCGAGGCCCACCGCCAGAAGCCCGCGCCGGCTCATGCGGGTCGCCATCGTCAGATGTCGAGGTCGGGCCGGCTGCCGATGATGTGCTGCCAGTGCTCGAGCGCTGCCAGCCGCTCGGCGATCGGCCCGTCGGCGAAGTACCCGGAGTTGTCGCCGAACGTCCGCGAGAGCTCTTCGATGGCCGACAAGCGCAGGTCGAAGTCGTCGCTCGCGAGCGCCTCGAGCAGCCACTCGATGCGCCGCTGCGACCGCGCGCGCGCGTACCACGCCGTCCACGCCCGGGGCTGCGGCCCGAAGTTCGCGCGGGTGATTTCCTTCAGCGCGTCGGCCGCGGCGGTCGCCACCAGCTCGTCGTCGCTGCCGGTGAGGTTGATGAGCCCGTCGATGGCTTCCCGGTCGTGCAGCACGCCCAGCGCGCGCGCCGCCAACGAGCGCCGCAGCGGGTCGGTCGCCGCCAGCTCGCGACGCAGCTCGAAGAGCCGCCCCTGGAAGGTGGGCAGGAAGCGCAGCGACGTCGCCGCCGCGCGCGCCGCCGACGAGATGTCGGGCTCGAGGTCGAACAGCCCGCGCAGCACGCCGTCGATGACCTCGGGGTAGCGCAGGCTCCCGGCGGTGAGCAGCGCGAGGTAGCGCGCGTCGGAGTCACTCGAGTCGAGCAGCGGCGCGAGCGCCACGGCCGCGGGGTGTCCCAGCCGCGCGAGCGCTCCGGGAATGGGGCCCAGCTCGTCCGGCTCCGGCAGCTCGACGACCGGCAGCCGGGACCACCCCGTCGGGCCGGGGAAGGCGTGCGCCAGCGCCGCCGACGAGGCCTCGGGCGTCTTCATCAGCTCGAGCATCGCCATCGAGCGCTCCGACGGGTCGGGCCCGGTGAGGAGCGTGATGAGGCCCTGGAACCACTCGGCGTCGGCCGGCGCCTCGCTCGGCGCGACGGCCACGTCGGGGCCAGGCAGCCCGGGCGCGTCGACGGCGAAGGCCGGGGCCTTCGGGTTCTGCTTCCGGAAGACGATGAGGTCGTGAAACGCGCTCGGCAGGTCCTGGCAGAAGAGAATGAAGTCGGCGAGGCGCCGCTGCGAGACGGGCCGTGAACCGCAGTCGCCGTACAGCATCGCCACCAGGCGTGACTGCACCTCGACGGGCCAGACGAAGACGGTGCGCGGCGCCCGGCCGAGGAGCGCGAGGTAGTGCTGGGTCAGCGCGTCGGGTGGGAGCGGCCCCACGTAGCTGCC
>JALOQF010000083.1 GCA_025459425.1 Myxococcaceae bacterium | reverse complement strand
CCGAACATTCCGAAGGAGTCGGCGCTGCAGCGGCTCCCGCACGAGACCGAGGATTCGCGTGAGGGCGGGCTCGAGGAGGGCCGGGCGTGGGCCGAGGAGCTGGTGGCGCACCAACCAGGCGCGGTGCTGCTGTCGCGGCCGCTCGGCAACGCGTGGGTGGCGTTGACGCAGCCCTTCCTGCCCAGGTGAGCGCGAGACGCAGGCTGGTGGCCTGCTCCCAACACCCTCATCACCAGCTTCCGAGGCGTCTCCGCTCCGCCCGCCCCCTTTCGGCGGCTCGACTGCGAAGGTGCGGTGGAGACGCCGTGAGAGGTCTCGTATCGTCTCCGTCGAGATGATCCCGTTCGTTCTGAGAAGCCGCTTCGCGTTCGTCCTGGTGTCTGGCTGGGTCTCGGCGTGCGCCCCCAGCCTCAAGCTGGATGGAAAACAGGGCGCTGCCGACGCGATGTTCGCGGCCTGGCAGCGCTCGAAGCTGGCCGCGGACTGGCCGATGGACCCGGACCCGTCGTGTCCTCTCGGAGGTACAGCTCGGATTGCCCCAACGAGTACGGCCCAGAGCTTCATCGTCACGTACGAGGATTGCGGGGTCGCGCAGCACGAACTCGGGCTGGCCCTCTACCGAGGTGAGCTCGCCTTTACGCAGAGCATCTACTCCGTGAGCTCCGTGTTCGATCAGCCACCGATCAGTTCGCTGTCTCAGAACTTCAAGGGCAGGCTCCTCGTCCAGGGCGGGTATGACGACTTCCTCGAGGTCGAGTTGCTCATGGCGGAACCACTCGGCCCGTCCTCGGTCGTCGAGCCAGGCACGCAGCTTTCGGCGATCGTGACCGGTACGCTCCGCACCAACGAAGGAAAGTTCACCTTCTCGGAACCGGTCAGCGCAGTCTCGGGGAAGATCAGCTCGAAGCTCGACGCCAACCGCTGATTCCCGCTCTGCCCTGACGCGCCGAGGGCTGCCTCGCCAACCAGCACGACGAAGGGCGTGGTCGGCACGCGAGGGCGCGCGGCGCAGGGGACCGTGGTCAGAAAGTCACGCCGAACGAGAGCTGGCCCGAGACGAGGGCAGTCCACTCTGACGACGGGCTCCGCACGACGCCAAGCGCGAGGGGAACGTCGTTGCTTCTGCGGACCGTCGAAACGACCGACCTCACACCCAGCGCTCACCGCGGCGGTGGTGACGGGCTGGCCAGCCCTCAGCGCACCGTCCATCGCGCGCAGGTCCGAGGCGTCGCACCCGTTCACCCGGGAAATCCGGTCCGAGAAGAGGACGGAGCGCACCTCGGCGCGGAGCGAGAAGCGCTCGAGGAACTCGAACCGAAAACCAAGGCCGGCACCTGCGGTGAAGCGAAGGCCTGCGTCTCCGAAGGTGGGTGGGCTCAGGCTGCCGTCCTGGCGCGCATTCTCTGGCTTGAGCTCGACGCTCGACGAAGTGGCTCCGATGAGCCCCTGAAAGACGAGTTCGAAGCAGTGAGGAGCGCGCAGCGGGGCCACCGAACCTCGTGCGAGGACCGCCTCCGAGCCGACGAGCAGGACCGTCTTCGCGAGCAGCTTCGTCGGGTATTGCTGCACATCGACCCGCAAGTTGTCCTGGAAGTCGGTTCGAAATCCGCTTCCTCCGGCACTCCAGTGATGCGTGACGCCGGCGAGTAATCGGAAGCGCCTGGAGACGGCGACGGCGACCTGCAGCCCGCTGCCGTGGTGCTGCACCCACAGGCCGTTGAGCTGCGTGGTGAAGGGCGTGAGCGACACCTCGGCCCGCCACGGCACAGCGCTCTCTGGATCCGCCGCGAAGACGGAGGTCGACACGAACGCAATCAGCCAAAGTCGCTGCACGGAGCGCAAAGCTTGTCAGAGTCGGGGGAGACCTGCATCTCGCCACGCAGCCGCTGGAGCGATCCGACGGCGCCTTCGCGCCTCAGATCAGAGCGCGACCTCACGATCCAGCGTCAGCGGAGCGAAGGGAGCGTCGATGCCTGCCAGCCGTTCCGGTGCCCGAACGCCGACTCGGCGAAAGCGAGCAAGAAACGGACGAAGCTCGTTCAAGGCGGAGACGAAGCGAGCGTGAGGTGCTTCGACCTCGAGATCGAGCTCGAGCACGACGATTCCCTTCGGCAGCGGCTCCCGCGACAGAACCTGGACCGTCGTGGCGAAGCCAAAGGGACTGTCGCAGACACGAATGGTCTCGACCGCGGGCAGAGTTCGCGCGAGGGAGCCGACGTCCCTTGGCGACCTGACGACGAGTTCCTCGATCCGGCCCGCAGTCGGGAGTTCGTCGAGGATCGCAGCCAGCCTCTGGTGATCGCCCCTGAGCCCGCCTTCGTCAGGCCGCGAGAGTCTGCGGACTCGACAGAACACCGTCGACGTGAGCGCCGAGCGAACGAGCTCGATCGGATCCGCCGACATGAGCGGGATGGTGTTGATGAAGCCATCTCGAAAGGTCAGAGACGCTCTCCGGGAGAGGAACTCCCTGAAGAAGCAGCCAAACAGGAGTGGCGCTTCTCGGTCGAGAAGCGTGCTCGCTTCGAGCTGGGCTCCCTGCTGCAGAAGCGCCGCAAGTGCGCCCGTCACGAAGCCTTGCTGCGCGAGCGTGTCCGCGAGAACCGTTGCGACCTCCAAGTCGAGGGGAAGCGAGTTCTCGAGCATGCACGCCGGGGCCGATTCGGCCCCGACCATGTCCAGTTCAGGCCCCCACGTGTCGGTGTGCGGAACACCCGCCCGTTCGAGCGTCTCCTCCTGGAACACGCGGCGCGCCTCTGCTTCGTCCAGGAAGACGCCCACCGAACGAACCGGCGGACTGCGATGCGACGTCCGCGTATCGACCGCGGCCGTCTCACGAACGATCATCGAAGCGTGGAGCGAGAGCCGGGTCTCGTACTCCATCCAGTCGACGCGCCGCCGGAACAATCGCCGGAGGAGCCTGGGCATCACCGCACCTGGCCGTCGCCCTCGACCACGAACTTCTGGGCCGTCAGCTCCTTGAGCCCCATCGGGCCGAACGCGTGCAGCCGCGAGGTGCTGATGCCCACCTCGGCGCCCAGGCCCAGCTCGCCGCCGTCGTTGAAGCGGGTCGACGCGTTCACCACCACCGCCGAGGCGCAGACCTCGCGCGTGAAGCGCCGGGCCGCGTCGCGCGACGCCGTGACGATGGCCTCGGTGTGCTCGCTGCCGTACTTCGCGATGTGGTCGAGCGCGCCGTCGAGCCCCGGCACCACCTTCACCGCGGCGATGAGGTCGAGGAACTCGTGGCCGAAGTCCCCGTCACTGGCCGCGTTCACCGGCACGCCCGCGGCGCGGAGGATTCGCACGGTCTCGGCGCACCCGCGCAGCTCGACCTGCTTCGCCACCAGGGCGCGCGAGAGCTGCGGGAGCGCCCGCTCCGCTACGGCCGCGTCGACCAACAGGCACTCCATCGCGTTGCAGACACCCGGGCGCGACGCCTTCGCGTTCACCACGATGCGTTCGGCCATCGCGAGGTCGGCGTCGCCGTGCACGTAGACGTGACACACGCCCTGGTAGTGCTTCACCACCGGCACCCGCGCGTTCTCGGCGACGAACCGAATGAGCCCCTCACCGCCGCGCGGAATGCACAGGTCGATGAGCCCATCGAGCGTCAGCAGCGCCAGCATCGACTCCCGGCTGGTGTCGGGCACCAGCAGCACCGCGTCCTTCGGGAGCCCTGCGCGTTCCACCCCCTGCGTGACGGCGTCGGCGATGGCCCGGCTCGAACGAAACGCCTCGGAGCCTCCGCGCAACATCGCCACATTCCCGCTCTTGAGACACAGCGCCGCAGCGTCGCTCGTCACGTTCGGACGCGACTCGTAGATCATCAGCACGACGCCCAGCGGCAAGCGCACCTTGCGCACCTCGAGCCCGTTCGGCCGACGCCAGCTCGACGTCACCTCCCCGATGGGGTCCTCGAGCGCTGCGACCGCTTCGACCGCCTTCGCCATGGCCTCGACGCGCGCCGAGTCGAGCAGGAGCCGGTCGACGAACGCGGCGTTCTTTCCGGCCGCCTTCGCATCGGCGAGGTCGAGCGCGTTCGCCTCGAGGATGGCCGGCGTCGCCTGCCGCAGCGCCTTCGCGATGGCGAAGAGGGCATCGTTCTTCTGCGCGGTGGTCGCGCTCGCCATCACCCGCGCCGCGTCCTTCGCGCGCCGGGCGAACGCGCGCATGGTGTCGAGCGTCGTCGTCATGGAGCGACCTCCCAGCCCGTGGCTGTCGGCCGGACACCGGATGGCGCCCGCTCGGCGGTGAAGACCTCACGCAGCGGCGTGCCGGCCTCGGTGTCTGCGGCGTAGACCCGCGCGCCGCCACAACAGCTCGCGACGAACTCGAACGACGACGGCCCCGTCCACCGCCAGCCGCCGTGCACCGAGGCCGTCTCACCGGGCGCCTTGAACTCGCGCGGCTTCGCGGCCAGGTCCTTCGTGAGCCGCACGGCGTACGGGCCATATCGGTCTTCCAGGAGCGCGACGCGCGCACAGTCGGGCGAGAAGACGTCGAAGCTCCAGTCCGAAAAGGCCAGCTCGCCGCGTGGCGTGAAGGGCACCTCGCGACCATCAGCGAACACGAACGAGAGCGAGCGGACGCCGTACGTCTTCGGCACCGCCTTGCCGTCGACCGCGAGCTCCTTCAGGTCGTCGGCGCTCCCCTGAAAGACGGCCGTGACGTCGCCGCACTGAACGGCATGGTAGGCGCCAGGTCGAGCGACCTCGGTCGGGCTCGGCCCCTTCACGGGGGACGGCGCTGGTGCGGCTGACGGAGTCGGAGGCGTTTCTTTGCGGCAAGCGCAGAGCGCGAGCGCGGCGACGAGGACGAGGCGCATCAACAGCACGATGTAGTCGGTCGCCTCGCGCGGTGCACCCGTCACTCGGTGATGGCGCGATATCGCCGAGACGCCAACGTCCAGTCCCCTCGCGCCCGGGACGAAGGTCTTCGGCGCGCTCGACGATGAGGGGCACGGTGCTGCTGCCGCTTCGATGACGACGCGCCCTCGCCTGGAGTAGAGCGCCGCTCCATGCCCAGCGACCGTGAGCAGATGTTCCTCGAGATGACGCGCGAGTTCCCCGACTCGCCCATGGGCTTCTTCTCGCTCGGCCGGCTGTACCTCGACGAGCAGCGCTGGGCCGAGAGCGTCAAGGCCCTGGCCGAGGCCGTGCGGCTCGACCCCAACTATTCCGCCGCGTGGGTCGCGCTCGGTGACGCACAGGTGGGCCTCGGGAAGAAGGACGACGCGAAGCAGACCTGGCAGCGCGCCCTCGAGACGCCACACGCCCGACGCGACATGAGCCTTCAGGCCGACCTCGACCAGCGGCTGCGCGACCTCGACGACTTCTGACGCCAAGTCGTCGCTTGCCAGCGTTCACGCGAGGGGCAAGGAAGCACTCTCTGCCATGACGCCCTCTCCTTCAGCGCACCTGCCGCTCGGCGACCAACGCACGGGCCGTTTCTACGGCCACGACATTCTCTCGGTGTCGCAGTTCTCGCGCGACGACCTCGAGTACATCTTTGGCGTCGCCGAGGCGATGCGCACGATGGTGCAGCACGTCGGCACCATCGACCTGCTGAAGGGGAAGATCCTCGCGAACCTCTTCTACGAGCCGTCGACGCGCACGCAGTCGTCCTTCATGGCGGCGATGCAGCGGCTCGGCGGCAGCGTCATTCCCATCAGCGAGGTGCGGTACTCGTCGGTGTCGAAGGGCGAGTCGCTCCCAGACACCGTGCGCACGCTCGAGTGCTACGCCGACGTCATCGTCTTGCGGCACCCGGAGCTCGGCGCGGCGGCCCAGGCGGCGGCGGCGGCCCGCAAGCCCATCATCAACGCCGGTGACGGCCCCGGAGAGCACCCCACCCAGGCGCTGCTCGACCTCTTCACCATCGTCGAGGAGCTGGGCCACGTCGACGGCCTCACCGTCACCATGCTGGGCGACCTCAAGTTCGGCCGCACGGTGCACTCGCTGTCGCGGCTGCTGTCGCTCTTCGACGTCACGCTCAACTTCGTGTCACCCGCCCAGCTCACCATGCCCGAGAAGGTGACGGCCGAGCTCTCGCGCCGGGCGGTGAAGTACTCGGAGCACACGCGCCTCGACGCCGTGCTCCCGCAGACCGACGTGCTCTACGTCACCCGCGTGCAGAAGGAGCGCTTCGAGGACCTGGCGCTCTACGAGTCGCTCAAGCACGCCTTCGTCATCACGCCCGACACGCTGAAGGCGGCGAAGCCGAAGATGGCCCTCATGCACCCGCTCCCGCGCGTCGGAGAGATCGCCACCGAGGTGGACGCCGACCCGCGGGCCGCCTACTTCCGGCAGATGGAATACGGCCTCTTCGTGCGCATGGCGCTGCTGGCCATGGTGCTCGGGAAGGCGTGACGCTCAGCCCCTGACGTGGCCGTTGGGCGCGAGCCGCTCCGGCTTCGGCGCGAGCTGGGTTCGCAGCATCGTGCCCACGAGCGCCTGCGCCAGCCCACCGCCCTCACCGCCCACCGCGATGTCTGGCACCACCTTCACGTGGTGCTCGCCCAGCGTGCCCGCCACCTGGAGCGCCACGTAGCCTTCGCGACCCATCGCCTGCACGCCTTCCCGGTACGGCTCGGCCTCGCCCGCGAGCTTCGTGCCTTCGGCCTGCGCCTCGAGCCGCATTGACGTCGCCTCGCGCCATGGGCGCGCACCCATGAGGCTTGATTCTCGAGACGAGGGCCCTACGGTGCCGGCCTTCCTTTCCCCGCGAGGACCTCCATGCCCCAGGTGAACCACAGCTCCGCCGTCTCGAGAACGACGGGCCGCGCCGCCCGTGCCCAGACCAACGCCGTCACCCGCCTCGAGCTGGCCTGCCTCAAGGCGATGAAGTCGATCGAGCGCAACGGCCGCAAGGGCACGCCTCCGCCGATGGTCGCGCGCAACATGTTCTACGTCTCGGCGGCCATCGCCGACGTGTACTCGAAGCACGGCGACGACCCAGCGGTGGCCGCGAAGGTGGCGAAGTCGGTGACGGCCCAGGTGCTCAACGCGCTCGTGGGCCAGCAGGTGATGCCCGACGACCGGCTCGGCGCCGACATCGCGCGCAAACACATCGCCGCGGCAA
Source organism: Myxococcaceae bacterium (assembly GCA_025459425.1). GTDB lineage: Bacteria > Myxococcota > Myxococcia > Myxococcales > Myxococcaceae > Xiheimicrobium. The sequence continues at coordinate 14,028 of JALOQF010000083.1, read as the reverse complement.
GGGCCGATGGCGCCGTCGACGCCACCAAACCCCGCCCGGCGTCGAAGCCCATGCGCCACGTGTGGACGCCGACGAACGAGAAGGGCGAGCCCATCACGCCGCTGTTCCCCTCGTGGGGCCTCCTCAAGCCGAGCGTCGAGGCCAACGCGACGGTGCGGGCGAAGAGGCCCTCGTTCACCGACAACGACTGGCGCGCCTTCTTCACCGCCTACCAGACGCGCACGCCCGAGCAGATCGCCGCCGCGAAGTACTGGGCTGATGGGCCCGGCACCTTCACGCCGCCCGGCCACTGGTGCCTCATCTCGCAGCAGGTGGGCTCGGCGGCCGGCCTGTCGGTGCAGCAGGCGGCGGCGCTGTCGAAGCTGGTGAACGCGGCGCTCCATGACGCGGGCGTCTCGTGCTGGGACACCAAGTACACGTACATGGGCGAGCGCCCGTTCCAGGCCGCCAGGCGCCTCGGCATCGACTTCAAGCCCGAGATCGGCACGCCGCCCTTCCCCGGCTTCACCTCGGGCCACGCCACCTTCTCGGGCGCCGCCGGCCAGGTGCTCGGCATGTACTTCGACAAGCTGGGCAAGGCCGACGTCGTGCGCAAGGAGCTGCTCGGGTTCGCGCAGCTGTCCGAGACGCGCAAGGCCATCGGCGCGGCGCGCACGGCCACCGACATGTTCGCGGCGCTGGCGAACGAGGCCGCGATGAGCCGCGTGTATGGCGGCATTCACATCGCAGAAGACGGCGACGAGGGCGTGCGGGTCGGGCGACAGATTGGCACCAACGTGATGAAGCACCTCGCCACCCGCGCCGACCTCTTCCCCACCGAGGCGAACGAGCTCGAGCGGCGGCGCACCGGGCCCGTGGCGCTCGATACGCCTCGGGGAACGCACCCGACGTCGCGACGGAACGACGCCAGCACGACGGTCGACTGGAGCTGAAGCCGGAATTCCGAGACCAGCGGCCCCTGCGCCGCGTGGTACATCGGTGAGGAGCCGATGACCGACCTCGTCGCGGGGCGCTACCACCTGCTGAAGAAGCTGGCCTCGGGCGGCATGGCCGAGGTCTTCCTGGCGCGGCAACAGGGCCTCAAGGGCTTCGAGAAGCTCGTCTGCCTCAAGCGCATTCTGCCCGGCTATGCCGACAACGCCGACTTCGTGCGCATGTTCATCGACGAGGCGCGCGTGGCGGCAGACCTGCGTCACCCGAACCTCGTCAACGTCTTCGACGCTGGCGAGAGCGGCGGCACCTACTTCATCGCCATGGAGTACCTCGAGGGCCACGACGTCGCGGCCCTCATCCGCCAGTCGCATGCCCGCACCGCCGAGGTGCCGGTGGCGGTGGCGCTGCAGGTGGTGGCCGACGCCGCCCGGGGCCTGCACGCGGCGCACGTGAAGACCGACCTCTCGGGCCGGCCGCTGCAGATCGTCCACCGCGACATCTCGCCGCAGAACCTCTTCGTCACCCACCACGGCCTCACCAAGGTGCTCGACTTCGGCGTGGCGCGCTCGGCCTTCCGCAGCTCGAAGACCGAGGTCGGCGTGGTGAAGGGCAAGCTCGGCTACGTGTCGCCAGAGCAGCTCGACGGCCTCGAGCTCGACGGCCGCTCCGACCTCTATTCGCTGGGCGTGGTGCTGTGGGAATTCCTGGTGCTCGAGCGGCTCTTCGCCCGCGCTTCGGACGCCGAGGTGCTGCGCGCCATCATCGAGGGGCGCGTGCCGGCGCCGTCGTCGAAGCGCAAGGGGCTGCCGAAGGAGCTCGACGCGCTCGTGCTCAAGGCCGTCGCGCTCGACCGCGACAAGCGCTTCCGCGACTGCGAGGCCTTCGCCACCGCCCTCGAGGACTACCTCGTCGAGCTGAAGACGCCGTCGTCGCCGATACGACTCACCCGGTGGATGACGACGCTCTTCGACCCGGCGGCGCCGACGGTGGTGACGGCGCCGGTGAAGGACGAGAAGACCCGCACGCGCAAGGTGAAGGGCGCGGCGAAGAAGAGCGCGCCGCTCGACGGCGCCTCGGACTTCCTCGGCGCGGTGGAGCAGTTCCTCCAGGGCGACAAGCGCCGGGCCACCAACCTGGTGCCGCCCGGGACGCCACTGGTCGGGCGCGAGGCCGAGCTGCGCGCGCTGTCGGCCTCGTTCGACGAAGGGGCGCGGCTCGTCACCCTCGTGGGCTTCGGAGGCATGGGCAAGACGCGGCTGGCCTCGGCGTGGGCGGCGGCGCAGCTGCCGGCGTTCGAAGCGGCCGGTGGCGTGTGGTTCGTCGACCTGTCCGAGGTGCGCTCCATCGACCAGCTGGTGAAGGCCGTCGCCGACGCCGTCGGGTTCCAGGCGCCGGTCAACGCGTCGCGCGACGCGGCCATCACCCACACCGCGCGGCAGCTCAAGGCCCTGGGGCGGGCGCTGGTGGTGCTCGACAACTTCGAGCAGCTCGTGCCGCACGCCGACCAGACGGTGGGCACGTGGCTGTCGCTCGCGAGTGACTTGCGCGTGCTCGTCACCAGCCGCGAGGCGCTGTCGCTCGACGGTGAGGTGGTGCAGCCGCTCGAGCCGCTCCCGGTGGGCGGTGCGCAGGCCCCGGCGGTGCAGCTGTTTCGCGCGCGCGCCGAGCAGGTGCGGGGCAAGGCGCTGACGAAGGCCGAGCTCGAAGACGCCGAGGTCATCTGCGAGCGCCTCGAGGGCCACCCGCTCGCGCTCGAGCTGGCCGCCGCGCGGCTGCGCGAGTTCACCGTGCGCGAGGTGCGCGACCGCCTGCGAGAGCGCTTCGAGCTGCTCGGCGGCCGGGGCCCGGGCCCGTCTCACCGCCACGCCACGCTGTGGAGCGCCATCGACTGGTCGTGGCAGCTGCTCAAGCCGGCGGAGCAGCGCGCGCTCGCGCAGCTCTCGGTCTTCCGCGGCGGCTTCACGCTCGAGGCGGCGACGGCCGTCATCGACGTGTCCGGGCTGTCGGGCGCGAAGTCGAACGTCGACCTGGTGCGCGCGCTGCACCGCAAGTCACTGGTGCGCTCGTCGGTGCTGCCGGCGCTGCCGCGGGAGCTGCGGCTGGGCATGCTCGAGTCGATTCACGAGTTCGCGGCCGAGCAGCTCGAGGCATCGGGTGAAGCCGGGCCCGCGCGGCGCCGGCACGCCGGCCACTACCTGCACGTGGGCCGCGGCTGGGCCGGCGAGGTGGCCAACGGCACGTCGCTCGAGGCCCTCACCCACCTCGAGGTCGAGCGCGAGAACCTCACCGAGGTGTTCGACCGCGCGCTGGCGTCGATGCCCGCCACCGTCGCCTCGTCGACGAACGCGCTGGGGGCGCTCGAGGCCCTCGAGCCGGTCTTCCTCCGGAAGGGGCCCTTCACCGCCCACCTCGCCCTGCTGGACGACGCGCTCAACCAGGCCCGCGCCGTCGGCGTGAAGCCGGCCACCGTCGCCCGGGCCCTGCAGCAGCGCGGCAACCTGCTGCGCACGCTGGGCCGGCCCGCGCAGGCCGTCGAAGAATTGTCGCGGGCGATGTCCATCGTCGAGTCGGCCCACGCACCGGCGCTCGAGGGCCGCATCCGGAGGGACCTCGCGGTGGCGCGCTTCGTCTCGGGCGACGTCGAGTCGGCGCGAGACTGGCTGGTGAGCGCCCTCACCTCGGCGCGCGCGTCGAAGGACGAGGCGCTGGTGGTGCAGGTGCTGTCGTCACTCGCCATCGTGCAGGTGGCGATGGGCGACCTCGACGAGGCGGCCATCTGCTGTGACGAGGGGCTGCCGCTCGCCCGCAAGCGGGGCGACCCCACCAACGAAGCGCGCCTGCTGGGCAGCCTCGGCACCGTCTACCAGGAGCAGGAGAAGCTCGACCTCGCGCAGGCCTTCTTCCACGAGGCCATCGGCCGCGCCCACGCGGTGCGCGACGTGCGCCTCGAGGGGTACTTCACGGGGAAACACGCTGGCGTGCTCCTCGCGAAGGGAGAGCTCGACGCCGCGCGCGGCCCGCTCGAAGAGGCCATCACCCACCTCGCCGAGGTGGGCGACCTGCGGCACGAGGGCCTCTTCCTCACCTACCTGGGGGCGCTCCAGGGGCAGCGTGGCCACCTCTCGCAGGCGCGGGTGACGCTGTCGGCGGCGCAGGTGCGACTCGAGGCGGTGAAGGACCCGCTGTCGTTGACGGCGTTGGCGCTGCGTCGCCTGCACCTCGACGTGCTGGGGAAAGAGGCCGGCGCGAAGGAGGCCCGCGCCATGCTGGCCGACGTGCGCGCCGCGCGAGGGAGCCGCCGCGCGCGCACCGCCCAGAGTGAAGAAGTGCGCATCGCCGCCCGCGCGCTCGAGGCGGCGCTCACCACCTGAAGCGCGCTCAGGCCGGCTCGACCCAGTACGTGTCGCGCAGCGCCTCGTCGCCCGCCCACGGCGCCGCCTCCTTCGCCTTCAACGCTCGCAGCGCCGCGCGCTTCGAGTCGAAGACGCCGATGACGAAGTCCTCGCGGGCGAAGGTGTCGGTGCCCATGAGGCGCCAGCGCTCCACCGGGCGGCCACTCTGCTCGCGCACGACGGCGAGGCGGGCCGAGGCACCGGAGAAGTCGGGCCTGACGTCGAGGGCCGTCTCGAAGGCGTCGATGGCTTCGTCGAAACGCCGTGCCTGCGCCAGCACCTCGCCGAGCAGGTGCCACGCGTGCGCATCGGCAGGCGCCACCTCGACGAGCCGCCTGGCGACGGGCAGGGCTTCGGCCGACCGGCTCGCGAGGAGCAACACGTCGGCGACGCGGCGCAGGCGAACGGCCGACTCGTCGACGGAGCCGAGCCAGACCCGCAGCGCCACGACGAGCGCGTCGCTCGAGGCGAGCGCGTCGACGAAGCGGCGCTCGGCGAAGCCCCCCGTCACGCGCTCCTCTTCTTCGCTCACCAGGGCGAACCAGGCGTCGCTGGCGTCTTCACCGAGCCCCTCGAGCGCGCGGGCGTAGCCGATGCGTGCCGCCAGCCGCAGCGAGGCCTGCACGGCGCCGTCACTCAACACCTGCACGAAGGCCTCGCGGGCCGCGCCGAAGCGCCCCAGGGCCAGGAGGTCGTCTGCGCGCTGCGCTGCGAGCGCCAGGTTGTCGGGCTGCAACGCGAGCGACGCGGTGGCCTCGTCGACGGCGGCCTCGAGCGCTCCGAGGGCCCGGTGGCAGCGGGCCGCGGCCTCGAGCAGCCGAGCGTCGACGACGCCCAGGGCCCGGAGCCCGACGAGCGCGTCGAGGGCCCCGCTCCAGTCACCGAGCGCCAGCAGGGTGTCGGCGCGATGGCGGGCGATGGTGACGTCCGTCGGGGAGAGCGCGTGCGCTTCGTCGAAGGCTGCCAACGCCTCGCGCCGGTCCTCCTCGAGCTGCGAGGCCGTGTCCGCGGTCCACGCCAGCTCGAGCCGCTCGAGCCCTTCAGCCAGCCACTGCGCTGCCGACTTCGACGTCACGCCCGCCCCGTCGCCACCGCACGCACGACGCGGGCGGCGCGCTCGATGTCGTCACGGCTGACGTCGAGGTGGGTGACGAAGCGGAGCCGCTCCGCGCCCGACGCCAACACGCCACCCTCGGCCAGCCGCTCGACGAAGCGAGGCGCGAGCGTCGAAGAGACCCGCACCCACACCATGTTCGTCTGCACGGGCTCGGGCTCGAGGCCGGGGACGCCCGACAGCCGCTCGGCGAGGAGCGCGGCGTTGAGGTGGTCGTCTTCGAGCCGCTCGACGTGGTGCTCGAGCGCGAAGAGCCCCGCGGCCGCGAGCACACCTACCTGCCGCATGCCGCCGCCCAGCACCTTGCGCCAGCGGCGCGCCGCGCGGACGAAGTCTCGCGCCCCGACGAGCACCGACCCCACCGGCGCGCCGAGCCCCTTCGACAGGCACACGCTCACCGAGTCGAAGGGCCGCGTCAGCCCGGCGGGCGCGCAGCGCGACTTCACCGCCGCGTTGAAGAGCCGCGCGCCGTCGAGGTGCGTCGCCAGCCCGCGCGCCCGGGCGACCCGGCACGCCGCCTCGACGAGCGCCTGCGGCACCACCTGGCCCTCGATGGTGTTCTCGAGGCACAGCAGCCGGCTCTTCGCGAAGTGCGCGTCGTCGGGCTTGATGGCCGCCTCGACGTCGGCCGCGCGCAGCGAGCCATCGGCCTGGTTCGGAAGGGGGTGCGAGTGAATCGAGCCGAGCGCCGCCGCTCCGCCGCCCTCGTGCACGAAGGTGTGCGACCGGTCGCCGAGCAACACCTCGTCGCCCCGCGCGCAGTGGGTCAGCAGCGCCGCGAGGTTCGACTGGGTTCCCGACGGCAGGAAGAGGCCCGCCTCGAAGCCGAGCCGCTCGGCCAGCACGGCCTCGAGCCGCTGCACCGTCGGGTCGTCGCCCCAGACGTCATCGCCCACCTCGGCCTCGGCCATGGCGCGGCGCATGCCCGCGGTAGGCCGGGTGACGGTGTCACTGCGCAGGTCGATGGGCGTCATGCGTCACCACGTGATGTGGAGGACGAGGCGCGTGCCGGCCTCGAGCCACTCGGTGCGGGCGATGGTGCCCGGCGAGCCCTCGATGAGCTCGAAGAGGAACTGCAGAGTGCCGCGCCAGCCCTCTTCGGCGGTGCGGTTGACGGCCTCGGGGTACTTCACGGCCAGCGTGCCGGCGTTGGGGCCCGACAACGTCCACGTCGCGGTGACGCCGCGCAGCGCCTGCTGCACCGAGTCGGGAACGCGCGCCAGCAACGTCGCCGGCGTTCGTCCCGTGAGGGCCAGGGCCACCTTGAACATCGGCGTGAGGATGCGGCCGAGCGAGTCGCGGGCCATGAGGTACGCGTGCCGGCGGAACACCTCGGGGCCGGCGACCGCCAGCAGCGCATCCGACACGTCGCGCAGCACGTCGGCCGAGTGGGTTCGCGCCGAGAAGGGCCGCTCGAGGATCGCCCGGGTGGCCGGGTCGAGCCTCGCCTCGACGGCCTCGAGCTGCCCCAGGTCGACGAGCGCCTTCCGGAAGCCTGCGACGTAGACCGAGGTGACTTCGAAGCCGGGAGCGGCCATGGCCGTGCGACTGTACCGAAACGCCATGACGCCCGCGCCCTGACGAGCACGCCGGCTGCGCAGCAGGCTGCGCATCCTCTGCGGGCCTCGCCCGTCGTTCCGTGGCACAGTTCTCCGGCCTGCCCTTCGCACGAGGCCCCGCTTCATGAGACGTCTTGGTTGGCTCGCCGTCATCGGCCTGTCGAGCTGTCCCCTGCTTTCGTCGACCGACACCACGAAGCTCCCGACCGAGAACCTCACGTTCTTCACCTCGGTGGGCAACTCGGCGCGGCGGCTCCTGGCCGACGTTGGCAACGCGCGCGTCGAGCTCGACCCGACCCAACAAGACGCGCTGACGGCCCTGGGCGCCTGCGCCGACCTCTTGTCGTATTGCTACGCCCCTCCCGACGTCACCATCGCCATGTGCTGGGGCCGCGCGCGCGAGTGCCAGACGCAGACGCCGTGGACCGAAGAGGCCTGCTGCCCCGTCACCTGCCGCGACGCCTTCGTCGACGAGGTGAACAAGGGCCTGACGCCGGCCGCGGCCGTCGAGAAGGTGCTGTTCCTCGAGCCAGACTGTTTCCCCGGCGTGCGCGCCGCGCTGGAGGCACCATGAGAGCCGCGCTCCTCGCCCTCGCCCTGGGGCCGTCGCTCGCGCTCGCGTGGGACTCGGTGTGCTTCGAGCGCCCCGGCCGCGCCTGTACGCCCTTCGCCGGCCCCCAGACGGCGCGCAACCGCTGGGTGGGGCCCAGCGACGAGCATCGGCAGCTCTTCGAGCAGACGCGCGAGAAGGCCGGCCTGCCCTTCTCGGTCTCGGCGGAGCAGACGCTCACCGTCTTCACCTCGGCGGGCACCGTCGACATCGGCGGCCGCCCCGCCTTCACGCTGCAGCCGTCGGCGCTCGACGAGGTGGCCCGGGTGCGTCGGCGCACCTTCACGGTCGCAGAGCTCTCGCAGCTGCCCGACTTCTCGTACGCCCTGTGGGACTGGGCGAGCGGCCACGAGACGTGCCCCCTGGGTGACGGCACCGACGCGACGCTCTGTCACGACTTCGCGAGCCACATGGGCCCGGTGAACTCGAACCACTTCGTGCCGCAGGCGCAGGGCGCCTACCGACGAGCGCACGCCCTCGCGCTGGCCCGCGCCGCCGACTGCCGGCGACTGTCCGAGTCCCTGGCGGGCCGCTTCGGCGAAGTGACACGCGCGTGCGAGGTCGAGGCGCTCGCGCTCGAGGCGATGGGCCAGCACTTCCTGCAGGACGCGTGGAGCATGGGCCACATGTGGGAGCGCTGGGGCTCGGCGAACCTCGACGACTTCCCGGGAGCCACCGTCGAAGAGAAGCGCGACCGCGCGGTGCTGACGGCGCTGGTGGCCGGCTTCATTCACGGCGCGCGCGGCGTGCTGCAGGCGCTCCCGACGTGGACGACGTACGACGTGAACGACGCGATGTGCGCGCCATGGGACGACGTGCGCTTCGTGGCGAAGGACGGCGTGACGTCGCAGGCCGTCGGAGACCTCTACGTCACCCAGCTCACGCCCGAGCAGTCGCGGCGCTTCTTCGACTGCGCCACCTCGGGGCTCGTCGAGGTGTACCGCGCCACGGCGCAGGCCCACGGGCCGCTCGGAACACCCGCGCCCGGGCTCTCGTCCATCGACCCGACGGGCGAGGCCTGCTTCGGGCAGCGCGCCACCAACGAGGCCATCGTGCGCGGCATGGCCATTCAGCTGAAGGTGGTGGGCGTGCAGACGGCCATTCCCCTCGACGCACGCTTCGCCTCGTGGATGGTGCCGCAGGTGGCCCGGCAGTCCGGCAAGGTGCCCGTGCCGAACAAGACGAAGAACGCCTTTCGGCTGTCACTCGAGCGCGTGGCGACGATGGCGCGCTTCGTCGCGAAGGACGCGCCCACGGGCACCTCGCTGGCCGAGGGTGGGCTCGGCGACTTCCTCGGCGTGCTGCCGAACGGGCGCTACGCCACCAGCGCTGCGTACGAAGACCCGCCCCTGCCGTGGGCGCCGACGGGCAGTTTCCGCGCCGCCACGCTCGCGCGCACGTTCCACCTCTCGCACGCGAAGGACTGGTGCGAGGCCACGACGCTCCCGCAGCTCGAGGCGCTGCGCGGCCGCGCCCGCGACGCCACCCTCGACCCCGAGACGCGCGCGGCCGCTTGCGAGGCGTGCACCGAGTTCACCGCGCGGCACCTGCGCGTCGGAACGACCGCCTCGTGGGACACGACGAGCGAGCCGCTCTGCCAGTCACTGGTGCCGACCCCGGCGTACGTCTACCTGCCCGGCCCCGGGGCGCCGCGGGCGCTCGCCCGGACCTGGTGCTGCCCGTAGCCAGCGAGAGGGGCCGATGACACGCGCCTTCGAGGCCGGCTCGGCCTTTCGCGCGGTGACCGGCCGCACCCGACGACGCTCGACGTCGTGTCAGGCCTTCCTGCCCACGCGTTCCGTCGAGGCCGCGACCATTCGCCGCAGCGCCTCGACGAGGCCGGCCGGACCTCCAGCGTGCTCGACGATCGGTACCCCCTGTCGCTGGGCGAGCTCGCGGAGCGCCGGCCGGGAGGCGACCTCGACACCGCCGCCGATGATGAACGCGTCGACCGCGCCCGACTCCAGCACCTGAAGCGCCGCTTCGTCGGTGAGCGTGGGCGTGACGTCGAAGCCCTCGTCACCGAGCAAGCGAACGACCTTCGCCATGATTCCTTCGTGACGACCCAACACCAGGACCCGTGAGCGCATGGCGACAGCCTGCAGCGCATCGCGACGACGGGAAGGGCCCCCGAGCCGGGCTGGAGTGTTCCACGGGTGGGCCAGCCCTCAGCCCCAGGACACGGCGTAGCGCAGCACCCGCCCACCCTCGAGGCGCTCACAGGGCCCGATGCGGCCCTCGAGGCCAACGAGGTGGAACATGAAGCGCAGGCCTCCACGCCAGGACGTGTCGGCGAACGGCGCCGGCACCGTGGGGTACTCGAACGACACCGCCCCAGACGTCGGCCCGGTGGCGTCGAAGCGCGCCGTGACGCCCTGAATGGCGGGCTTGATGGACTGGTCGACGCGACTGAAGACCGACGCGGGCGACATGCCCATGAGGGTCAACGCCACCTGGAGCATCGGCGTGAGAATCGGACCGAACGAGTCACGCGCCATCACGAAGGTGATGTCTTCGAGCGCGCGCGGCCCGGCCAGCTCGAGCACGGCGGTCGCGAGCGCGGCGCCATGCGTCCACGGGTGCCAGCGCTGGCCATAGGGGTTGTCGACGACGGCGCGGGTCTCGGGGGGCACACGCTCGAGCACCGCCTCGAGGAGGCCTGCCGCCCGAATCGACTTGACGAGGCCCGCCAGGTACACGGCGCTGCTCTTCCAGTCTTCGGGCCGGTCGACCGCTCCCATCTCGACGCGGCAGGTTAGCCCGACTCGGGCCGCGCTGGGACCTGCGAGCCCCCGATGCGAGACTGTGACGAAGCCGGTTGGAACCGAACCGTTGCGCCGGTGGTCGGACCCCGCATGTCGCTCCTCGCCCTCAGCCTCGTGCTCGCCCAGGCCCCGGCCATCCCGGTCGAGCGCGCCGCGGCGTTGATGGGGCTCGACGCCGCCCGGTGCCCGACGGGAGACGAGGCCGCGCGGGTGCGCTGCCTGCTCGACCTGCACCTCGGCGACGACCCCGCCGCAGCCAGGCTCGCGAAGGGGCTGTACGAGAAGACCGGTCACGTCGTGGGCGTGCTCCCCGAGGAGGACTTCGAGGGCGGCTACCGCGGCGTCATTCACCTCGTGCCGCAGCGGCCGGTGGGCGCCGAACGCCGGCACCTCGAGTTCGCCGCGCAGGCGCTCCTCGACATCGACGCCTTCCTCTCCGACACCGAGGCGAGGGCGGGGGCGCCCCTCGCGTACCGGTGGCGCGCGCTCGAGCTGCGCTTCTTCCGGTCCATCAAGAAGCGCACCCCGGCCGCCTTCGCCCTCGACTGGACCGTCTCGTACAACGTCAACGGCACGCTCAACGGCTCGCTGCCGGTGGTGCGCGGCCTGCTCTTCCACGAGGTGTTCCACCTGAACGACGACGGGTGGTCCACGCGCGCGCTGTCGGAGGACTACGACGACATCGTGCGGCGCTGCGGCACCACCATCGACTGCCTCACGCGCTACGTGCCCGAGCCCCTCGTCGTGAAGGGCGGCACGTACTACTCGTTCATGCCCGGCAATGGCGTGCGCGAGTACGCGGCGGACCTCGCGCTGCGGTACTTCAAGGAGCAGCGCGAGGTGATGAGCGGCGGCGTGGTGAAGAAGCCGTTCAAGTGCCAGGCGCCGCAGAACGCGCGGGCGTGGGCGAAGCTGGTGGAGCGCTTCTTCGGCGGCGTCGACCGGGTGCCCTCGTGCTTCACCGGCAAGGCACCGAAGTGAGTCGGCTCACGGCGCGACGCTGACGTCGACGACGGCGCGGAAGAGCACCTCGAGGCCGCGCGTGACGTTCGCCTTCGAGACGCGCTCGTCGCGCCCGTGCATGGTGCCGAGTTCTTCCTGCGTCACCTCGAAAGGCACCATGCCGTACGCCCGTGTGCCTTTGGGGCGCGCCAACAACGAGTCGGTGTAGCCGGGCGAGAGCACGGGGCCTGCGACGACGTCGGTGCGGCCCTTCACCACCTGGCGGGCGAGCGCGTCGAAGAAGGGGTCGACCCACGTCGACTCGTTGGCGCCGTCGGCGTTGAGCACGGTGAACTCGATGCCCTCGACGCCCTTCACCAGGCCCTTGAGCTCTTCCAGCACCGCCTCGGGCGTGGTGCCGGGCAGAAGCCGGCAGTCGATGATGGCCGACACCTGCGAAGGAATGACGTTCGGCGCGCTGCCTTTCCCGTCGAAGCCCGTCACCTGGCAGGTGTTGGTGATGCCTGCGCGCGTGGGCGGCTTCGACATGAGGCGGCCGGTGACGAACCAGTCGACGAGCAACGGCCGCTGCAGGACGAAGCCCGTCACCCCGCCCTTCTGCTCGCCGATGCGCCGGAGCAGCTCGTAGAGCGCGGCGTGAATCTGGGGCTTCGGCGTGCGCGTCGAGAGCGCCTTCACCGCCTCGACCAGCCGCGTCGGTGCGCGTGAGGGCACTGGCGTCGACCCATGGCCGGCCTCTCCGCTCGCCGTCATGCGCAGCCAGAGCGCGCCCTTCTCGGCCACCGACACCGCGAAGACGGTCTGCCCCTCGAAGAGCAGGTTCTTCACGCCGAGCCCGCCTTCGTTGACGAGCTGGCCGCAGTCGAGGCGGCTCCAGTGCTGCTCGACGAGCTGCTTCATGCCGAGGTTGTCGACCTCTTCGTCACCCACGGCCAGCAGCACCACGTCGCGGGCCAGCGGCACGTTCGCGCGCTTGAGCCACACCAGCGTCATCAGCTCGAGCACGCCCATGCCTTTCATGTCGAGGGCGCCGCGCCCCCAGATGACGCCGTTCTCGTCGATGACGCCCGAGAGGGGCCCCTTGTCCTTCGGCCACGCCACGGCCTCGGCGGGCACCACGTCGATGTGCGAGAGGAGACACAGCGGCTTGTCATTCGCGGGCCCCGTCGCCGGCAGCCGCGCGATGAGGTTGCTGCGGCCCGGCGCGAACTCGAGCAGCTCGGCGGTGATGCCCTCCTTCGCGAGCACGTCGGCCAGGTACTGCGCGCCGCGGGTCTCGTTTCCGGGCGGGTTGAAGGTGTCGACGCGCAGGTAGCCGGCCAGCACCTGCGCGGCCTCGTCTCCGGCCTTCGCCCAGTCGATGGCGTCAGCGTGGCGCTCGACGCCTGGCGGCGCCTCGGAGGGCGGGGGCGGCGTGGTGGCACAGGCGCAGACGAGGCAGAGGGCAGCGAGGCGCAAGGACGGCATGTCGTTCACCGTCGCACAGCGGACAGCACCTTTCACGACCGCCGTGCAACTTCTGGCAGGCTTCCGGGTTGGAGGGACCATGCGTCTTCTCGCAGGGGCAGTGCTGCTGTGCATCGCGTGCGGGCCGAGGATGCCGCCCATTCCGTTCGACCCCGACGCCGGCGGCAACGAGCCAGCCGTCGTTCAAGACGCGGGGCTGGCCGACGGCGGCGTCAACCGGTGGGCCGCCGTCGAGGCGCTCTTCACCGAGCGGGTGACGACACGAGATGGTGGAAGCGGCGCGATGGGCCTCGTCGTCTTCGATGGCCGGGGCCAGAAGGTGTTCGAGAAGTACCTCGGGCCCATCAACGGCGAGTCGCGCATCGCGGTCGCCTCGGCCTCGAAGCTGGTGTCGGCGATGGTGCTGTTCGAAGTCATTCGTCGCGGGCAGCTCACGCTCGACTCGACCACCGGCCAGGTGCTCGGGTGGACCGGCCCGAAGGCCGCCATCACCCTGCGGCAGTTGCTGTCATTCACCTCGGGCCTGCCGCCGAACAACCTCTGCACCTCGAACCCGCTCACCACGCTCGCGGCCTGCGTCAACGTGTTGTCGGGCGTCACCCTCGAAGCGCCGCCGGGCACCCGGTACGACTACGGCTCGACCCACCTGCACGTCGCGGCCCGCATGGCCGAAGTGGTGACCGGCAAGACGTGGCCGCAGCTCTTCGACGAAGTGGCGCGGCAGCCGCTCGGCCTGTCGAGCGAGACGGAGTACTTCTGCGCGCCCCTGCAGCGCGCCGGCCGACAGAACCCGCTCGTCGCCGGTGGGCTCGTCATCACCCCGAACGAGTACGCGAAGCTGCTGCTCGTCAACGCGGGCCGCGGCACCCTCGGCACCACCGTCATCGGCGCCCCGGCGCTGTACGACGAGCAGGGCAAGGAGCCCTTCCCCGGCGTCACCGTCGGCGTCAGCCCGGTGCAGGCGCTCGGGCTCCCCTTCCGCTACGGCCTGGGCGCCTGGCTCGAGTGCGCCACGCCCGGGCAGGGCTGCGCCGTCATCTCGTCTCCCGGGGCCTTCGGCTTCACGCCGTGGGTCGACCGCCAGGCCGGCCATGCCGCGATGCTCGTCACCCAGGAGATGCGCTCGTCGGCCGAGAGCGGCGTCGTCGGCTTCTCCATCGACCTCGAGCAGGCGCTCCAGCCCCTCATCCGCGCGGCCCTCTCGCCTTGACACCGAATTGAACGA
>JALOQF010000082.1 GCA_025459425.1 Myxococcaceae bacterium | reverse complement strand
CAGCGGCTCGAGTCGGTGGGCCGGCTGGCCGCGGGCGTCTCGCACGACCTCAACAATGTGCTCTCGGTGGTGCAGCTGACGGCCGAGGCGTTGAGACACGAGGCCCAGCGCAACGAGCGGGTGCGCCCGCTGGTGGAAGACCTCGGCAAGGCGGCAGATCACGCCACGCTCCTGAGCCGCCGCATGGTGGGCATGAGCCGCGCCGGAGGCTCGCCGCCGGAGCACCTCGACGTCGGGGCGACGGTGGAGCAGTTCGCGCCGCTGCTCCGCCGCCTGCTGCCCGCTGGCGTCACCCTGCGGGTCGACGTCAAGACGGCGCTGTCGCGCTTCGCCAGCCGCAGCGCGCTCGAGCACGTGCTGCTCAACCTCGTCTTGAACGCCCGCGACGCGATGCCCGACGGCGGCACCATCGACCTCGTCGTCGAGGGCACCGAGCTGGCGGTGCGCGACACCGGCATCGGCATGCCCCCCGAGGTGCGCGCGAAGCTGTTCACCCCCTTCTTCACCACCCGCGAGAAGGGCACCGGGCTGGGCCTGGTGAACGTCGCCGAGCTGGTGGCGTCGATGGGTGCCCGCATCGACGTCGAGTCCGAGCTGGGCAAGGGGTCGACCTTCAAGGTGACGTTCCCCGTGGCGTCAGCCGACGGGCCTGAAGCCGTGCCCGTGAAGGGCCTCGAGCAGTCGACGCCGACGGTCCAGAAGCTCGCCTGACGTCGCCGGCACCCGCGGCCCGCGGCCCCACACCGGCCCCGGCCAGGCCTCGTCGTCCAACCGGCGCGCGACGACGTGCACGTGCAGCTGCCGCACGACGTTGCCCAGCGCGGCGACGTTCACCTTGTCGGGTGAGAACACCCGGCCCACCGCGTCGACGACCGCGTGCGTCTCGGCCTCGAGCTGCGCGCGCTGGGCTTCGTCGAGGTGGCGCACGTCTTCGGCCGCGCTCACCCGGGGCACCAGCAGGCACCAGGGAAAGCGCGCCTCGTCCATCAGCCGCAGCTGCGACAGGGGCCCCTCGGCGAGGTGCGACGAGTCGGCCTCGAGGCGGGGGTCGACCCGGAAGGCCGCGCGCGCCCGCAGCCCGCGCAGCAGCTCGAAGCCCGCGGCCCAGGTGCCCAGCCCGGACTCGGCGTTGACGTGGCCCACCTCTCCCATGGCGACGCGCTGGCTCCCCCAGGCCGAGGCGTACCGACTGGCGGCGGCCATCGAGAGGAAGTCGTCGTTCGTCGAGTGCACCAGCACCGAGGGGAACGGCAGCGGCTCGAGAGGAACGGGGGCGAACGAAGCGAGTGACGCGGGCGCGCCTGGAATCGGCCGGTCGAAGGCCGGCGGCGCCACCAGCAGGGCCCCGATGACGGCGCGGGCGGCCTCGAGCCTGGCAGCGTGCACCGCCAGCACAGCCCCCAGGCTGTGGCCCACCAGCACGGTGGGCTCGCCGCCGGCCAACGCAGCCTCGACCCGCTCGAGCCACGCCGCCAGCGACGGCGCGGCCCACGAGGCCTGCTCGACGCGCACCACCCGGGCGTCGAGGCGCTCCCACCGCGACTGCCAGTGCCCGGGCCCGGAGCCGTTCCACCCCGGCAGGCTCAACACCCGCGTCGTCATCCGATGACGGGCTGGCCGGCGATGGGCAGCGCCACCACCTTCTTCGGGTCGACCCGGCCGTCTTCGACCCACTTGCGGCCGACGTCGTCGAGCAACATCGCCAGCGCCCGCGTCACCATGCCCTCGAGCTCGTCATGCCCGTCGGCCAGCGTCGCGGTGAACACCTCGAGCGCGCGCTTGCCAGCCGACGGCCGGAGCACCGCCTGCCGGTTCTGCTCGTCGAACAGGCGCGTCACCAGCTCCTGCACGCGCAGCTCGGGAAAGGGCGCCACGTCGACGACCCCATCGACCTCGGCGCGCGCCACCACGGCGAGGAAGAGCCGCTGGGGCGTCAGCTCGGACAGCTTCGCCCCGAAGCGGGCGATCGTCTCGGCCGGCGAGGCGCCCAACAGCGCCCCGAAGATGGCGCGCTGGTGCCTCACCCGGGCGAGCAGCCCGTCGACCTCGGCGAGCTCCTTGCGCGAGCGGAACGTCACGGGCTCGGCGCCCGGCACTTTGAGCGCCTTGAGCGGCCGACGCCGCATCAGCGCCTGGAGCGCGGCGGTCTCTTCGTCGAGCGCGAGCCAGGTGTCACCGAAGCGGCTCCCCGGTTCCCGCGAGAGCCGCTCGACCTGCCGCTTCACCTTGAGGGTGAGCGAGAAGCCGAGCTGGAAGATCTCCTTCAGCGGCCTTCCGCGCACGATGGCGGCCGCCGCGTCGGGGTCGCCTCCGGTGAGCAGCTCGAGGCCGAGCTCGAGGGTGTCACGGGCCTGCTCGCTCAAGCGGCGCAGCGCGGGTGGGTCGCCCGGCTCGGCCCCCTCGGCCACCAGCACGCAGTTGACGAGGTAGCGCACCTCGCCCTCGAGGTTCTGCCGCTCGATGGCGTCGAGGCCCTTGAACATCGCCGCCACGTAGTCGACCCGCTCCCCGCCGCGCAAAAGGCCGGGCGCGGGAGCCACCACCTGCACCTTGTCGGGGTCGTTCCACGCGAAGACCTTGAGCGCCTCGTCGAGCGGCGGAAAGCCGAGGTCCTGCAGGCGCGCCTGGCGGAACTGGAAGGCCGTCTCTTCGAGCTCGGTGGGCATCTCCCACCGCACCGCCTCGAGGAAGCGCGTCAGCTCGAAGGGGTTGTGCGCCATGAAGTCCTTCACCAGCTGGCGCATCGCGTGCTCGTCGACGCCGTCGGTCACCACCTCGACCAGGAACTTGCCCTCGGGCGTCTCGACCGGCACCCCCTCGGTGTCGACGTCGGGGTCTTCCTGCAGATCGTGAATGCGCGTGAGCCGCTTGAACATGAGCTCGACCACCTCGAGGTCGAGCCGCTGGAGCTTCTTCAGGTACTCCTCGTCGTCGTCGCCCCGGGCCGCGCGCAGCCAGTGCAGCACCTCGAGCACGTCGATGCGGTCCTTCTGCCAGGCCGCGAGGTCGACGTAGGTGCGGAACTGATCGGGCGTCGACAGCTGGACGATCTCGGTCGAGTCGACGAGCCCCACGTCGATGATGGCCGAGTACACCTCTTCGGCGGGAATGCTCCGCACCAGCGCCCGGCCGTCGACCTCTTCCAGCATCGCGTCGAGCTTCTTCTTCGGCGCCAGCTCGGTGAGCCGTCGGACCAGCTCGGCGCGGCGCGCTTCATGGCTCTGTGCCGTCACGAGGTGCTCCCTTACCGGGTTTTTGGCCGCGTGGGTCACCCGTTGCGGCAGGTCAGCCCGCGTCGATGGCCGCCACCAGGCGCGCCCACACGTCGTGCACGCCGAGCCGCTCGGTGGCCGAGAAGCCCACCAGCACGTCCTTCGGCACCTCGAGCTGGTCGGCCAGCGCGTGCAGCTTTGGAATGCGCTTCGCCTTGGGCAGCCGGTCGAGCTTGGTGGCCACCACGAGGATGCGCGGCGGCATCGTCTGGAGCAGGTCGAGCATCGCCACGTCGTCGCTCGTCGGCCCCACCTCGGCGTCGATGATCGACACCACCACGCGCAGCGTGTGCCGGCCCTCGAGGTACTCCGAGATCATCGCCTGCCACTGGGTGCGCTCGTCCTTCGAGACCTTCGCGAAGCCGTAGCCCGGCAGATCGCACAGCCGCACCGTGCGCTTCTTCGCCTGGCCTTCGAGGGTGGCGTCGAAGAAGTTGAGCGTGCGGGTTCTGCCCGGTGTGTTCGACACGCGCACGAGCTGCTTGCGGTTGGTGAGCGTGTTGATCATCGACGACTTGCCGACGTTCGAGCGGCCCACGAAGGCCACCTCGGGCACCGGCTCGCGGGGCCACTGGCCAGCCTTCGTGGCGGTGGTGACGAAGCTGGCGTCGAGCACCCTCAGCATGTCGTCACTTCGAGAAGCCCGGGGGCTTCTGGTGCGACAACCAGGCAGCGAAGGAGCGCGCGGGCGCAGGGCGGGCACGGCTCGACGACTGCTCCTTCTTGCGCTTCTCGCGCTCGACCGACCAGTGGTCCATCGCCTTGAGGGCGGCGGCGAAGTCGAAGGGCTTGAGCGAGGGGCTCGAGGCGTCGTGGCAGGCGCGGCAGGCCTTCTCGGTCGGGTCGACCAGCCCGGCGAGGCGCGCGAGCTCGGGGTCCTTCATGACGTACTTCGGCGAGTAGTACTGCCCGCCGCCGTGGCACGTCTCGCAGGTGACGCCGGCCTGCTTCTGGTCGACGTCGTTGGGGGCGTGGCACGACAGGCAGCGGGCATCGCGCTGCTGCACGGGAGACAACACGTCCTTCGCGCGGGCGTGGCTCGACCCCTTCCATGCCGCGTAGGCGTCGGGGTGACAGGCCTGGCAGCTCTCGGCCCCGAGGAAGTCATAGGCGGCCGCCGTCGACGCAGCGCACAGGACGAGCAGGGAACAGGCGCGAAGAACCAGCGAAGTCACGGAGGTTTGCGTAGCATGTGCGCCATCACCATGTCGCGCCTCGTCTTCTCCGTCCTCCTCGTCCTCGCCGGCAGCGCCCAGGCCAAGCCCTGGCAGGGCATTCGGCCGGGCCAGTCCGGCGCGCTCGACGTCATCGGGAAGTTCGGTGAGCCGACGAAGAAGACCGAGGTGAAGGGTCAGGTGGTGCTCCTCTACTCGGGCCTGCAGGCCATCACCGGCACGGTGCAGACCCAGTTCAAGCTCTCGCCTGGTGGAGACACGGTGGCGCGCATCGACGTGTACCCGGCGCCGGTCATCGACCTCGCGGCGGTCGAGACGAGCTACGGCGGCAGGTGCGACGCGAAGAAGCCCGTCGAGCCCTGCTACTTCGTGAAGGAAGCCCAGGGCCAGAAGCCCTACTTCGTGTACCTGAAGCTGGGGCTCGCGGTGTTCTTCAAGGACGACGGCAAGACGGTGTCGAGCTTCGCCTTCCTGCCCGAGAAGAGCTGACGCGCCATGCGCCTCATCGGGCTGACCGGCGGCATCGCGACCGGCAAGTCGACCGTCTCGCGGCGACTGGCCGAGCGCGGCTTCCCCATCATCGACGCCGACGTGGTGGCGCGTGAGGTGGTGGCGAAGGGGCAGCCCGCCCTCGACGAGATCGCCCGCCGCTTTCCCGGCGTCGTCGCGGCCGACGGAACGCTCGACCGCAAGGCCCTGGGCGCGCGCATCTTCGGCGACCCGGCCGAGCGCGCCGCCCTCAACGCCATCACCCACCCGCGCATCCGCCAGGCGGTGCTCGAGAAGTCCATCGCGCTGGCCGAGGCCGGCACGCCCGTGGCCATCTACGACTCGCCGCTCCTCATCGAGAACCGGCTCCACGAGGGCCTGCACGGAGTCATCCTCGTCGTCGCGCCGCCCGAGGTGCAGCGGGCCCGGCTGATGGCCCGCGATGGACTGTCCGCGCCCGAGGCCGACGCGCGCATCGCCGCCCAGCTCTCGCTCGCCGAGAAGCGCCCGTTCGCGACGTGGCTCGTCGACAACGGTGGCTCGCTCGAGGCGACGCTCGCGCAGGTCGACGCGCTGGCCTCGGCGCTGCGCCTGGAAGGCCCGTAGGCCCGCTCCTCGCAAGGGCCCGGAAGGTCCCACCAGCAGCTGGGCTCGCCTGGGACGCGCGGGCGAGTAAGGTGCCGGTGCCGTGCCTCGCACCTTCTTCGTCACCGGCTACCCCGGCTTCATCGGCAAGCGCCTCGTCGCCCACCTGGCGAAGTCGGCGCCCGACGCGCGCATCGTGCTGCTGGTGCAGCCGAAGTTCCTCAAGGAGGCGACGCAATACGTGGCGAAGCTGGGCCCCGCGCCCATCGACATTCTTTCGGGCGACGTCGTCGACATGCACCTGGGCCTGTCGGGCCCCGAGTACCAGCGGCTGTGTGACGAGGTGACGCACGTCTTCCACCTCGCGGCCATCATGTACCTCGGCATGCCGCGCGAGACGGCGCACCACGTGAACGTGCACGGCACCCGTCACGTGCTCGAGCTGGCGCGTGACTGCCGCCGCCTCGAGCGGCTGACCCACTTCAGCAGCGCCTACGTGTCGGGCGATCGCCAGGGCGTCATCGCCGAAGACGAGCTCGACTGTGGCCAGGGCTTCCGCAACCACTACGAAGAGACGAAGTTCCTCGCCGAGAAGCTGGTGCAGCGCGCGAAGGAGCAGCTGCCCATCACCGTCGTGCGCCCCACCACCGTGGTGGGTGATTCCCGCACCGGGGAGATCGACCGGTTCGACGGGCCCTACTACCTCGGCATGGTGCTGGTGCTGTCACCGCTGGTGCTGCCGCTGCCGCTCCCGGGCAATGGCGTGGCGCCCCTCAACGTGGTGCCCGTCGACTTCGTCGTCGAGGCGACCTGGTCGTTGGCGATGAACCCGAAGGCCGTCGGCAAGACGGTGCACCTCGTCGACCCGAACCCGATGAGCGCCCGCCGGGTGTACGAGCTCATCGCCGCACGCTCGAACAAACGCCTGCCGCGCTTCAGCCTCTCGGCCCGCGCCGCCGACTTCATGCTGCGGCTCCCCGGCCTCGAGAAGCTCGCCCGGCCCCAGCGCGCCGCCGTCGCCGCCGTCAACCACCTGGCGCTCTACAACTGCCACACCGCCCTCGAGCTGCTCGACGGCACTGGCGTGCGCTGCCCGCCGCTGGGCACCTACCTCGACACCCTGGTGGACTACGCGATGACCGCCTGGAAGGATCGCCAGGGTCGGGCCGCCGAAGTGGCCGAGGCCGACGACCCGCTCGATCGCTGAAGCCGGAGCCGTTCGCCCTCGCGCGTCCTGCGTCACCTGCCGTGCGCACGAGCCGGAGCCCGCCGCGCGACCGGAACGACATCAGCCCTTGCTGATGACGCCTTCGTCGACGAGCTGCGCGAGGATGCGCGCCGTGTCGAGCCTCGACATGCCCGACACCGCGAAGAGGTCGTCGAAGCTCACCGTGCCGTCGATCTGCGCGAGCACGAAGCCCGCCCGGTGGTCGAGGTTGAGCCAGATGATCTCGTCTTCCTTCAGCAGCACCCGGGGCACGGTCTCCATCTTGCCGAGCTTCGACTCGAACATCGTGACGAGCGTCTTCTCGCTGCGCTCCCGCATCGCCTTCACGTCGGGGTCGTCGGGGGCGAGCGTCTGCGCCTTGACGATGAGCTCCATGGCGCCGGTGTGATCGTCGAGGTCGAGCAGGTCGCGCGCGCCGCGCAGGAGCGTCTTCACCTCGTCCTTCGTGGCGAGCCCGGCGCCCCCGCGGCGCACCTCGCTGTCCGACGACAACATCTCGAGCGCCTTCGCCTCGCCCACGATGGCCGACAGCTTGATGCCGGGGTTGCTCCGGTTGTCCCAGGCCGAGGTGGCGTTCGGCGTCAGCGGCGAGGGCAGCGGAACCGGCAGGCGCGACTCGGCCGGCACCACCGCGGGCGCCACCGGGGCCTGGAAGGGCGCCGGCGTGTTCGTCGACCACGACCAGGCCACGCCCACCGGGTCAGGCGCCGCTGGCAGGGGAACGTCGACGTTGGTGGGTGTCGACGCCGCCACTGCAGTCGTCGTCGACGAGCGCGGGGCCTCGGCAACGGGCAGCGCCGGCGCAGGCTCGAAGAGCGGCGGCGTCGAGCGCGGCGGAGACGGCTGCGGCGCGTTCTCGGCCGTCAGGGTGATGGTGGCCGCTGGAACGGCCGTCGGCACCGGAACGTCGAAGGCCGGCGGCCGCCAGTCGGGCGTGCTCGCGGGCGTCGGGTCGGCCTGGGGCGGCGCGGGGCGCACCGGCACCGGCGCCTCGACGAACTGCGGCGGCGTGGCCCGAATCGGCGAGGGCGGCGGCGCGGCGCCGTCGAGCGTCACCGTGAGGGCCGCAGGCCTGGGCGCCTGGGCGCTCGCCCCAAAGATGGGTGGCGTCGAACGAACGGGAAACGCCGGCTCGGCGCCCAGAGAAATCGTCGAAGACGGTGTCGAAGCGATGGTCGCCGGATTCGTCGGAGCCGGCGGCTCGAGCATCGCGCCCCAGTCGTCGGGCCGCGGCGAGGGGCTGCTGAACGGTGCCGGCGAGTCGAACCCCGTGGCGCGGCCCCAGTCCATGTCGTCGGGCGTGAGCGCCGACGGAGACGAGATGCCCGACCCCGTCGTCACCGTCACCTCAGCGGCGGCCGGGGCCGAGGCGCTCGCGCCGTTCGTCACGACCGAGCCGGTCGAGCCGACGGCGCTCTGACCCGATGGAAACGTCGCGACGGCGTCAGCCCAGCTCGGCCCTGCCCCGAAGGTCGGCATCGAGTCACTCGACGCAGGCACGCTCGGCTCGGCACCCGACGGGCTCGACGGCACGTCGGTCGGCGCCGGCGCAGGCGCAGGCATCGCAACCCCAAAGGGCGTCGTCGGCGCCACGAAGTCGTCGCCCAGCGCCGGCCGCGCGGCGCTCCCTGACGAGGCCGGCAGCCCCGTGTCGGGCGAGCTGACGGGCGCCACCGCGGGCGCGACGGGGGCCTCGAAGGGGCTTTCCTGGGTGGGCGCCGAGGGCGGCGGCGCCGGCACCGGGCCTTCCTGGAGCAGCTGCTCGGCCCGCTCGTTGCCGGGGTCGAGCTTGAGCGCCCGCACGAAGAGCTTGCGCGCGCCCTCGAGGTCGCCCGACAGCCGCAGCCAGATGCCCGCGTCGATGAGCTGTGCGGCCCGCTCCTTGCTCACGCCACCCCCGTCACTTGATGCGCTCGAGCACGCCCTTGAAGAGGCTGACCGTGCGGGTGAGCGTGTCGATGCTGTCGGTCACCTTCGAGAGCACCGGGGCATCGAAGGCCTTCCGCGCGGCGTCGAGCGCCGACTTCGCCTTCGTGATGGCGTCCTTGCCGAACTCGGAGCCCTGCGTGGCCTTGTCGAGCTGCGGAATGAGCGCCTCGACCTCTTTCATCAGCGCCTTCAGCTCGCTCTTCTTGCCCTGGAGCTCCTCGCCGCTGCGCGCCTCGAGCAGCAGGTCGGCCTGCTCGTCGAGAATGCGCTTGAGCTCGTCTTCGGTGAGGCCACCCGACGCCGTCACCTGAATCGACTGCTGCAGCCCGGTCTCACGGTCCTTCGCCGAGACCGACACGATGCCCTCGGAGTTGATCTCGAAGGTGACGTCGATCTCGACCTCACCGCGGCGGGCCTTGCGCAGCCCGGTGAGAATGAACTCACCGAGCAGCTCGTTCTGGTGCGCCACCTCGGCCTCGCCCTGGAGCACCATGATCTTCACCGTCGTCTGATCGTCCTTCGAGGTGTTGAAGACCTCGGTGACCGACGTGGGCACGGTGGTGTTCTTGGGGATCAAGCGGCGCACGTACCCGCCGGCCACCGCCACGCCGAGGCTCTGCGGCGTGACGTCGAGCAGCACCACGTCGCTGTCGCTGCTCGTCAACGCGTCGGCCTGCACCGCGGCGCCGAGGGCCACCACCTCGTCGGGGTGCACGCCCTTGCACGGGTCCCGCCGGAAGAAGTGCTTCACCGCCTCGACGACCTTCGGCATGCGCGTCATGCCGCCGACGAGGATCATCTCCTTGAGGTCCGACGGCTTGACCCTGGCGTCGACCAGCACCTGCTCGCAGATCGAGATCGTCTTGGCCACCAGGTCACCGCAGAGCTCTTCGAGCTTGTCGCGAGACAGGGTGCGCTGGAGGTGCAGGGCCGCGCCGCCGCCGGCGGGGGTCGCGATGAAGGGCAGGTTGATCTGCGCCTCCTTCGAGCCCGACAGCTCGATCTTCGCCTTCTCGGCGCTCTCCTTCAGGCGCTGGAGCGCCATGCGGTCCTTGCGCAGGTCGATGCCGTTCTCCTTGGCGAAGTCGAAGACGAGCCACTCGATGACGCGGTTGTCGAAGTCTTCGCCGCCCAGGTACGTGTCGCCGCCGGTCGCGATGACGTCGAAGACGCCGCTCGACACGTCGAGCACCGAGACGTCGAAGGTGCCCCCGCCGAGGTCGAAGACGGCGATCTTCCCGTTCACCGACTTGCCGAAGCCATAGGCCAGCGCCGCCGCCGTGGGCTCGTTGATGATGCGCAGCACGTCGAGGCCGGCGATGCGCCCCGCGTCCTTGGTGGCCTGCCGCTGGCCGTCGTTGAAGTACGCCGGCACCGTGATGACGGCCTTGCGCACCGACTGGCCGAAGAAGGCCTCGGCGTCGGCCTTGAGCTCCTTGAGCACCATGGCCGCCACTTCCGGCACGGCGTACTTCTTGTCGCCGAGCTGAATCCGAATGTCGTCGTGGTCGCCGGCGTGCACCCCGTACGGCAGCACCTTGATGGCGTCTTGCACCTGCGGTGACGAGAACTTCCGGCCGATGAGCCGCTTCGACGCGTAGACGGTGTCGCTCGGGTTGATGACGGCCTGGCGCTTGGCGATCTGCCCCACCAGCAGCTTCCCCGTCTTCGACAGCGCCACCACCGAGGGCGTCAGGTTCGACGAGGCCCGGTTGCGAATGACCGTGGGCGTGCCGTCTTGCATGAAGGCCACGACGGAGTTCGTCGTGCCCAGGTCGATGCCGATGACTGGTTCGCGCTCAGCCATGAATCAACACACGTTAAAACGGCCAACGCTTCTTGACGTGTTTTTTCACGTCGGGGTGGTCTGGCCCCAGCCGGAGCGCCTCGTCGAAGTGCTTTTTGGCCAGCGACTTCATGCCAGCGGCTTCGAGCATGCGGCCCAGCAGCACGCGGTACTCGACCTTCTGGGGCGCCGCCTCGACCGCCTTCTGAGCGAAGCTGCTGATCTCCTTGATGTCTCCGCCCGTCTTCTCGAGCAAGGTGGCGAGCTTGAAGGCCGCCTCGTGGTTCGACGCGCTGGCGTTCACCGACGCGCGGAGCGCCTGGAGCGCCAGTTCCTCGTTGCCCTGGTTGAGCAGGTCGAGGGCCCGCTTGAAGTCCCCCTCGCTGCGCTGAACCTCGTTCTTCTTGCGCACGTCGGCCAGCAGCGTCTTCACCTCGACGTTCTGCGGGTCGATTTGCGTGGCGATGTTGAGGAGCGAGAAGGCGTGGCTGAACTCGTTCTTCGCGATGTGCGCCTTCGCCTTGACGAGGTGCTCCTGAATCTTCGTCACCTTCGCCAGGTACGGGTGGCGCGCCAGGCGCAACCGCCGCTCGGCGTCGCGCGCCTCTTCTTCGGCCGACTTCGGGGCCGCGGGCTCGGGCTGCAGCGCGGCGTTGGTGCCCGTCGCCGAACGAATCGCCGCGCGCACGAAGGGGTTGTCGTCGAGGTACTTCTGCCGCTTGTCCGGGTCGGTGAGAACGTTGTTGGCCTCGACGAGGCGCTTGAAGATGGTGTCGAGCTTCGCCTTGAAGCTCCCGAGCTGCCGGCCGTGGTACCGGTCGGGGTGGAACTTTCGTGACAACGCATGGAACGCGTCGCGCACCTGGTCGCTCGACGCGCCCGGCGTCACCCCGAGCACCTCGAAGTGGTTCGCCTTCAGCTTCGCCTCGAGCGCGAGGATCTCTTGCTGGCGCTCTGCGGGAATGTCGATGGTTTCGGCGGACATCGCTGGTTTCAGCCCCCCACGGGCCGCATTTCAGAGCGAACGCTCGAACATCGTCAACCCCTCGGTTAACTCCGCCTCGGTGGTGACGAAGGCCGGGGCGAAGCGCACCGTCTTCTCACCTGCGAGGTTGACGAGCAGCCCGTGCTGGCGGCAGCGCGCCACCACGTCGGCCGCGCCGGTGTCGACCTCGATGCCGAAGAGCAGCCCCCGCCCGCGCGCCTCGACGACCCGCCCCGGCCGGCGCGCCTTGAGCTCGTTCGCCAGCCCCAGGAGCAGCTCACCCTTGCGGGCGTTCGCCTTCATCATCTCGGGCGCCGTCGCGAGGTCCCACGTCGCCAGCGCGGCCGCGGCAGCCACCGGGTTGCCCCCGAACGTCGACCCGTGCGTCCCCGACGGGAGCGCCTTGCCGACCGCGTCACTGCACACCATCGCGCCGATGGGCAGGCCGTTGCCGAGCGACTTCGCCAGCGAGATGGCGTCGGGCTGAATGCCGTGGTGCTGGTACGCGAAGGGCAGCCCGGTGCGACCGATGCCCGTCTGCACCTCGTCGATGAGCAGGAGCAGCCCATGCTCGTCGCAGAGTTCGCGCAGGGCCGCCAGAAACCCAGCCGGTGCCGGGCGCACTCCACCCTCACCCTGAATGGGCTCGATGAGGATCGCCGCCGTCTGGGGGCCCACCAGCCGCTTCACCGCGTCGAGGTCGCCCATGGGCGCATAGACGAAGCCCTTCGGCAGCGGCTCGAACCCGGCCTGGTACTTGGGCTGCGCGGTGGCCGTCACGGTAGCGAGCGTGCGCCCGTGGAAGCTGCCTTCGAAGGTGATGATCTCGCTGCGCTCCTTTTGCCCGGCGATCTCGTGCTGGAAGCGCCGCGCCAGCTTGATGAGCGCCTCGTTCGCCTCGGCGCCCGAGTTGCAGAAGAAGGCCCGCGAGTCCTTTCCGCCGAAGGCGCGGGTGACGCGCTCGGCGAGCTGGAGCTGGGGCTCGGTGTAGAAGACGTTCGACACGTGCCACAGCGTCTCGAGCTGCGCGCGCGCGGCCGCCACCACCGCCGGGTGACAGTGCCCGAGCGCGCAGGTGGCGATGCCCTGAATCAGGTCGAGGTACTTCCTGCCGTCGGCGTCCCACACCCAGGCGCCCTCGCCCTTCACGAGCACGACGGGCTGCTGCTTGTAGTTCTGCAGCAGGTGGTGCTTCGCGCTGTCGATGGCGCGCTCGCTGCGGCTGGGGGCGACGATGCCTGCGACGTCGGAAGAAGCCTTCGTTTCGATCATGGCGGCGCTCTCTCTCACAAAATGTACTTCGACAGATCCTCGTCCTTGACGAGATCGGCCAGGCGTTGACGTACGAACGGCACGTCGATTCGCACGTCCTTCTGGCCGCCATCACCGGCCGAGAACGACACGTCCTCGAGCAGCCGCTCGAGGATCGTGTGGAGCCGCCGCGCGCCGATGTTCTGGCTGCGCTCGTTGACCTGCTGGGCCAGCCGCGCCAGCTCGTCGATGGCGTCGTCCTGGACCGTGAGCGTCACGCCCTCGACGGCGAGCAGCGCGGTGTACTGCTTGAGGAGCGAGTTCTTTGGCTCCTTCAAGATGCGCACGAGATCGGTCCCGGTGAGGGGCTCGAGCTCGACCCGAATGGGGAACCGCCCCTGGAGCTCGGGAATCAGGTCGCTCGGCTTCGACACGTGGAAGGCGCCGGCCGCGATGAAGAGCACGTGGTCGGTCTTGAGCGGGCCGTACTTGGTGGTGACGGTGCTGCCCTCGACGATGGGCAACAGATCGCGCTGCACGCCCTCGCGCGAGACGTCGGGGCCATGCTTGCCGCCCTCGCGGCTGGCGATCTTGTCGATCTCGTCGAGAAAGATGATGCCGTCGTTCTCGGCGCGCTTGAGCGCGTCGCGCGTCACCCGGTCCTGATCGATGAGCCGGCTGGCCTCTTCGGCCTCGAGCAGCTTGAGCGCGTCGCGCACCGGCGCCCGACGCTTCTTCGTGCGCCCCTGCCCGGGGAAGCCCTTGAACAGGTCCTGCAGGTTGACGCCGAGTTCCTCGAGGCCCTGGCCCGAGAAGTTGCGCACGAAGGTGAGGCCCTGGTCCTGCACCTCGACCTCGACGGTGGTGTCGTCGAAGGTGCCCGCGTCGAGCTGCGCGCGGAACTTCTCACGGTCGGCGTCGGACAACCGCGGCGCCGGCCCGCTCGACGACAAGCCGAAGCCCCTCGCGCCGCCCTTCACCAGCTCGTGCAGGCGATCCTCGGCGGCCTCGAGGGCGCGGCCCTTCACGCGCTCCATCTCTTCGTCACGCACCAGCGCGATGGCCGCCTCGACCAGGTCGCGCACCATCGACTCGACGTCGCGCCCGACGTAGCCCACCTCGGTGAACTTCGAGGCCTCGACCTTCACGAACGGAGCGCCCGCCAGCCTCGCGAGCCGCCGCGCGATCTCGGTCTTCCCCACGCCCGTCGGCCCGATGAGGATGATGTTCTTCGGCGTGATGTCGTCCTTCAGCTCGCCCTGCACCTGCTGGCGCCGCCCCCGGTTGCGCAGGGCGATGGCGACGGCGCGCTTGGCCCTGCCCTGGCCGACGATGTAGCGGTCGAGCTCCGAGACGATTTCACGCGGCGACAGCGACGAGCGCATGACTCAGAGCTCCTCGAGGGTGAGCTGCGGGTTGGTGTAGATGTCGATGTCGGCGGCGATGCGGAGCGATTCTTCGACGATGGCGCGCGCCGGCAGCGCCGAGTGGGCGAGCAGCGCCCGCGCCGCCGACAACGCGTACGAGCCCCCGGAGCCCACCGCCGCGATGCCGAAGTCAGGCTCGACCACGTCGCCCGCTCCCGAGAGAATGAAGGTGCGCTCGGCGTCGGCCACCACCAGCAGCGCCTCGAGCCGCCGGAGGAAGCGGTCGGTGCGCCAGTCCTTCCCGAGCTCGACGCACGCGCGCGGCAGGTTCTTCTGGAACTCCTGCAGCTTGGCCTCGAAGCGCTCGAAGAGCGTGAAGGCGTCGGCGGTGCCCCCCGCGAAGCCCGCCACCACCGAGCCGTCGCCCAGGCGCCGCACCTTCTTCGCGTTGCCCTTCATCACCGTCTTGTCGAGCGTCACCTGGCCGTCGCCGCCGATGACCGTCTTCCCGTCGCGGCGGACGCACAGAATCGTCGTCATGCACCTCGTGTAACAGGTTGTCTTTCGGTGGCCCACCACCCGCAGGGGCGGGCTTTCTCCTGGGCGCGAGGGCACGGCCTGACCGTGCAGCCCCCGGCCTCGAGCGCCAGCCCCTCGGGGTGAGGTTGCCCATCGGCGACACCGGAAGGGCACCTGCCAGACGTGCGCCCAGAAGTCGTGCGAGGTCCTGCTGCCTTGCTCGCCGAGGACGTCCACCCCTGATCGCCGCGCCGAAGACGTGGTCTTCCCGCTCGCGCAGCCGCCGTCGGGCACGCCGGTGCGTGACGAGGTGGTGACGTCACGGCGTCGCGGCGCCCTCGTCAACGACGACGAAGTCGACGCGCCGGTTGCGCTCCCGCCCCTCGCCCGTGTCGTTCGAGGCGGCCGTCGTCGGCCGCTTCGCGCCGAGTTCCTCGAAGTGCGGCCGGTGGCACTTCCCCGTCGCGTTGGTGCCCAGCTTCACCACCACATGCTGAAGGACTCCGGTCGCGCGCGCGGCGCCGCGGAAGGCCGACGCCTTCAGCCTTGCAGGATGCGCGACCTGCCCTCGCGCGTGGCCGAGCGACGCGGCGCGCTGCGTCCTGCGGACGATGGTCGATGTGGAGGGCACACCGTTCCCCCCCCAGCTTCGCACCGAGGACGAGGTCGCCGGCCGAGCTTCGAGGTACCGTCGAGCCCCATGGGTGGTGTCGTGAAGGTGTCGGTCTGGGCGGGGCACGTCGAGAGCGCCGAGCGGCTCGAGGCAGCGCTGACGCCCGACGCCTCGTGCCACGGCGACTCCCTTGGCTCGGACGTCTCGCGCGCCATGGGAGACGACACGGTGGCCGACGCCGTGCGCGAGTGGCGGGTGCTCGACCGGCCGACGACCTCGATGCGTGCGTTGCTCGACGGGCTCTCGTTCGCCGGGCCCCTCGGGTCGGCGCTCACCCACGACCTTCCTCGCGCGGCCAACGCCGTCGTCCTCTTCTTCGCGGTCGAGACGGTGGGCTCGAGGGTCGAACTCCCCGGCGTGTGGCTCGAGCGCCTGGGCGTGGTGCCGGTCGTTCGCGTTCAGCGCGTGACCGGCGACCAGTAGTCGAGCTGCAGGGCTCCACCCTTCTCGCCGGAGCGGAAGCTGGGCAGCGTCGACATCTGCCGCACGGTCCGCTCGAGCTCGTCGAAGCACTGGTCGAACAGTGCACGTTCGTCCCGGCTCAGCCGCGCGCGCTCGGCGGCTCCGTCGTAGGCGAAGCGCAGCCCGTTCATCGCGTTGAGCACGACGTCGGCGACGGAGCGCATGGTGAGCACCAACGCCTCGTCCTGGGCGTGCTGGGTGCGGAGCTGAACGAAGGCCGTGACGTCGAGCGCCAGCTTCATGACACCAACCACGTCGCCGGCTGCGTCGAGCCGCGGGGCATAGGTGCCTGCGAGCCAGCGCCGCCGCCCATCTCGTCCGAGGCGCTCGAACTGGCCAGTGATGGACTCGCCTCGTGCCAGAGCGGCCCACATCTCGAGGTACGACGGGCTTTCGCGGGTCGAGGCAGGAACGAGGATGCGGTGGTGCTGGCCCACGAGCTCGTGGCGCGCGAAGCCGAAGCAGCGGAGCGTCACGTCGTTCACCGACTCGATGATCCCGGAACGGTCGAACTCGAGGAGCCCCACCTGGTGCCCAAAGGCGCTCGCCCCGTCACGGAACACCGACACCCCTAACGAGTAGTGACTGCGGAACCTCGCCGCAACGATGCCGAGGCGGCCCGCTTCAGCTTCGGCCAATGAGCGCTCGCAGCGCGATAGAAACGATCGTCTCGAACTGGCAGCGGTTCGACTCGCGCCACGCCCTTCGTGGCGCCGCTCGACGAAGGCCCGGCGACGGGCCCGAGGTGGACCCGACGCCCGGGTGCACCTCGCCTCGACCCGCTCGACCTCGCGAGCGTCGTCCGCCGAGGTCGGGCGATCAGCGCCTCAGGAGCACATACAGCGCGCCTGTCCCACCGTCTTCGGGTCGCGCCGAACAAAACGCCAGCACCAGCCGCGCTGGCCGCCCCTGGGTCAGCCACTGCTGCACGCTCTGCTTCAGCACGCCGATGGCGTTGTCCGAATGGAGCCCCCGCCCCGTCACCACCAGCACGCACCGGTGGCCTGCGAGCTTGGCGTCAGCGAGGAACTTCTCGAGCGCCGGCCTCGCCTCTTCCCGGGTCTTCCCGTGCAGGTCGAGCCGCGCCCTGAAGGCGAAGTCGCCCTTGCGTAGCTTGCGCCGCACGCGCTCGTCGAAGCCCTGCACCGCGCCTTCGACGAACTCGTCCGAGTCCGAGACGTCGAACGTTCCCTCCGACGAAACCAGCTCGGCCAGGCGCGCGAGCGACTCGGCCTCTTCCGTCGGCAGCTTCAGCTGCTCGGCCGACGGCGGCACCCGCGGGGCGACCCGCTCGACCTTCGCCTTGACCGGCGCCACCTCGCCGACGCTCTCGAGGAACAGCGCCGTGTCGTCGTCGGTGGCCCGCTTCGCCTTCGAGGTGCGCTCGACTGGCGCGGGCACGGGCTTCGGCTCGGCCTTCTTCGGCGCCTCGAGCTTGAGGCCGCCGAAGGGGTTGTTGAAGGGCTGCTGTTTCTTCGACATCGGGCGACGCCTTTCGACTCGACGGGCTCACGCGCGCGGGTGCG
This sequence comes from Myxococcaceae bacterium, assembly GCA_025459425.1. Taxonomy (GTDB): domain Bacteria; phylum Myxococcota; class Myxococcia; order Myxococcales; family Myxococcaceae; genus Xiheimicrobium. The sequence continues at coordinate 5,008 of JALOQF010000082.1, read as the reverse complement.
CGCCGTCGTACACCTTCTGCAGCTGCTCGAAGGACACGGCGGTGTACCGCTGCGTGGTGGACAAGCTCGCGTGGCCGAGCAGCTCCTGAATCGAGCGCACGTCGGCGCCCGACGCGAGCAGGTGCGTGGCGAACGAGTGCCGCAGCGCGTGCGGCGTCAGCGTGCGGTTGAGGCCGAGCCGCTTCACGTACTTGTGCAGGTGAACTTCCATGCTGCGGGTGGTGAGCCGGCCGCCACGGAAGTTGAGGAACATCGCCGTCGGGTCCTGCTTCTTGCGTGGCTTCGCGAGCAGCTCTCCGCGGCGGGCCAGCCACTGCTCGAGCGCGTCGATGGCGCCCTCGTTGAGCGGCACGAGGCGCTCCTTGTTGCCCTTGCCCAGCACGCGCACGCTGCGCGCCTTCAGGTCGACGTCGCCCAGCGACAGGCCGCACAGCTCGCTCACGCGCAGGCCCGCTCCGTAGAGCACCTCGAGCATCGCCCGGTCGCGCAGCTCGAGGAGCTTCTCGGCGTCCGGCGCCTCCATGAGCGCGAAGGCCTCGTCGACGGGCACCGCGCGCGGGAGCTTCTGCGGCAGCTTCGGCGTCTTCACCCGCCGCGCCGGGCTCACCTCGAGCACCTTGCGGCGCACCAGGTACCGGTAGAAGGCCTTGATGCCGGCCAACCGACGGGCCCGCGTGGTGGCGGCCTTGTCGACCGAGAGCTGGCCGAGGAAGCCCCGCAGGTGCAGGTGCGTCACCTTGAGCAGCGGCACGTTCTGCGGCCCGAGGTACGCCTCGAGGGCGCTCAGGTCTTGCGCGTAGGCCTTGAGCGTGTGCGGTGAGGCCGCGCGGGCGACCTCGAGGTGCTTCAAGAACTCGGCGACGTGGGCATCCACCAGGTCGAGGTTAGCCCTGCATGGCCGGGCTGGCGAACTGTCGACGGACCCGGACGACGCCGACCGACGGTCAAGCGCTGCCGGAGCACCGCGGCCAGGTCGCTGCGACCCGTCCCGGCGAGGTGGCGCACGGTCGGCTGGCGCAAGGGCGCGCGGTTTCGCGGGTCCGTCAGGGCACGTCGGTGCCGACGTACACGCCCGCGGTCTTCCTGTCGGCCACCGTCCAGCCCACCCGCCTGCCGTCCTTCGCCAGGAAGAACACCGGCTGGGTGACGTACTGGTCGAGCCGCTTCGTCTGTCCCGTGGCGAGGTTCGTGACGCTGACGTCGAAGAGCTCGTCGGTCATGTGCGGGCTCGTGGTGATCACCCGTGCGCCGTCGTCCGAGAGCATGAAGTTGAAGGTGTTCTCGGCGATCTTCACCTTCGTGGTGCCCGGCTTCGACAGGTCCTGCACGTAGAGGTCGCAACTGCGCCCTTCACGCGTGCAGTTGGCCCGCCAGTAGAGCCGATCGCCGGTGGGGCTGAAGACGTAGTCGTACAGCCACTCCTGCAGCTTCACCGGCTCGGCGCCGTCCTTCAGGAGAAAGAGGTGCCGCGAGTACTCTGGCTGCTCGATGCGCGCGGTGTAGGCGAGCGTGGCGCCGTCGGGCGAGACCGCGTAGTTCGGCGAGCGCTTCTGAATCACCTTCGGCGCTCCGTCTGGGAGCGTCACCACCGAGAGATCGCCCACCTTCTCGTCGAACTTGCCGCCCAGCAGCGCGAGCACGCGGAAGTTGTCGCGGAAGATGAGCCGCTTCGAATCACGGGTGAACTCGAACTCGCGCACCTTCTCGCCGACCTTCCGGCCATCGGCCTGGCCGAGCCGGCCAATCCACAGCTCGCCGATCTGCAGGTCGTTCGCGCTCGCGTTGACCGACACCGCCTTGGGGATCTGCATGCGCGCCAGCCACTGCCCGTCACGGCTCACTGCGAAGCGCATCACGTCGTCGGCGACCTTCACCCGCTTCAGTGTCGCCGTGTCACCGACGAAGAGCTCGAAGCCGAACTGGCGCGGGTTCGTGCGCGCCATCGCGATGATGAACTTCGAGTCCTCACTCACCACGTACTCACCCACCGCGTCGGCGAAGGCCTTCGGCGTCGGCTTCTCGGCGGCGAGGTCGACCTGGTACACGCCTCCACCCGCCGCGGCCTTGCGCCGGAAGTACAGGTGCTTTCCGTTGGGCGCGAACTCGGCAGTGGCGACCTCGCCCGCGAGCTGCCGGAACGGACCCGCCGGGAGCGGCCCTTCGTACAGCACGGCGCCGTCCACGTAGGCCAGCCGCGTGCCGTCTTCGCTCGGCTTCATGTACGTGACGTGCGGCGCGACGAGCTGACGTTCCTTCGAGAGATCGGTGAGGTCCTGGACGAGCAGCTCCCCCGACTGCGTGGTCGGGTCGTACGCCCCCAGCACCAGCGCATAGTGGCCGTCGGCGGTGAAGAGCAGCCCGCCCGGCACGTTCACCGCGCCGTTCGCGATCTTCGCTGGCGCGCGCTCGTCGGTGGGAATGGCCCAGAGGCTGCCGATGCGCATGGTGGGCGGCACCCCGTCGAGGCGGGGCTTTTCACCGTCGAGGAGCGCCGTCAGCGTGCGCCCATCGGGAGCCGCGCGCACGTCGGTCGCCTGCCCCTCGAGCTTTCGCACGCCGAGTGAAGGCTGGCGCGCTTCCTTCACGATGCTCTGACGAATCGTCTTCTTTCCTGCGGCCACGCCCTCACCGTCCTTCTTGCTGCAGGCGAGCGCCACGAGGGCGAGCATGAACGAGAAGCCGGTGCGGCAGGTCATCGACCGAAACAGGGAAGACATTGCGGCTCCTCAAACCACACCACGGGGGCATCTCAAACCACTGGGGCCACGACAGCGGGCGCACCGGGCAGGTTCTGGTGACGCCACCCGCAGCCCTCGGCCGTGCCGAAGTCGTTCGGCTCTCCCGCCACCCAGTTCGAGTGCAGCGGAGCCGACGCCGGCCAGGGTGTTCTGGCAGAAGGCCGTGCCGGTAGCGGGGCCAGCGGCCCGCCATGACAGTGGCCCACTCAGGGCGCTGCCACGGGCGCCTCGACCCGTGGAGCCGCAACCCGAGGCACAGGCGCTGGCGCCACCTCGTGCGGCACGCGTGGCGCCCACCCGTCGAAGTCCACCCGCGCGCGGGCCGCGTACGCCTGACGCTTCTGGGCCTTCTGCATGCGCCCCTCGAGCGGCGGAAACAGCGCGAAGACGACGTTGGTCGGTTGATAGGGAGCGCCCGGCGGGTGGGCCTCGCCCGTCACGTGCCGGTAGAGCGCCCCGAGCGCCGTGGTCCCCGGCGGTGGGACGAACGGACTGCCCGTGCGCCGTGCGTGCACCGCCAGCGCACACAGGTAGCCGCACGCCGCCGACTCGACGTAGCCCTCGACGCCGGTGATCTGCCCGGCGAAGAAGATTCGCGGCTCGGCCTTCAGCGACAGGTCCGGCGCCAGCAGCCGCGGCGAGTCGAGGAACGTGTTGCGGTGGATCTGCCCCATGCGCAGCCACTCGGCGTTCTGGAGCCCCGGCAACATGCCGAAGATGCGCTTCTGCTCGCCCCAGGTCAGCCGGCTCTGAAAGCCGACGAGGTTCCACGCCGTGCCGGCGCGATCCTCCATGCGCAGCTGCACCACCGCCCAGGGCCGCTTCCCGGTGCGCGGGTCGACGAGCCCCACCGGCTTCATCGGCCCGAAGGCCAGCACCTGCTCGCCGCGCTCGGCCATCACCTCGATGGGCAGACAGCCCTCGAAGTACTTCGGCTCCTCGAAGGCGTGGGGCGTCACCTTCTGCCCGGCGCGCACCTCGGCGACGAAGCGGGTGTACTCCTCCTTCGAGAGCGGCAGGTTGAGGTAGTCGTCACCGCCCGTGTACCGGGCCAGCGCCGCCGTCAGCCCCTCCGACGTCAGCGGGCCCGTCGCCACCACCACGTCGCCCTCGGGCAGCTCGGTCACCTCACCCGGCACGAAGGTGACGCGGCCGCTCCGCATCAGCCGCGCGCGCACCTCGCCCGAGAACCCTTCCCGCTCGACCGCCAGCGCGTCACCCGCGGGCACCCGGTGCGCGTCGGCAGAATGCAGAATGACGCTGCCCACCCGCCGCAGCTCGGCGTGCAGCATGCCGATGGCGCTCTCCGGGTTGTCCGAGCGCATCGAGTTCGAGCACACCAGCTCGGCGACGCCGTCACTCTGGTGTGCGGGCGAGCGCTTGAGGGGCTTCTGCTCGCGCAGCACCACGTCGTGGCCGAGCCGCGCCAGCTGGAAGGCCACCTCGCTGCCAGCGAGTCCTGCGCCGATGACGGTGATGGGGGCGTTCGCCATGCCAGAGCTCCGGGAAGGAAGACGGAGCCTGTAGACGATGCGAGCCCGGGAAAAAAGACGGCCTTAGTCGTCGGCCTTCGAGATGACGACGAAGCGGAAGTTCTGCAGCTCGTTCTGGCCAGCCGTGTACAGCACCGAAGAGAGCAACTCGTACGAGATGCGCCGGTCGCCGATGACCGAGACCTCGCCCAGGAACGGTGCGTTGGGGTTGCGCTCGGCGATGAACTTGAGCTTCTCGACTTCTTTCTTGAGCGCCGCGTCGAGTGGGAGAATCAACTTGCCCTGCAGGTCGGCCGGGTTCAGCGACATGTCCTTGCCGAGCGACGCCTTCACCTTGTCACCCACCAGGATGTGACGAGGCGTCACCGTGATGGCCACCGTGTCTTTGGGCGTCAGCCGCGTCGTCGAGAGCGGCGGCCGCACGTCTTCTGACGCCGTCATGGTGACGGACGACGCGGTGTACGACTTGATGAGGAACACCAGGATGATGGTCATGATGTCCATCATCGCCGTGATGTTGAGCTCCTTGATTTCACCTTCCGCCTCACGCTCCTTGCGCTTCTTCCGCGCCATGGCCTTGCGGAAGCGGTTGCGCTGAATGTCTTCTTCAGTGAGCTCCGTGGCGGGGTTGTTGGCGGCGGTGGCCATCTGAAGTCAGTCCTCTGGTTAGAAGCTGGCCAACGTGACGTCGGGGAAGAGCAGCTTGCGGTCGGCGGTCTCGCGCGTGCTGTCCATCGTCGACACCAACACCTCGTACTGGGTGTCAGCCTCGGCGGC
>JALOQF010000081.1 GCA_025459425.1 Myxococcaceae bacterium | reverse complement strand
CCCCTGGTACGAAAGAATGACGCCCGGTGCGAAGTTGAAGTTGCGCCGCCCGGTGAGCCACCGCGTGCCCCGCATCTCGCGGTTCGCGCGCGTGTTGAAGAAGGCGCCGCCGCCCTCGAACGCGACCGCGAACGACCAACCCGGGCCCTTGCCGAAGCCGTACTTCACCGTGCCGCGCACCTCGTGGTGCATGAGGTAGAACGTCTCGTACGCGAGGCCGACGTCGAGGTCGTCGAGCACCCCGATGGCCGCCTTGAGCTGGATGAAGGGGAAGCCCAGCACGAAGGCCTGGCCCCGCTTCCACTGGCCCAGCGCCGGAGCGCCGAACATCGACACCTGGTTGGGCGCCTCGCGCGGGCGCAGACGAACGCGCAGGTCGGCCGGCGCCGGAGTCATCGGCGGCGGCACGACGCCGGGCGGCGGCGTCAGCGGCGGAGGGCTCGCAGCCGGTGGCGGCGGGAGCGACGGCGTGGGCAGCGGAGCGGGCGACGTCGGGGGCGCGCTCCCCGGCAGCGGCGTCCACTCGTCTTCGGGCTGCGTCTGCGCGAAGGCCGACAGCGGCAGCACGAACGCCACCACCAGCGACCGGAACCAGGACGAAGGCGTCATCGTCACGAGGGCTTCAAAACACGAAACGCACCCTCCGTGCGGCCGGAGGATGCGTCTCGTTCAGGTGGAGCGCGAACTCAGGTCAGAGCGACTTGAGGTACGCGACGAGGTCGGCCTTCTCGACGTCCGAGAGGGTCGAGGTGACGCCGTGCTGATCGCGCGCGTTGCCGAACACACGCGCCTCGAGCGTCAGCTCGGTGCCGTCGTGCAGGTAGGGCGCCGACCGCGCGAGGCCGTGCAGCGAGGGCACGTTGAAGCCCTGGCGCTCGACGAGCCCGTTGTCACGCTCGCGCGGGTCGGACGCGCGGGTGTTGAGCGTGCCGACGTTGCGGTTGGTGTTGTCCGTGAGCAGCGTGCCGGAGTGGCAGGTCGCGCACTGCGCCTTCTCGAAGGCCGCGCGGCCGCGCTGCACGACGTCCATCGCCGGCGTGAAGGGCGACGGCGCCGAGGGCAGCGAGTCCACCCACCGGTCGAGGTTCACCGCGTCGACGCCGCCGAGGCCCACGCCACCCATGCGCTCACGAATGGTGTGCACGTTGAAGTCGTTGATGGTCGGGAACTCGCCGCTCCAGTGGTACGGCGCAGTGGCGAGCAGCTTGCGGCCCGCGAGCGCCGGCGTCTGACGGGGGCCGTCGGGGAACATCCACACGTGGCCGTCTTCGCGCCCCTCGAGGTGGCAGGTCGAGCAGGCCACCGTCGTCTGCGGCGAGCTCATGCGCGCGTCGAGCGCGTCGAAGAACATGCGCCGGCCCATCGCGAACTCGGGCGACAACACTTCCTTGAGGCCCACGTCGTCGAAGCGGAACTCGCCCTTCTTCACCACCTGCGCCTTCGCGCCGACGCCCTTCGCCACCAGCTCGTCGACCCGCTTGTCGAACTGGTTGTAGACGTAGGCGCGGGTGCCATCGCGGGTCACGGCGATGCCGTCGGCGCCGGCGCCCACGCGCACCATGCTGCGAATCGAGGTGCCGGTGCTGTTGAAGTCGATGTCTTCACCCGCGCGCCGGTCGGCCGGGAGGACGACGACGTTCTGCGACTCGCGGTTGACGACGAAGACCCACGCGCCCGTCGGGTCGGTCACGCCCACCGTCGGGCCCTGCACGGCGCTCTCGAGGCCACCGGACGACGAGGCGAAGGTGGAGACGGGGAAGTCGGCCGAGGTGTTGGTGTTCGTTCCCGCGTTGATGCAGGCCGTGAGGTCGTCGACCTTCGGCTGCGCCGTGGCGCCGGCCGTGTCGTAGGTCACGATGCCCGCCGTGGCGACCGCTCCGATGGAGCACGGCCCACCCGCCGAGTAGTAGCCACCCGCCGACGAGGGCCGGCGGCCGATGGCGTCTTCGCGGGCCCAGACGACGGGCGTGAAGGCGCGCGTGCCGTCAGGCGTGGTGATGATGTCGGAGGCGGCGCGCGGGTGGAAGGTGCTGAAGGTGCCGCCGAAGCCCGAGCCGACGAGGTTCGGGTCGGTCCGCGCAGCGTTCGCCTGCGTGTAGACCTGGGCGTTCGTCGGGTTCGACGTGAGCGCCTGGCGGTTCAGGTCGACCACCGCCACTTCGCCCTTCTTGTAGAGCGACACGAGCGCCTTGTTCCCGGCGACGACCGCGACCGCGCGCGGCTCTTCACCGACCGGCAGCTCCCAGGCCTGCTGCAGCGTGGCGGTGTCGAACGCCGTCAGCACGCCGTGCGCGGTCGTGTCGCGCGCGGTGGCGCTGGTGACGAGCAGCTGCTTGCCGTCGGCCGAGAGCGCGAGGCCCGAGGGCTCGACCGACGTCTCGAGCGTCGCCGAGACCTGGCGCTCGCCCTTGCGAATCACCGACACCGTGTTGCTGCCACGGTTGGCGACGTAGACGGTCTCGTCGGCGCCGATGATGAGCCGAACGGGCTCCTTGCCGACGGGCACCAGGTACTTCTCGGACGGGTTGACGAGCGACATGACCGCCAGCACGCCGTTGTCGCTGTCGACGGCGTAGAGCGTCGAGTCATCCGCCGACAGCGCCAGCGAACCGCTCGAGCGAGACGAGTTGCCAGCCACCGCTGGTGCACACGCCGAAAGAAGTGACCCTGCCGCCAACGCCCCCACCAGGACCGCGCGTTTGAACCAGTTCATGCCTGCCTCGTTGGACCTCGTGTGAACACCGCTGCGCATTGTGCTTCGAAGACCCGCTGATCGCTACGCCCTGCCACCCATGTCAGGGTCGTGACCCATCGATTCCCCAACCCTTCGCCGCGTCTACCCCACCCTGCGCACAGCCGCCTGTCTGCACGCCGTGTGCCTCGTCGCCCCGCCTCGCGCCCATGCCATTCGACTAAGGACGTTGCCAACGACGGCCATTCTGATCGATTCACGGTGCAACGAGCTGCACACCGCGGTGCAGCGGGGTGCGCACGACGTTCCGAGGACCTGCGAGGCGACGGCGCCATGGCGAATCCGCAAACGGCCGATTTCCTGAGCTTCCGCCGAACGTTTACCTTGCTCATCGTATTAGTCGTGCTGCCGTCTGCGGGCCTGTCGGGCTTCGGCGTGGTGGCCATCGTCAACGAGCGAGCAGCGGTCGAGAAGCGGCTCGAGGCCTCGTGGGCGGGCCGGCTCGAGTCGGCGTGGCGAGAGGTGAGCGCGCGCCTGGGCGCGCTGACGGTGGTGGCCGAGGCTCCGCTCCGCGTCGAGAGCCGGGGGGTCGCGCTGCTCGAGTCGACCTTCGACGTGCGCGGCGACGAGGTGGTGGCCGAAGACGCGCGGCTGGTGGCGGTGGTGAAGAGCCTCGTGCCGCAGTTCGCGGTGGTGCCCTCCGAGCCGGTCGTCTTCTCGGCTTCGACGCCGCAGGGCGTGTTCCTGCTGGTGGCGCTGCGGCGCAACGGCGTCGTGCATGGCGGCTTCGTCTCGGCGCGCGCGCTCGAGCAGGTGGTGCACGAGGTGAGCGCCCCCCTGTTGGCGGGCGGAGAGCCGGCTCAGCTCACCATGCTGCCGGTCAAGCAGGTGCCCGCCGAGGGCGTGCTGGCGCGGCTGGCGTCGGGCGTGAGCGAGGCCCGCGAGGCGGCGCTGGGGCCACCGGAGCTCTCGTCGTTGTCGCTCCCCTCGCCCATGCAGGACTTCCGGTTGGTGGCCCAGGCCATCGGCGAAGACCCCGTCGGCAAGGCCTCGGCGCGCAACCGCACCGTCTACGGCGTTCTCCTTGGGCTGTTCTACGTCACCCTCGCCCTGGGCGTCGTCTACACGGGCCGCTCGCTGTACCGCGAAGCGCGCCTGTCACGCCTCAAGACCGACTTCGTCTCGCTCGTCAGCCACGAGCTGCGCACGCCGCTGACCTCGATTCGCATGTTCATCGACATGCTGGCCATGGGCCGCGTGAAGGACCAGGCCGAGATGCAGACGGTGCTCGACCTCTTGTCCCGCGAGACGTCGCGCCTGTCGACGATGATCGAGACGGTGCTCGACTTCTCGCGGCTCGAGTCGGGCAAGAAGCAGTACGACAAGCAGCCGGTGCCCGTGCAGGCGCTGGTCGAGGCGGCGGTCGACGCCTTCAAGGCCCAGCGGGTCGGCGCGGTGATGCAGTTCAGCGTCGAGGTCGAACCGAACCTGCCCACCCTGCTCCTCGACCAGGACGCGCTGGCCGGCGCGGTCTTGAACCTCCTGCAGAACGCCTTCAAGTACACCCATGACGACAAGCGCATCACGCTGCGCGCGCGGCAGCACGGCCCCGAGGTGGTCATCGAGGTGGAAGACAACGGCGTCGGCATTCCCCGACGAGAGCAGCGGCGCATCTTCGACCGCTTCTACCGGGTCGACTCGTTGCTGACCCGCCAGACGGAAGGCACGGGGCTGGGCCTTTCCATCGCGCAGCGCATCGTCGAGGCCCACGGCGGCCACATCTCGGTCGACAGCACGCCGGGCAAGGGCAGCACGTTCCGCGTGCACCTGCCGCTCGGCGGCTGATAGGGAGTCGTTCGCATGGCTGACGCCCGGCAGCGCATTCTCGTGGTGGAAGACGACCTCTCGATTCTGACGGGGCTGTCGATGAGCCTGCGCTCCGACGGCTACGAGGTGCTGCAGGCGCAGGACGGCAAGGCGGGGCTGCAGAAGGCGCTCGACGAGTCGCCCGACCTGGTGGTGCTCGACCTCATGATGCCGCAGCTCAACGGCTACGAGGTGCTCGAGGAGCTGCGCAAGCGCGGCAGCAAGGTGCCCGTCATCGTGCTCTCGGCCCGGGGCATGGAACGCGACAAGGTGATGGGCCTCGACCTCGGCGCCGACGACTACCTCGTCAAGCCGTTCAGCCTGGGTGAGCTGCTGGCGCGCATCCGCTCCGTGCTGCGCCGGCGTGAGCGCGACGAGGTGCAGGTGCTGGCCTTCGACGACACGCGCATCGACCTCAAGGCCAAGACGGTGACGCGCGCCGGCGCGCCAGTCGAGCTGACGGCGCAGGAGTTCAAGCTGCTCGCCCACTTCGTCTCGAACCCCGGCCGCACCTTCTCGCGCGACGAGCTGCTCGCCGCGGCGTGGGGCTATGGCTACGAGGGCACCGCGCGCACGGTGGACAACTTCGTGAGCCAGCTGCGCGCCAAGTTCGAGGTCGAGCCAGACGCACCGCGTCGCTTCGCCACCGTGCGCGGGCTCGGCTACCGCTTCGACGCCTGACCCGGCGGCCCCGCGTCGCCGCGCTGCCGAATCACCTTCACCAGCGACTGCGGCAGCAGGAACGTCATCTGGGCTTCCCCGAACTTCAGCTGCGCACCGTCGGAGATGAGCACCTTCTGGTTGGCGCTCAGGCGCTGCGTCCCCAGGAAGGTGCCGTTCTTGCTCTCGGCGTCGCACAGCGACCACTGCTGCTTGCGCTCGTCGAGCTGGAGCCACGCGTGGAAGCGGCTCACCGAGGCGTCGTCGACGATGACGTCGTTCGTCTCGACGCGGCCCACGGTGATTCCCATCGCGAAGGGGTTCGCGCGGCCGGGCACCTTCTCGAGGGGAAAGACGAGCGGGTCGGCGGCCGACGGCCGGGTCTTGTAGCCGGTCTCGGTGGGCGCCCAGTCTTCGTCGGGTGACGACTCCTGCGGCGGCGCTTCCCACAGCAGCACCGGCACCTGCACCAGCGGCAGGTTGGGCTTCAGCACGAGCTGCCGCATGAGCTGGGTGAGTGATCGCGACACGCACCCGAAACCTTACACAAGTCGGCTTCGGGGCGCGCCAGCGCTTTCCGGCCGGCGTAGACTGCTGCGCCATGCACCGCCGCTACACGATTCACCGGGACGGAGACCTGTTGGTGGAGGACCTCGACGAGCACGGCAAGCCGCTCGAGCCAGAGCCGGTGAAGCCCGAAGACCGGCTCCCCATCGAGGTGACGGTGCTGGGCCCCGACGACGCCGACTCGCGCGCCGCCCTCATCGACCTGCTCGAGATGGCGCTCGGGCTCGAGACCGAAGGGCCCGAGTCGGTGGGGCTGAAGAAGCGTGAGGGCCACAAGCTCGGCGTGCTGTCGTGACGGCCTGCTCCACCGGGTGACGGGGTGTGCTTGCAGCGCACTGCGGCCCTGCGCTACCTGTCGCTCCCATGAACGCACTCCTCGTCTCTCTCGTTCTCGGCTGCACCCCGGGTCCTGACGGCAAGATGGCCTGCGACGGCCAGCAGCAGGCGAACACGGCGAAGGCCGGCGCGAAGGCCGAGGCCGAGTGCCACCACCCGCCCACCCAGGCGAACGCTCCGGCGAACCCAGGCACACCGGTGCTGGTGCGCGGCGAGAAGCTCAAGGGCCTCAAGCCCGTCACGCTCGACGCGTTGCTGACGACCCCCGCCGACTTCGAGGGCAAGGACGTGCAGGTCGAAGCGAAGGTGCGCAAGGCCTGCGAGAAGAAGGGCTGCTGGATGGAGCTCGCGCCCGCCGACAAGGGCCCGGGCGTGCGCGTCACCTTCAAGGACTACGGCTTCTTCGTGCCGCTCGACTCCGCCGGCAGCACCGCGAAGGTCGAGGGCACCGTGAAGGTGGCCGAGCTGTCGCCCGAGCGCGCGAAGCACTACGAGGCCGAGGGCGCGAAGGTGGCGAAGGGCAAGGACGGCAAGTACCGCGAGGTGCAGCTGGTGGCCCTCGGCGTCGAGCTGCGCAAGTAAGTCATCGCAGTGCCGCGCGCCTACTCGATGCGCGGCGTGATGGGCGCGGCTGACCGCGCCGTGCGCCTCGCCACCGACTTCCTCACCCTGAAGGCCCCGGGGGGCCTCGTGCACGACGTGCAGGAGGACCCACGCTTCCAGCACCGCGGCGTCGACCTCTTGTGGGACCGCCGTGACGGCGCGCCGGTGCTGGGCGTCGAGGTCAAGGGCGACCGCCAGGGCCGCCGGCGGGGCAACTACTTCTTCGAGCTCATCAGCAACGCCGAGAAGGACTCGCCGGGCTGCTTCCTCTACTCGACGGCCGACCTGCTCGTGTACGTCTTCCTCGACGTGCGAGAGGTGCACTGCCTCTCGCTGGCCCCGCTGCGCGACTGGTTCCTGCCCATCGCCCGCCAGTACCCCTTCAAGTCGACGAAGACGCGCACCGGCGCGAACCTGTACACCACCGTCGGCGCCATCGTGCCCTTGCGCGACGTGAAGGCCGCCGTGCCGGGCGCCCTCGAGGTGCACCGCTTCACCGACAGCCTCGCGGTGACGAGCTGACGGCGTACGGCTTTCGACACGCTTCGGCTGGGGGCCCCGGTCGATGCGCACCTCTGACCACCCGCCTCGTCTTGCAAGACAGCGCGGGCCCTTGGGCCTAGATTGGTGGGTGTGAGTCACCCAGACGACACGGGCAAGTTCTCGACCAGCATCGCCGACGACGTCATCAACGAGGCGCTCAAGAGCGTCGACAAGGCCCGCGCGGCGGCGCGGGGAGAGCCGGTCGAAGCAGGGCCTGCTGCTCCCGCCGAGCCGGCCGCGGCGCCAGCGCCGGCAGCGAGCCCGGACGAGGTGGAATCGCTCAAGGCGCAGCTCGAGGTGTCGATGGCCAAGGGCCGCGAGCTCATGGGCAAGGTGAAGGACGAGCACGAGAAGATGCTCCGCGCCGTCGCCGACCTCGAGAACTACAAGAAGCGCGCGGCGAAAGAGAAGGACGAGGTCCAGAAGTTCGGCGTCGAGAAGCTCCTGAAGGACTTCCTGCCCGTCGTCGACAACTTCGACCGCGCCCTCGAGCACGCCACCACCTCGGGCGACCTCGAGAGCCTGAAGAAGGGCGTCGAGATGATCCGCAAACTCTTCGAAGACACCCTCGGCAAGCACGGGGTGCGCTCGTTCTCGGCGAAGGGCGAGCCGTTCGACCCCAACAAGCACGAGGCCATGTCGGCCACCGAGACCGACGAGGTGCCGCCCAACACCGTGGTGACCGAGGTCCTGCGCGGCTTCACCTTGAACGACCGGCTCGTGCGGCCGGCCCTCGTCGTCATCTCGCGCGCGAAATCGACCCCCGCCCAGCCGCCACCCGAGGCGCCGCAGGCGTGACGTCGACATCACTGGAATTTTCCTTGTTCAACGGCCGTGAAGGTCGTGCTGGTTTGAGGGGGTCATGAGCAAAGTCATCGGAATCGATCTGGGCACCACCAACTCGTGCGTGGCTGTGATGGAGGGCGGCGAGCCGGTCGTCATTCCCAACAGCGAGGGGAGCCGGACCACGCCCTCGATGGTGGCCTTCACCGACTCGAACGAGCGCCTGGTCGGGCAGATCGCCAAGCGCCAGGCCGTCACCAACCCCGAGAACACGGTGTACGCGGTCAAGCGCCTCATGGGCCGCGCGCTCGACTCGCCCGAGGCCAAACGCGCTGCCACCATGGTGCCGTACAAGGTGGTGGCCGCCGAGAACGGGGACGCGTGGGTCGAGATCCGCGGGAAGAAGTACAGCCCTCCCGAGGTGAGCTCGATGATCCTCACCAAGATGAAGTCGACCGCCGAGGACTACCTGGGCGAGCCGGTCACCGAGGCGGTCATCACGGTGCCTGCGTACTTCAACGACGGCCAGCGCCAGGCCACCAAGGACGCGGGCCGCATCGCGGGCCTCAACGTTCTGCGCATCATCAACGAGCCCACCGCGGCGGCGCTCGCCTACGGCCTCGACAAGGACCAGGGCAAGGCCGAGACCATCGCGGTGTACGACCTCGGCGGCGGCACGTTCGACATCTCGATCCTCGAGCTGAACTCCGGCGTCTTCGAGGTGAAGGCCACCAACGGCGACACGTACCTGGGCGGCGAAGACTTCGACAACAAGCTCATCGACTGGCTCGCCGACCGCTTCAAGACGGCCAACGGCGGGCTCGACCTGCGCAAGGACCGCATGGCGCTCCAGCGCCTCAAGGAGGCCGCCGAGCGCGCCAAGCACGAGCTGTCGAGCGCCACCGAGACCGAGGTGAACCTGCCCTTCATCACCGCCGACGCCTCGGGCCCCAAGCACCTGCAGGAAACCATCAACCGCGCCACGCTCGAAGACCTGGTGAAGGACCTCATCGAGCGCTCCATCGAGCCCTGCAAGATTGCGCTGAAGGACGCCGGCATCACCACCGCGCAGGTGCACCAGGTGCTCCTCGTCGGCGGCATGACGCGCATGCCGGCGGTGCAGGCCAAGGTGAAGCAGTTCTTCGGCAAGGAGCCGCACAAGGGCATCAACCCCGACGAGGTCGTCGCCGTCGGCGCGGCCATTCAGGGCGGCGTGCTCAAGGGCGAAGTGAAGGACGTGCTCCTGCTCGACGTCACGCCGCTGTCGCTCGGCGTCGAGACCGCCGGCGGCGTCTTCACCAAGATCATCGACAAGAACACCACCATCCCCTGCAAGAAGAGCCAGATCTTCTCGACCGCGACCGACAACCAGCCGCTGGTGAGCGTGCACGTGCTCCAGGGCGAGCGCGAGATGGCCGCCGACAACAAGACGCTGGCGCGCTTCGAGCTCGTCGGCATTCCGCCCGCGCCGCGCGGCGTGCCGCAGATCGAGGTGACCTTCGACATCGACGCCAACGGTCTGGTGAACGTCTCGTCGAAGGACCTCGGCACGGGCCGCGTGCAGACCGTGAAGATCGTCTCGAACTCTGGCCTCACCGAAGCCGAGATTCAGAAGATGATCGCCGACGCGCAGTCGAACGTGGAAGGCGACAAGAAGAAGAAAGAGCTCGCCGACCTCAAGAACACCGCCGACGGCCTCATCTACACGACCGAGCGCTCGCTCGAAGAGTACGCGAGCATGCTCAAGGAGAAGGACCGCGACGAGATCAAGGTCGACCTCGAGAACCTGAAGAAGCAGCTGACGACGGCCGACCCCGAGAAGATTCGCCCGGCCATCAAGCAGCTCGAGGGCAGCGCGTACCGCATCGCCGACGCCATCTACGCCGCCGAGACCGAGAAGAAGTAGGCCGCCTTCGATGAAACGGCCCGCGCTCACCTTCGAGACGGTCGACGAAGAGGTCCGCTTCCTCCGGGGCCTGCTGGCCGTGCAGCGGCTGGCCGACGAGGTGCTCGAAGACTGCCTCGAGCGGCAGCTGGGCCTCGCCGCCGCCGCCGACGTGTTCCTCACCCAGTGCGCGCGGCTCATTCACGCGCAGGCGGCCTTCGTGCAGGTGAAGGGCACCCACGGCGCGGTGCTGACGCGCACCTGGGGCACCGGCGTCTTCGACGTGGTGCGCTGGGCCGACGTGCGGGGCGCGCTGCCCATCGAGAACGGGCGCACGGTCTTCGTGGCGCCGCTCGACCTCGGCAAGCTGGAGCTGGGCAGCCTGGGCTTCGTGCTGCCCGGCCACTTCTCGGACGGCGGCCAGCAGGTGCTGGCGCTCGTCGACACGGTGGCCGAGATCTTCGACTCGGCGGTGCTGTCGTTCATCGCCTTGTCCGAAGGCCACTCGCCCACCGAGCGCCTCGACGAGCTGGCGGCGGCGGGCGACTTCCGGCCCAACGCGCGCATCGGCAAGTACGAGCTGCTGACGCCGCTGGGCACCGGCGGCATGGCCCAGGTGATGGTGGCGCGCACCGTCAACCCGGGCGGCGTCTCGCGCCTGGTGGCGCTCAAGCGCATCCTCCCGAAGCTGGCCGAGGACGAGAACATCGTGAAGCAGTTCCTCGACGAGGCGAAGCTGGGCATGCGCCTGTCGCACCCGAACCTCGTCACCATCTACGACTTCGGGCAGGGCGGCGGCAGCTACTTCATCGCCATGGAGCTCATCGCCGGGGTCGACTTCGACCACGTCATCTACTGGCCCAACGGGCCGCTCCCCGAGGGGCTCGTCGCGGCGGTGCTCTCGCAGGCGCTCGAGGGCCTCCACGCGGCGCACGACACGAAGGGCGACGACGGGCTGCCGCTGGGCCTGGTGCACCGCGACCTCTCTCCGCACAACCTCATGGTGGGCTTCGACGGCCGGGTGAAGGTGCTCGACTTCGGCGTGGCGAAGATGCGCAACGCGCGCACCGTCACCCTGCCGGGCATCGTCAAGGGCAAGCCGCTGTACATGTCTCCGGAGCAGGCGACGGCCGAGCGCATCGACCGGCGCAGCGACGTCTTCTCGATGGGCCTCATCCTCCACGAGGCGCTCACGGGCACCCGCGCGTTCGACCAGCAGGACGACACGAAGACGATGGAGTCCATCGTCAACGACCCACTGGTGAGGCCGAAGGGCATTCCCAACCCGTGGTGGGCAGTCATCGAAAAGGCACTGCAGAAGCGCCCCGAAGACCGCTACCGCAACGCGCTCGAGATGGCGCAGGCGGTGCGGGACACCGCGAAGCCGCTGAAGGACCACGAGCTGGGCGCGCTCGTCTCGCAGGCCTTCCCGCGACGGGTCGCCGACATGGCCACGTGGGAGCAGACGAAGAACAAGCTGGCGTCGAAGCGCTCCGGGCCCGCCTGAGGGAGCGTCACGTCGGCGGCGAGCCCACGGTGCGCTGCGCCTCGAGCCACACCGGCTGCTCCTCGAGGCCTGGCCGGCCCATCAGCAGCTCGTGCGGCCGGAAGCCGCCCTTGTACGTGAGCGACGCGCAGCCCTCGACGCGGTAGCCGAGGTAGAGGTGTTGGCAGCCCAGCTCGCGGGCGAACTCCACGCAGCGCATGACGTTGCCGACGCCGGGCGACAGGCGGGCGATGTCGGGGTGGTAGAAAAAGTAGGCCGCCGACAGGCAGTCGGGCGTGACGTCGATGAGGCCCAGGGCCACCAGCCGCTCACCGTCGTACCAGGCCATCTCGCGGCCGGTGCTCGATGGGAAGGCGAACTGCGTCGCGTACTCGTCTTCGGTGAGGTGCGTCGGCTCCCACCCACGGCTGTCTTCACGGGTGCCGTGCCACTGGGCGTGCAACGCCAGGCGCTCCTCGTCGATGCGCGGGCGCCCCACCTCGACGCGAAAGCGCTTCGAGCGGCGCAGCGCGCGGCGCTGGCTGTCCGTCGGCGCGAAGCGGTGCACGTCGAGGCGAATCGAGACGCACTCCATGCACGAGGTGCAGGCGGGGCGGAAGTACGCAGGCCCGAAGCGCCGCCACCCCCGCACGATGAGCGTCTGCAGCTCGAGGGGCGTGACGTCGACCATCAGGCGGTACTCGAGGGCCGCCTTCAGTTGCGGCAGGTACGAGCAGGCTCGTGGTTCCTCGATGAAATGGCGAACCAGCCTGGCCACGGCCCTCGTCCCTTTCGCACCTCACGCCTCGAGCGCGGTGGGACATGTTGGCACCGAACGGGCCTCTCCCACCACTGGCGTCAGCCGTCACGGCACCTTCCGCCCGGCGGCCCAGGCCTCGTACGACAGCCGGTACAGCACGTGGCGCTGCAGGGGGTGGCCCTCTGGGAGGCGCGGGTGAAGGAAGTCGCCGGCCTCGTCGCGGTGGAAGCCCAGCTTCGTCATGACGCGACGGGACGGTTCGTTCGCCGGCACCGTGAAGCTGACCAGCTCGCGCAGGCCCAACGCCGTGAAGCCGAACGCCACCGCCGCGCGTGCCGCCTCGGTGGCGAAGCCCTGGCCCCAGGCGCTTTGCTGCAGCCGCCAGCCGACCTCGACGGCCGGCGTGAAGGCCGCCACGAAGGGCACCCGCAACAGGCCCACCATGCCGAGGAACTCGGTCGACCCGGCGGGGCTCACGGCCCAGAACCCGAAGCCTTCTCGCGACAGGTGCGCGCGCACCCGCCCCGCCATCGCGTCGCTCTCGTCGGCCGACAACGGCGAGGGGAAGAAGCGCATCACTTCGGCGTCGGCGTTGAGCGCCCGGAAGGCCGGCAGATCGTCGTCACGCCAGTCACGCAACACCAGCCGCGCGGTGGTGAGGGTGGGCACCGGGAGCGCCCCCGATGGAGAACCAGGGGCCGTTCCAGCGCCACCCGGCGCGCTCGAGCTCGTGTACCAGTGGTGCAGAAAAGGGAGCGCCCGCTCGTCCATCGGCAGGACTCTACGCCCGAGCCGCCGCCGCTGACGACAGGCGAGGTCGGGGCTACAACCCCGCTTCCATGCGATGGGTCCTCCTGTTGGTGCTGCTGGCGGTGACGGGCTGCAAGAAGGCCGCGGATTCGAAGGACACGCCGAAGGCCCGCGCGGTGGGCCTGGTGACCGACATCGGCGGCCGGGGCGACCAGTCGTTCAACGACTCGGCGCTGCGCGGCCTCGAGGCGTGGGCGGCGGGCTCGACCTTCAAGGGCGGCGGGTACGAGCCGTTGACGCCAAAGGCGCGCGCCGCGACCGTGCCCGCGGAGCTGCGCGCGACGGTGAAGCCGGTGCCGGTGCGGCCCCTGGTGGTGCAGTCGAAGGTGCAGGAGGACTACCAACCCAACCTGCAGCTCGTCGTCGACCAGGGCGCGAGCCTCGTCATCGGCGTGGGCTTCGCGCTCGAGAACGCCGTCGAGACGGTGGCGAAGCAGAACCCCGACGCGCGGTTCCTGCTCATCGACAGCCCGGTGCTGGACGCGAAGGGCACGCCGCTGAAGCTGCCCAACGTGCGCACCGTCGTCTTCGAGGAGCATGAAGGCAGCTTCCTCGCCGGAGCGCTCGCAGGCCTCGTCGCGAAGGACACGGTGGGCTTCGTCGGCGGCATGGAGATTCCGCTCATCACGAAGTTCGAGGCCGGCTTCAAAGCGGGGGTGCTGACGACCAACCCGAAGGCGCGCGTGCTGGTGCAGTACACGGGCAGCTTCGACAACGTGCAGCACGGCAAGCAGGCCGGCGCCGACCTGGTGAACAAGGGCGCCGAGGTGGTGTTTCACGCGGCGGGCAGCGATGGCAGCGGCGTCATTCAGGCCGTGAAAGAGGCGCGCGCCTCGGGCAAGGCCGTGTTCGCCATCGGCGTCGACTCGGACCAGTCGCACCTCGCACCCGAGGCCGTGCTGACGTCGATGGTGAAGCGGGTCGACCTCGCGGTGTGGCAGGCCGTGTTCGACCTCGACCGCCAGGCCTTCTCGGCCGGCGACGTGGTGATGGGGCTCGCCGAGGGTGGCGTCACGCTGGCGCCGGTGACGCTCGACTTCCCGGGGAAAGCGGAGGCGCTGACGCGGGTGGAAGCGCTGCGCGCCGCCGTCGTCTCGGGGGCGGTGGTGGTGCCGTCGACCCTCGACGCGCTCAAGACCTTCACCCCACCCGCGAGCCAGGGCGGCGGATGACGACCATCGCCCTGCGGGGCATCTCGAAGCGGTTCGGCCTGCAGCTGGCGCTCGACGACGTGTCCCTCGAGCTGAAGGCCGGCGAGCGCGTGGCCGTGGTGGGTGAGAACGGCGCTGGAAAGTCGTCGCTCATGAACGTGCTGTACGGCCTCTACGCGGCCGACCGGGGCGAGGTGCACGTCGACGGGCGCGCGGTGCGAATCCGGACTCCGGCCGACGCGCTCGCCCTGGGCATCGGCATGGTGCACCAGCACTTCACCCTCGTGCCCACCCTCACCGTCGTCGAGAACGTGGTGCTGGGGCGAGAGCCGACGCGCCTGGGACTGCTCGACGCGCGCCGCGCCCGGGACGAGGTGCAGGCCACCTGCGCCCGCTTCGGCTTCTCACTCGACCTCGGGGCGCGGGTCGAGACCCTCACGGTGGGCTCGCAGCAGAAGGTCGAAATCGTCAAGGCGCTCCATCGCGGCGTACGCACCCTCATTCTCGACGAGCCGACGGCGGTGCTGACGCCCCAGGAAGCCGACGAGCTGTTCTCGGTGACGCGGCGGCTGAGTGACGAGGGGCTGACGGTCGTGCTCATCAGCCACAAGCTGAAAGAGGTGCTCACCTTCGCCACGCGCATCGCCGTGCTGCGCCGGGGCGTGAAGGTGGCCGAAGTGGCGGCGAGCGCCTCGACCCCCGAGTCCCTGGCCGAGCTGATGGTGGGCCACCGCGTGCCGACGACGACGGCGACCGACCCCCGGCCCTCCGAGGTGGTGGTGGCCCTCGAGGGGGTGAGCGCCGGGAAGCTCTGCGACGTCTCGTGTGTGATTCGCGCCGGCGAGGTGGTCGGCATCGCAGGCGTCGACGGCAATGGGCAGCGCGAGCTCGCCGAGGTGCTGACGGGCCTGCGGGCCGTCGACGGCGGCACCCTCACCCTGCTCGGTGACCCGGCTCGCCTGAATCCCGGCCGGGCGCGCGCGTTGGGTGTGGCCCACGTGCCCGAGGACCGGCTCAAGCACGCCATCGTCGGCGACTTCTCGGTGGCCGAGAACGTGGCCCTCGGGCGCCAGCGGCAAGCGCCCTTCGCGAAGGGCCCGCGCATCGACGTCGAGGGCCGGCTCGCCCGCACCACGGCGCTCCTCGAGGCCCACGACGTCAGGCCCCGTTCGCCAGGCCTGCGCATCGGCGCGCTCTCGGGCGGGAACCAGCAGAAGCTCGTCGTGGGCCGCGAGCTCGACGGCGCGCCAAAGCTGCTGGTGGCCGTTCAACCCACGCGCGGGCTCGATCTCGCAGCGGTCGACGCGGTGCGGGCGCGGCTCCTCGACTTCCGCGCGCGGGGCGGCGCCGTCCTCCTCGTCTCCCTCGACCTCGACGAGGTGCTCACCCTCTCGGACCGGGTGCTGGTGCTGCACGAAGGGCGCCTCACGGGCGAGTTCCAGCGCGGCGCCTTCGACGAGCGGCTCATCGGCCAGCGTATGCTGGGAGTGCTCGATGCCTGAGACCGCCAGCCCGTCGCGGGCGAACGTCGTGCTGCGCTCGGCGCTGCCCTCGGTGCTCGCCATCGTCACCTCGCTGGTCATCTGCTTCGTGGCCGTCGCGCTCCTGCGCGGAGGGGTCGCGGTGGCCGTCGACGCCTTCCTCGCCATGACATGGGGGGCCATCGGCGACGTGCCGAAGCTGGTCGACGGCGCGTCCATCGCGGTGCTGCTGCGCCCCTGGGGTGAGTCGGCCACCAAGGCGGCGCTCCTCACGCTCACCGGGCTGTCGGTGGCCGTCGCGTTCCGGGTCGGCCTGTTCAACATCGGCGCGCAGGGCCAGCTCATGGTGGGCGCGCTGGCGGCCGCCGTCGTGGGCGCGGGCCTCGAGCTGCCGCCGTTCGTCCACGTGCCGCTCTGCCTCGTCGCGGCGGGCGCTGCTGGAGCGCTCTACGCGCTGGGGCCGGCGATTCTGAAGCTGAGGCGCGGCGTGCACGAGGTCATCAGCACCATCATGCTCAACTGGGTGGCGGTCTCGCTCGTCGAGAACTGGTTGGTGCCGGGCCCGCTGCGCGCGCAGGTCGGGGGCGGCAACTCGGTCGCTGGCACGGCGCAGATTCACGAATCAGCCGAGCTCCCGCGGCTGGTCGGAGAGGTGTCACGATTGAACGCGGGCATCGTGCTGGCCGTCGGCGCCGCGCTGGTGCTGTGGCTCTGGCTGTCGCGCTTCGTCGGCGGGTACGAGTGGCGTGCCGTCGGGCTGGGGCCCGAGGCCGCCCGGGCCGCAGGCATCGACGTCTCCGGGGCCGTCGTGCGCGCGATGGTGACGTCGGGCGCGCTCGCAGGCCTGGCTGGCGCGGTGCTCGTGCTCGGGACCGAGCAGCGGTACCCGGCGACCCTGGGCGCGCCCTATGGCTTCGATGGCATTGCGATGGCGCTCATCGGCAACGGCCACCCGCTCGGCGTGCTGGCGACCTCGGTGCTGTTCGGTGGGCTTCGCGCCGGCGGCACGCGCATGCAGCTCTTTGGCGTGCACAAGAGCTTCCCCGAGCTCATTCAGGGCCTCGCGTTGCTGCTGGTGGCCGCGCGGCTCATCTGGATCCGGCTCGTCGACCGGCTCGCGCCCCCCCGCGGAGGTGGCCCGTGAGCGGACTGGTGCTGTCGCTGCTCGACACGGTGCTCGACGCGGCCCCGGCGCTGATCTTCGCGGCGGTGGGCGCCACGCTGTCGGAGCGGGCCGGCGTGGTGAACGTCGGCGTCGAGGGCATGATGCGTGCGGGCGCCTTCGCGGCGGCGGCGGCGGCGCTGGTGATGCCGACCCCCCTCGGTGTGGTGGTCGGCGTCGCGGCAGGGGCGCTCGTGGGCGCGCTGCACGGCGGGCTGTGCATCTTCGCCCGCAGCGACCAGGTCGTCTCGGGCATGGCCATCAACCTCGTCATGCTGGCGCTCGGGCAGTTCCTGCTCGAGGCCGTGTTCTCGTCGCCTTCGGGCACGCCGCCCATCACCCAGCTTCCGCGCTGGCTGGGGCACTCGCCGCTGACGTGGCTGGCGGTGGTGACCCCGCTCGTCGTCCACGGCCTCGTGGAGCGCACGGCGTGGGGCCTGCGGCTGCGTGCCGTCGGCGAGAAGCCCGAAGCGGTCGCGGCGATGGGGGTGCGCGTCTCGCGGCTCCGCCTCGGGGCCGTGATGGCGTCTGGCGCGCTGGCCGGCCTGGGTGGTGCGCATCTGTCGACGGCCGTGCTCGACCGCTTCGAGCATCACATGCCCGCAGGCCTGGGCTTCATGGCGGTGGCAGCGATGGTCTTCGGCCGTTGGACCCCCCTGGGAGCCGCGCTCGCTGCGCTCTTCTTTGCCTTCGGCAACGCGCTGCGACTCTCGCTCGCCTCGTCGTTTCCGGGGCTGGTCGAGGTCGTCCCGCAGGGCGTCCTGCTGGCCCTGCCGTACGCGCTGACCTTGCTGGTCTTGACGCTCCAGCGCCCGGGCCTCGCGAGAGCCCCCGCGGCGCTCGGTCGGCCCTACGACCCCGAGCTTCGCTGAGGCAGGCCCACGGCCGCGTCCTCCCCGGGGCGCCGCTCGTCGAAGCGGGCGACGGCGTCAGCCGCCGAACACGTCTTCCACCCGAGCAGCGACGAGCACTCGGGGAATCCAACGACCAAGGTCCTCGGCCGACGCGATCTCAATCGTCGTCCGCCACGGAGGACTCAGGGGGCCAAACTTCGCCTCGAGCAACGCCACGACCGCCAGGCGCTGGCCTTCTACCAGCCCCTGTTCGCGACCTCGTTCGAGGCCCTTCTCGAGGCCCTGCTCGAGGCCTTGTTGGAGGCCTTGTTGGAGGCCTTGTTGGAGGCCTTGTTGAAGTCCCTTGTCGAGTCCCTGCTGCAGGCCCGCCTTCTCCCAGCGCTCGCGCGCTTCTTCCTCGACCTCTTTCCGCCACTCCGGTGTCAGGCTCGACAACCAGATGTCTCGTGCGGTGATCATCTCTTCCTCCTCCGGCGCGCCCAGGCGGACCTGCGTGAGCGCGAGCACCTCGTCGACCGTCAGGTTGGCAACGACGCGAAGGTACA
Source organism: Myxococcaceae bacterium (assembly GCA_025459425.1). Classification (GTDB taxonomy): domain Bacteria; phylum Myxococcota; class Myxococcia; order Myxococcales; family Myxococcaceae; genus Xiheimicrobium. The sequence continues at coordinate 2,953 of JALOQF010000081.1, read as the reverse complement.
CCAACAGCCGAAACAGCTCACGCGGGGTGCCCCGCAGCTCGTCCAGCAAGCGGCTCCACCGGGGGAACCCCGCCTCGAGCCGGGGTCGATCGCGCGCCGTCTGCATGAGCCAGAGGCCCAGTTTCGCAAAGGGAGACAGCTGCCGTCGCTCGAGCGCATCGGGTGGAACGGTGACGAGGTCGTCCAGCACGAACTCGAAGTCCGGTGTGTGCCGCGCGAGGTGGGCGCCGAGCCACCCCGGCGCCTCGAGGAGCGCACGGACACTGCGCGGCGCGCGCCAGCCACCTGACGCGTTCGACAGCACCACGGGCAGAATGGGCGGAAGCCTGGTGCGGCCAGGCTCGTCAGCGAGAACGCGCGCCCAGATGCCCACCATGTACTGGAGCAGCCGCCACGGCATGAGCGGGTCCGTGCGGCTCTGATGCTCGAAGAGGACGTACACGAGCAGCGGGGGCTCACCCGGCAAGCGAACCTGGAAGAGGGCATCGCTCTCGAGCCCACGCAGCGCCTCGTCGGCGAAGCGGCCGGGAACGCGGTCGATGGTGGCGAGCGAGACGAGCTCGCGGAGAGGACTGTCGAGGAGCGCGACCAGCTCGCCGCGCAGGGCCTCGGGGTTGTCGAAGATGGCGCGAAAGAGCGCGTCGTGCGGCGTGCTGGGCGAGTCGGCCATGCGCCAACCCGAGGCACCAGACGTGCCACGGGCAGCTCCGCGAATCGACGTGCGACGGGCGCCGAGCGGCGCGCCTGGTGCACCGGCGCACCAGGCGTCTCTCACCGAACGAGAAGGCTCAGCGCAGACGCCGACGCAGGGCGTTCAGCACGTCCATTCGGGTGATGAGGCCGGCGAAGGCCTCGCCGTCCATCACGATGGCGACGAGCCCGCTGTCGAGCATGGGCATCAGCTCGCGCAGCGGCGTGCCCACCTGCACCGTCTTCAGCCGCAGCCGGGGCACCATCACCTCGCGCACCGGCAGCTTCAGCTTCGTCTCGTCCTCGACCGCCGCGAACAGCAGGTCGGACTCGTCGATGATGCCAGCGAGCCGGCCCTGCTCCATCACCGGCAGCTGCGACACGTCGTACAGCTTCATGCGCGCGAGCGCGGTGAGCAGCGTGTCGTCGGGGGCCACGGTGACGACGGCGTTGTCGGCGAAGCGGCGGGAAATGACGTCGCGCAGGTCGCCCTTCGTCTCGCGCTTGATGAAACCCTGGTCCAGCATCCAGTAGTCGTTGAACATCTTCGACAGGTACTTGTTGCCCGAGTCGCAGACGAAGGTGCACACGCGCTTCTTCGTCGTCTGCTCGCGGCAGTACTTGAGCGCGGCCGCGATGAGCGTACCCGAGGACGAGCCCGCGAGAATCCCTTCGGCTCGGAGCAGCTCGCGCGCCGTCTCGAGGCTCTCGGCGTCGGTGATGGTGTACGCCTTCTTCACGCTCGAGAGGTCACAGATCGAGGGAATGAAGTCTTCGCCGATGCCCTCGACGACCCAGCTGCCGGCCTGCCCCAGGGTGCCCGTGGCGATGTAGTCGGCCAGCACCGAGCCCTTCGGGTCGGCGAGCACCATCTCGCACTTCGGCACGAGCTTCTTGAACGCCTTCGCCAGGCCCGTGATGGTGCCGCCCGAGCCCACGCCCACCACCATCGCGTCGAGGTCGAAGTCGAGCTGCGCGGCGATCTCGGGACCGGTGCCTTCTTCGTGGGCCTTCGGGTTCGCCAGGTTCTCGAACTGGTTCACGTAGAACGCGCCGGTCTCCTGCGAGAGCCGCTGGGCGACGTCCTGGTAGTACTGCGGGTGCCCCTTGCCGACGTCGCTGCGGGTCATCACCACGCGCGCGCCCATCGCCTTGAGGTGGGCGATCTTCTCCTGGCTCATCTTGTCGGGGATGACGAGGGTCAGCTCGTAGCCCTTGACCGCCGCCACCAGCGCGAGCCCCAGGCCCGTGTTGCCGGCGGTGGCCTCGATCAGCTTCTTCTGATGGGGCCCGACGAGGCCGGCCTCTTCAGCCGCACGAATCATCGACAGCCCGATGCGGTCCTTGATGCTGCCGCCGGGGTTGTGGGACTCGAGCTTGAGGAAGAGCTCACAGGGCCCGGTGTCGAGGTGGGTGACCTTCACCATCGGGGTGTTGCCGATGAGCTCGAGGGGGGTCGCGGGGCGCGGAGGTGGAAGGGGCATGGCGCCGGCCTTCTACGCAGCTTTTCCGGCCTGCGTCGCGCTCGAATGAGCCCGCGACGGCCCGCGTCGGGCGCGGCCTCTTCTCGAGTGGAGTGCTTCCGCTCTGACGGAGCCCGCCGCCTCAGGCAGCGCGCGGCACGGGAGGCAGGCGGCCGAGGGCGGCCTCGAGCTGGGCGCGATCGGGCGCCACCGCGAGGGCATCGTCACGCTCGACCAGGCCGGCCGAGACGAGCTCGAGCAGGCTCTGCTCGAGGGTGCGCGTCCGCAACGACGGAAACGAGGTGCACTGTCCGTCGGCGACGGCCGAGCGGACGGGCGGCACGCCGGGCAGCAGCTCCCAGGCGAGGCTCTTGCCGCCCTCGGTGTTGCGACACAGCACCTGCGCGAAGACCCCGCGCAGGCTCTGGCCCAGCTGCCACCGCGCCGCGGGGTTCCCACCGGTGAGGTGCACCAGCTTCTCGGCGGCGTGCGCCGCGCTCCTCGCGTGGAGTGAGCCGACGACGAGCCGGCCGCGCTCGGCGAGCACCAGCGCTTCCTGCAGCACCTGCGGGTCGTCGAGCTCGCTCACCATCACCACGTCGACGTCGTCGTGGAGCGCGTCGCGCAGCCCTTCCCGGAACGAGCCGATGTGCGCGCCGACCTCGAGCTGGGCGAGCGGGCCCGGGCCAGGCGTCAAGACGTACTCGATGGGCGACTCGAGGCTCCGCACCGACACCGCCCGCGCCTCGACCACGGCCTGCATGACGCTGGCGAGCGAGGTGCTCACCCCGTGCCCGGGC
>JALOQF010000404.1 GCA_025459425.1 Myxococcaceae bacterium | reverse complement strand
GTGGCGACGGCGAACAGCGCGACGAGGACGTACTCCAGACGCATCTTCGGCTCCCGGGCAACGACGGTCGCTCCGGGTAACGACCCCTCGCCTGCGGGCAAGTCGAATGGCGAAAGGGTTTTCATTTGATATCAAACGAACATGTCGCGTTCGCTCGAGGGGTTGGGGCTCATCGGGAACTGTCAGGTCTCGGCGCTCGTCTCGGCGTCGGGTGAGGTGATGTGGTGCTGTCTGCCGCGCTTCGACGCGGCCCCCGTCTTCGGCGCCCTGCTCGACCCGGCCGGAGGCGTCTTCCGCATCGGAAGGCCCGACGGTGCCCCGGGGGTGCAGCGCTACCTCGACAACACCAACGTGCTCGAGACGCGCTTCGAAGGGCCCGACGGCTCGTTCCGGGTCGTCGATTTCTTCCCGCGCTTCGAGCAGAACGGCCGCACGTTCCGGCCGACCCAGCTCTTTCGGCTCGTCGAGCCGCTCTCCGGCACGCCGCAGGTGAGCGTCGAGGTGGCCCCGGTGCTCGGCTGGTCGAAGGCGAAGCCGGCGAAGGTGTTCGGCTCGCACCACGTACAATGGCAGGGGTACGACGCGCCACTGCGGCTCACCACCGACGCGCCGCTCGCGTGGCTCGAAGGCCAGCCCTTCGCGCTCACCGGGCCGAGGCACTTCGTGCTCGCCTGGGGCGCCCCCGTCGAAGAAGACCTCGCCGCGCTGTGCGCACGCTTTCGCACCGCCACCGAGGGCTACTGGCGCACCTGGGTGAAGCACTGCGACGTGCCGCCCCTGTGGCAGGACGAGGTGATTCGCTCGGCGCTCACGCTCAAGCTGCACTGCGCCGAAGACACCGGCGCCATCGTCGCGGCGCTCACCACGTCGTTGCCCGAAGCGCCCGGTGGTGGCCGCACCTGGGACTACCGCTACTGCTGGCTGCGCGATGCCTACTACGCGCTCGACGCCTTCCGGCTGCTCGGCCACTTCGAGGAGCGCGAGCAGTTCCTGAGCTTCCTCCTCTCGCTGGTGGGGAGCGCGCCCGACCTCGCCCTCCGTCCCGTCTACCGCCTCGACGGCAAGAGCGACCTCGACGAGTCCGTGTTGAGTCACTGGGCCGGCTGGCGTGGCGAGGGCCCGGTGCGGCTCGGCAACGGCGCGGCGATGCACCAGCAGCACGACGTCTACGGCGAGCTGGTGCTGGCGCTCGCGCCGCTGTTCTTCGACTCGCGCTTTCGTGACCAGCAGACGCCCGCGGTGCTCGACCTGGTGACACGGCTCGCGCGCAAGGGCGTCGCGCTCGCGGGCACGCCCGACGCCGGCATCTGGGAATACCGCACCGCGTGGACGCCGCAGACCTTCTCGACGCTCATGTGCTGGGCCGGGGCCGACCGCATGGCCGAGGTGGCCCGGCGCCATCGGCCCGCGCTCGAGCCCGAGTTTCGTGAGGCCGCGGCGAGGCTGCAGCGCCTGGTGCGCGAGACGTGCGTCGATGGAGCCCGCCAGACACTCGTCACCCGGCCCGGGACGGCCGACGTCGATGCGTCGCTCCTGCAGGCGCTCCCCTTGCGCTTCTTCCCACGGGCAGACCCGCTCGCGAGCGGCACCATCGACGCGGTGATGGCCGACCTGTCCATCGATGGCTGGCTCCAGCGGTACCGGCATGACGACGGGTTCGCCCACCACCGGGTGGCCTTCACCATCTGCACCTTCTGGCTGGTTCAGGCGCTCGTGGTGGCTGGTCGCCGCGACGAAGCGCGCGAGGTGATGACGCGTGCCTGCGCGGTGGCGCCGCCGTTGGGCCTCTGGTCGGAGGACCTCGACCCGCGCACCGGTACGCTGTGGGGCAACTACCCGCAGGCGTACTCGCACGTCGGCCTCATTCACGCGGCCTTCGCCGCCGCGCCTGCGTGGACCGAGCTCGTATGAAGCGCCTCGTCCTGCTGTCGGTTCTGTTGTCCCTCCGCGCCGGGTGGAGCGCGCTCGATCGCGACGGTGACGGGCTGCTCGACGCCGCGGAGCGGGCGCCCGGCTCGCTCACGAGCCCCTTCCTCGCCGACACCGACGGTGATGGTCTGTCCGACGGTGTCGAAGTGCGCGGGCATACCAACCCCATCGACGCCGACACCGACGGTGACTGGCTCCCCGACGCCCTCGAAGACACGAACCGGAACGGCCGGGTCGACGTGGGCGAGACGAACCCGCGGCTGGCCGACACCGATGGCGACGGGCTCTCCGACGGTGACGAGGACAGCAACCGCAACGGCCGCGTAGGGCAGACCGAGACCGACCCGCGGAGCGCCGACTCGGACGGTGATGGCCTGACCGACGCGGTCGAGCTCGGCGCCGACGGAGGTACGGACCCACGTCGGCTCGACACCGACCGTGACGGCGTCGCCGACGGCGTCGAGGACCAGAACCGCAACGGCCAGGTCGACGTGGGCGAGACGAACCCGCGCGTCGCCGACACCGATGAAGACGGTCTGCCCGACGGCCTCGAAGACACGAACCAGAATGGCCGGGTCGACGTCGGTGAGACGAACCCCCGGCTCGCCGATACCGATGGCGACGGCGTGCGTGACGGCGTCGAAGACGCCAACCGCGATGGCAAACAGGGCCCGCGCGAGTCGTCTCCGCTCGTGGCCGACCTGCACCCGACCCACCGAAACGACGTGCTCGGCGTGCCCGAGCCGCTCCTCGTCGACTGGGTGCGGGCGCTGGGCGCGCGGGCCGGTGAGTTCGAGGTGAACGCGCTGGGGGTGTTGCAGACCGACGGCAGCGTCGAGGTTGCTCCCGAGGTCGAGTGGGTGCCGGTCAATGGCCTGGGTCTCGAACTCGAGGCCATCGTCAAGAACACGGGCTTCGACGGCCTCAAGCTCGCGGCGCAGGTGACGCTGCTGTCCGATGCGCGGGCGGGGTTGGGGCACGGGCTGCAGCTCGTCGGGCGCTGGCAGCGGGGCTCGAACGTGGTGTCGGTCACCGCCCTGCATCTGGCCCAGGCGCGGCTCGGCGAACGCAGCTCCCTCGGGGTGATGTCGGGGGTCGAGGTCGGCACCGACGGGCGCCTCGTGTTCGCGTTTCACCCGATCGTCGGCGTTCGCCTCCACGAGCGGGTCTCGATCGTCGTCGAGGCGAACGGGCGCGCCGGCCCCACGGGAACGGAAGGGGCGGTGGTGCCTCACGTGCGCGCCGACTGGCCTCACCTCGGCAGCGTTCAGCTGGGCGCGGGCCCGACGGTGTCGCTCGTGAATGGGCAGCCGAGCGTGGCTGGGCTGGTGGCCTTGAGGCTCACCTGGGAGCGATAAAGGCAGGCGCTCGTCCAATCAGGTCGATATCGAACCGTTCCCATGCTCGAGAAACTCGTCCTCGCGTCCGTTCGTCACAAAGGCGCCGTGGTGGCGGTGCTCGGAGCGCTGCTCTGCGCCGGCCTCTACGCTGCCTCCCGCCTGCCCATCGACGCCCTGCCCGACGTCAGCAACGTGCAGGTGACCATCGTCACCGAGGCGCCCGGCCTGTCTCCGACGGACGCGGAGCGCATGGTGACGACGCCGATGGAGCTCGCGCTCAACGGCATGCCCGGCCTCCTCGAGGTGCGCAGCGTGTCGCGCGCGTCGCTCTCGGTCATCACCGCCGTGTTCAAGGACGGCACCAACATCTGGTTCGCGCGGCAGTTGGTGGCCGAGCGCCTGCGCGAGGTGACGCCCGACCTGCCGCCCTTCATTCCGCCGCCGCAGCTCGCGCCGGTCTCGACCGGCCTGGGCGAAATCTTCTTCTTCGCCCTCGAGAGCGAGAACGGCACCCACTCGTCGATGCAGCTGCGCACGCTGCTCGACTGGGAGCTCGTGCCCCGCCTCCGCGCGGTGCCCGGCGTCATCGAGGTGAACACCCTCGGCGGCGAGCTCAAGCAGTACCACATCGTCACCTCGCCCACGCGGCTGTCGGCCTTCAACCTCACCATCAACGAGCTGGAACAGGCCATCGGCCGCGCCACCTCGAGCGTGGGCGGCGGCTACCTCGAGTACCGCGGCGAGAACCTGCTGCTCCGCGGCGAGGGCCTCTTGCTCGACGAGGACGACGTCGAGAGCATCGTCGTGCGCGGCGGCAGCCAGCGCGTCACCGTCAAGCAGGTGGCCGACGTGAAGGTGGCGCCGGCCCTCCGGTACGGCGTGGCCACGAAGGACGGCAAGGGCGAGGTGGTGGCCGGCACGGTGATGATGGTGCTCGGCGCCAACAGCCGTGACGTCATCACCGCGGTGAAGGCGCGCGTGGCCGAGCTCTCGTCGACGCTGCCGCCGGGCGTCAGGCTGACGACGATGTATGACCGCTCCGAGTTCGTGAACCGGGTGCTGGTGACGGTGCTCAAGAATCTGGCCGAGGGCGCGCTCGTCGTGCTGCTGGTGCTGGCGGTGTTCCTCGGCAGCCTGCGTGGCGCCTTCGCGGTGGTGCTGGGCATTCCCGCCTCGATGAGCATCGCGCTCTTCGTGATGCACGGGCTGGGCGTCACCGGTGACTTGATGTCTCTGGGCGCCATCGACTTCGGCTTCCTCGTCGATGGGCCCATCGTGGTGCTCGAGGGCGTACTGGCGGCCGCGGCAGGGCTGTCGATGCGCACCGCGGAAGAGCGTGACGCGAAGCTCGGGCAGGCTGCGTCGTCGGTGGCCCGGCCGGTGGCCTTCTCGGTGGCCATCATCATGCTCGTCTACCTGCCGCTCCTCACGCTCGAGGGCGTCGAGGGGAAGATGTTTCGCCCGATGACCATCGTGATGGCGGCGGCGCTGTTCGGCGCGCTCTTCTATTCCATCGCGCTCTTCCCCGGCGTGATGGCCTTCATGCTTCCGCACCGCATCGAGCACGGCCCGCACTGGCTCGAGCGGCTCACCGAGCGGTACCGCACCTTCCTGCCGACGGCGCTCCGGTACCGCGTCGCGTGGGCGGCGCTGTCGGTCGGGCTGCTGGGCGTCTTCGGGTTCCTGCAGTCGACGCGCGGCGCCGAGTTCGTGCCTCGCATTCAGGAAGGCGACATCGTGCTGGGCATTCGTCGGCCTCCCTCGGTGGCGCTCTCCGAGGCCCGGCGGCTCGACCTGCAGGTGGAAGAGGCCGTGATGGGTTTCCCCGACGTGCGCGCGGTGCTGGGCATGACGGGCCGCGCCGAGATGGCGTTCGACCCGCGCGGCAACGACGCCACCGACATTCTCATTCGCATGAAGCCCGAGAACGAGTGGACGTCGGCGAAGAACTTCGAGGGCATGGCGAAGCTGCTGAAGGCCCGCGTGGAAGACCGGGTGCCCGGCACCTTCGTCTCGGTGAGCCAGCCCATCGAAGACCGCACCAACGAGCTCATCTCGGGCAGCCGCGCCGACGTCGCCATTCGCCTCGCGGGCAAGGACCTCGCGGTGCTCAACGAGAAGGCGGCGGCCATCGGCGAGGCGGTGCGTCGCATTCAGGGCACCGGCGACGTTCGCATCGAGCGCCTCACCGGCATGCCCACGCTCACCTTCACGCCCGACCGGGAGCGTCTGGCCCGCTACGGCGTCGAGCTCGAGAAGGCCTTCGAGACCATCGAGGCGGCGCGCGTGGGCCGCAAGGTGGGCACCATCTACGACGGGCCCCGGCGCTTCGACGTGCGGGTGGTGGTGCCGCCGTCGGGCATCTCGCCGGGCGCGGTGGGTGACCTGCAGGTCGAGACGTTCGACGACAAGCTGGTGAACCTCGACGAGCTGGGCTCGGTGCGCGAAGTCGAAGGGCCCACCACCGTGCGGCGCGAGAACTTCGAGCGCACGGTGCGCGTCGAGGTGAACCTCCGCGGGCGCGACCTCGTGTCCTGGGTGACGGAGGCGAAGGCGAAGGTGGCCACCGAGGTGCCGCTGCCGACGGGGTACTCGGTGTCGTGGGGCGGGCAGTTCGAGAACTTCGCCCGCGCGCAGGCCCGGCTGGCGCTGGTGGTGCCGCTCGCGCTCGCCATCATCCTCATCATGCTCATCCTCGCGTTCGGCAGCCCGCGGCAGGCGCTGGCCGTCTTCACGCTGGTGCCGCTCGCGCTCATCGGAGGCCTCGCCGGGCTCCTCGCGCGCGGCATGTCCTTCAGCATTCCCGCGGCCGTCGGCTTCATCGCGCTGGCCGGCGTCGCGGTGCTCAACGGCGTGGTGATGGCGTCCGAGGTGCGCAGGCAGCTC
>JALOQF010000403.1 GCA_025459425.1 Myxococcaceae bacterium | reverse complement strand
CGTGTCCTACCTCGAGCAGGCGCACGGCATCGACGCGACCCGCCTCATGGCCGCGGGCCACGGCTCCCAGCGCCCGCTCGTGCCCAACGACACGACCGAGCACCGCGAGATGAACCGGCGCATCGAGATCGTGCTCGAGGTGCCGCCGAGCGATCCGCGCAGCACCTCGCCAGAGCCCTGACCCCGGCCCTGGGTTCGCGCCGAGCCCCGGGGTCGAAGGCGACCCGCAAGCCGAGCCTCTGACGGCCGCCCTGGCGCCCGAGAACGAAGTCGTTTCAGGGAGTTGTCGAGCCACACGCCTGACGCGTCAGAGGCATGCGCGTTGCGTTGAGACAGGGCCATGAGTGAGGAGAAGGACGCGAAGCAGGACACGCCGCCGCCGCCGCCCGGGGGCAAGTCGAGCAAGCTGCTCCCCATCTTCGTCGGCCTCAACAGCCTGCTCCTCGTCGGCGTGATGGCCGTGCTCGTGATGCAGATGCGCAAGCAGGCGCACCCACCCGAGCACGCCGACGAAGCAGCCGCCGAGAAGCACGAAGAGGGCGCCGCCGAAGGTGAACACGACGCGCCCGCGCCCGAGAAGAAGGAAGAGAAGAAGCCCGAGAAGAAGGAAGAGAAGGCCGAAAAGAAGGACGAGAAGAAGGACGGCGCGGGCGGCAAGCCGGCGACCGGCGGGTTGGGCCCGCTGGTGAAGATCTCGGACTTCGTCATTCACCTGCGCAACCCCGAGATCGATCGGTACGCCCGCATGTCGTTCGACGTCGAGGTGTTCGCCGACTCGGACAAGGACTCGCTCACGGCGCACATGCCCCGCGTCCGCGACGCCTTCATCAGCTACCTGTCCGACCGCACGCTCGAGGAGCTCCAGGGCGCCGAGGGGCTCGGCCGCACCAAGGACGCGCTGCAGATGAAGCTGCGCGATCTCGTCCCCGAGGCGCGCGTGCGCAGCCTCTACATCTCAGACTTCGTCGTGCAGTGAGCGGAAAGGTGCGTCGATGGCCGGCCCGTTGCTGAACCCGGATGAAATCAATGCGCTGATGACGGCCATTCAGGACGGCCGCGTCGCGCCCGAGCAACCGAAGAACCGCGGCACTGCGGTCAACTACGATCTCACCAGCCAGGATCGCGTCATCCACCGGCAGATGCCGACGCTGGACGCGATCAACGAGCAGATCGCCACCCAGTTCGGCATGGGCATCGCGGGCCGCACGCGCCTCACGGTGCGCGTCACCTCGGGGCCGGCGTCGCTGCTCCGCTTCGGCGACTTCAACTCGATCCTCGCGCCGCCGGCGACCGTCACCGTGCTCTCGCTCGGCAAGGCGGGCGCGCAGGGGCTGCTGGTGCTCGAGCCGGGCCTCGCCGACGCGATGATCGCCGCGGCCCTCGGTGACAAGCGCGGCCGCACCGACGAGCCCACGCCCAACGCCGAAGGCGCGGCGCGCCGCGACTTCACCATCGTCGAGCGCAACGTGCTGCGCCGGCTGCTGGCCGTCTTCACCGACGCGATGCAGTTCGCCTGGGGGCCCGTGCTGCCGTTCAAGCCCGAGGTGATGCGCTTCGAGACCGACCCGCGCCTCGCCGTCATCTCGCCCGGCAACGAGGCCGCGGTGCTCTGCAGCTTCGAGCTCGAGGGCGCGATTCGTGGCGTCATTCAGCTCGCCCTGCCCTACACCGCGATCGAGCCCGCGAAGAAGGCGCTCATGTCGCCGCCGAAGCTGAACAACACGAGCGACGAGCGCTTCGTGCGGGCGCTCCGTGACGAGATCAACCAGGTCGAGGTGCAGCTCACCGCGCTGTTGGGCAAGTCGACGCTGACGGTCCGGCAGATCCTCGATCTCGAGCCGGGCGGCGTGGTGATGCTCGGCACCAGCGAGGGCGCGTCGCTGCCCGTCTTCGTGCAGGGCAAGGCCAAGTTCACCGGCCAGCCGAAGGTGGTGGGCGGCGCCCTGGCCCTCGAGATCGACTCCGGCCCCGTGGCCGAGCTGCGCCGCCCGTTCGACGTCGAGCCCCCCGATTCCCGCAAAGCCGCCTGAAGGAGCCACGCCATGTCCGACGCCGCAAGCCAGGAGAACGAGGTCTCGACCCGGAGGCTCGACCTGCTCCTCGACGTGCCCCTCGACGTCACCGTCGAGCTCGGTCGCTCGCGCATGTCGATTCAGGAGCTGCTCGCGCTCTCGCCGGGCAGCGTGATCGAGCTCGACAAGATCGCCGGTGAGCCGCTCGACATCGTCGTCAACGACCGCCTCATCGCCCGCGGAGAGGCCGTCGTCGTCAACGACAAGTTCGGCATTCGCATCACCGACATCGTCAGCAAGAGCGAGCGCATCGCCCGCCTGCGCTGAAGCCGCCGTCGTCATCTCGTCGTTCGTCCCGGGGAGGGACCACCATGCACGCCACTCTGCTGTCGCTCATCGTCGCCGCGACTCCCTCGGCCGCCGAGGAGGGCTCCGCCGCCAACCCACCGCCGCCTGCCCCTCCGTCGGCGGCCGACACCGTCGTCGCCGCCGCCTTCACCCAGAGCATCGGCACGGCGCCCGCGGTGCTTCAGTCAGACGTGCCCGCCTCGACGCTGGCGGCGCCGCTCTTCGCGCTCGTCGCGCTCGGTGCCCTCGCCTTCGCGCTGACGCGCCGCCGCCGCGGCCTGGGCCGTTCGATCACCCTCGTCGAGTCGGCCGCGCTGGGCCCGAAGCGCTCGCTCGTCATCGCCGACGTGATGGGCGAACGGCTGGTGCTGGGCGTGTCGGAGGCCGGCATCTCGGTGCTGTCGACCCGCCCGTCGCCCGAGCCGCAGCCCTTCGTGATCCCCGCGCCGGTGACGCTCCACGGCGTGCCCGATGCGCCCCGCATGTCGTTCTTCGATCGCCTCTTCGGCCGCGTCCCGAAGCCCCCCGCGTCGTTCGACGAGGCGCTGCGTGACACCCTCGAAGACCAGGAGCTGCGGGCCAAGCTCGCCCTCGGGCAGCGGAGCGTGGTGCCATGACGTTCCTGGTGCTGGGCGCGTCCGATGCGCCACTCCAGCTCTCGCTCGGCGGCGGCTCGTCGGCCGTCAAGCTGTTCCTCCTGCTGACGGCGCTGTCGTTCGCGACCGGCGCGCTCATCGCCATCACCAGCTTCACGCGCATCATCATCGTGATGTCGTTCCTGCGGCAGGCGCTGGGCACGCCGCAGCTCCCGCCGAACCAGGTGGTCATGGCGCTCTCGCTCGCGCTCACCGCGTTCGTCATGGCGCCGACCTTCACGAAGGTGCACGCCGAGGCCATCGGCCCGTACCTCGACGACCAGATCTCGGGGAAAGAGGCGTACGAGCGCGGGAGCGGGCCGGTGCTCGAGTTCCTCCTGCGGCAGACGCGGCCCGAGGATCTGCGCCTGTTCTACGAGCTGTCGGGCACGTCGCGCCCGACCCGCGCCGATGACGTGCCGCTCACCATCGCGGTGCCGGCCTTCATGGTGTCGGAGCTCACCACCGCCTTCCGCATGGGGCTGTTCCTCTTCATCCCGCTGCTGGTGGTCGACCTGCTGATCTCGGCGATCCTCATGGCGCTGGGGCTCATGATGGTGCCGCCGACGCTGGTGTCGCTGCCGCTGAAGGTGGGCATCTTCCTGCTCGCCGATGGGTGGCACCTGCTGGTGCAGTCGCTGGTGAGGAGCTTCGCGTGAGCCCCGACGCCCTGCCCGCGCTGTTCCGCGAGAGCCTGGTGCTGTTGGGCATCGTTGGTGGGCCGCTGTTCGGCGTGCTGCTGGTGGTGAGCCTCGTGGTGGGGGTGCTCCAGAGCGTGACGCAGGTGCAGGAACCGGCGGTGGGCGCGGTGCCGCGCCTGTTGACGGTGGTGGTGGTGGTGATGCTGAGCGGCGGGTGGATGATGGAGCGCTTCTCGGCCTTCCTGCGCTCGGCCATCGAGCGGCTCGCCGACCGGGGGTTCTGACGCCGTGGACCTGCCGCTGCCGCTGGTGCTCGGGTTCGCGCTGGTGCTCACCCGCACGGCGTCGCTGTTGGGCGTCGCCCCGATTCTCGGCTCGCACACCGTGCCGATGCGCGTGCGCGCGGCCCTCATCGGCGTGCTGTCGATGGTGACGTTCCTCGCGGCGGGCGCACCGCGCGTGCCGGTCCCGGCGGACTTCGTGGGCCTGGGCGCGCTGGTGGCGTCGGAGCTCGCGCTGGGGCTGGCGGCAGGCCTGTCGTCGAAGGTGCTGATCGACGCCGCGCAGGCGGGCGGTCAGGTCGCGGCGAACGCGATGGGCTTCGGCTTCGGTATGATGCTGAACCCACACAGCAACTCCGAGTCTTCGACGCTCGGTGAGCTCTTCATGGCGCTGGCGCTGGGCGCGGCCCTGGTGTTCCACCTCCCCGAGGAGTGCATCGCGTGGCTCGTCCGCTCGGTGCGCGAGGTGCCGCCGGGCGGCACCATCGACGTGCCCGGCCTCGCCAGCGCGATGACGCAGCAGCTCATCTTCGGGGTGACGCTGTCGGTGCGGGTGGCCTTCCCGCTCTTCGCCGCCGCCATCCTCGGGTACGCCGCGCTCGGTGCGCTCGGACGTACGGCGCCGCAGCTGTCGCTCCAGAACCTGGGCTTCGCCGTGTCGATCGCCTCGGGCGTGCTGGCCGTCTTCTTCATCGCTCCCGACGCCGCGCGCATGTGCGCCGACGCCGCCACCCGCATCTTCACCCGGAGCTGACGCACCATGGCCTCCGAGGGCGGCGACGACGATCAGGAGCAGCGCACCGAAGAGCCGAGCGAGCGGCGCCTCGCCCAGGCCTTCGAGGAGGGCGACATCGCGCTGTCCCGTGAGCTCGTCATGCTCGGCAGCTTCATCGTGGGCTGTCTGGCGCTGCTGTCGCTCGCCCCCTCGCTCAAGCGCGCCCTCCAGACGCTCATCGGAGAGACCCTCAGGCTCGCGCCCACCGCCCCCTTCTCGACGCTCCCCTCGCTGCTGGCGCCGCTCGCGCTCCCCATCGCCAGCCTCGTCGCCGTCGTCGCCCTCGCCGGGCTGGCCCTCACCTTCACGCAGACGCGCGCACACCTCTGGGAAGACAAGGCCGCGCCCGACTTCGAGCGGCTCTTCAGCGCTGAACGGCTCACGCACTTCGTGTCGAAAGACTTCCTGCAGGACCTGGCGATCTCCATCGTCAAGCTCGTGGCAGTGGGTGGGGTGCTGTGGACCTCGTTTCACGACGAGTTCCTGACGCTGCCGAAGCTGCTGCAGGCCCATCCGGCTGCACAGCTCGACGGGCTCCTCGCGCCGCTCTCGAAGGCCCTCGTGCGGTTGCTGCTTCTGTTCGCGCTCTTCGCTGGTGCCGACTTTGCACTGACGCGTTGGCGCTACCGGAAGAAGCACATGATGACCCGCGACGAGCTCAAGCGAGAGATGAGGGAGGACGAAGGCGACCCGATGCTGCGCGGGGCGCGGAAGCGCAAGCACCGCGAGCTCGTCAAGCGCAACGCCATCGCCGAGACGAAGCGGGCCGACGCGCTCATCGTCAACCCGACGCACATCGCCATCGCCGTGCGCTACCGCAAGGACGAAGACGCGGCGCCGCGGGTGATCGCCAAGGGCAAGGGCGTGCTGGCTGAGGCGATGCGTGAAGCGGCCCGGAGCGCAGGCATTCCCATCGTCCAGGACATTCCCCTCGCGCGGCTGCTGTACCGGAAGGTGAAGACGGGCGGGCAGGTGCCGCGCGACACGTTCAAGGCCGTCGCCGCCGTGCTCGCGTTCGTCTACCGCATCACCGGCAAGACGGCGGCGAGCAGCCATGAGGTGCGCCTGTGAGCGCCGTCGCCGCCCCGGCCCAACGGGTCCCGCCCGAGGCGATCCTCGCGCTGTCGGTGCTCGGCGTGCTCGCCATTCTGATCGTGCCGTTGCCGGCGCCGGTGCTCGATGGCCTGCTCGCCCTCAACATCGCCATCTCGGTGATGATGCTGCTCGTCTCGCTGGGGCTGCAGAAGGCCATGGAGTTCTCGGTCTTCCCGTCGCTGCTCCTCATCACCACCCTCTTCCGGCTGTCGCTCAACGTGGCGACGACGCGCCTGATCCTCCTCGAAGGGGGCTCGGGGCCGGGCGCCGCGGGCCACGTCGTCGAGACCTTCGGCCGCTTCGCCGTCGGCGGCAGCCTCATCGTCGGCGCCGTCATCTTCCTCATCCTCCTGGTGGTGAACTTCACCGTCATCACCAAGGGCTCGGGCCGC
>JALOQF010000080.1 GCA_025459425.1 Myxococcaceae bacterium | reverse complement strand
GCCGGCCGCGGGCGGGCCCTACACGCTCATTCGCAGCGCCTGGCCCTCGACCCTGTGGCTCGACACGGGCCGCCCGCCCGACGCCCCGGTGTCCTACGTGATTCAGGCTGAAGGGGTCGCCGGCCCGAGCGTCTTCTCGACCGAGGCCGTCGACGTCACCCGCGGCGCCTCGCTCCCGGCCCCGGCCACGTTGACCGCGACGGCAGGCGACCGGTGGAACCGGCTCTCCTGGAGCGCCGTCCCGGGCGCCGAGGGCTACGTCGTCTTCGTCGCCACCTGGCCCAATGGGTCTCTCTCTCGGCTGGCCTGGGTCACCGACCGAACCTCGCTCGACCACACCTCGGTGACGAACGGAGAGACGTACCGCTACTTCGTCGCCGCGAGCGCGGGCGGCTTCCTCGGCGACCTCGTCGAGGCGTTGGCGTCTCCGCTGCCGGGGCTGCGACCGGCCCCGGTGGTGCTGCGCGCGCCAGACCCCTGGGTCAACTCGGTGACGCTCTCGAGCTCGAACGCCAGCGTGGGAACCGTTCAGTTCCTGCGCTCGCAGAGCCCCGACGGTGGCTTCGTGCCCGTCTCGTCGACACCGGCCGTCGATGGCGGAGAGCTCTGGTTCTACGCGGCGCGGGTGGTGTCGGGCAGCGAGGTGAGCGACCTGTCGAACGTGCTGCCCGGCGTCGCGGTGCGAGCGGGCGTGCCGGCCGCGCCGTCGAACGTCACGGCGCTGCCGTCGACCCAGGGAGCCGAGGTGAGCTGGACGGCCGAGCCCCTCGCCACGTCGTACCGCGTGGGGCGAGCGCTCACGCCGGGCGGCCCGTACACCGACCTCTGCACCGCTGGTGATGGCTTCGAGACGCGCTGCGCGCCGACCTTGACCGACAACCAGCTCGTGTACCTGGCGGTGCGGGCGTTCAATGGGAACACCCCGGGGCCCTACAGCGCCGACGTGGCGGTGCGGCCGACGAACCTGCCCCCGTCACCGGGCCTGGCGCGGCCCGCGGTGTCGGTCGAAGAAGGGAACGGCCGGGTGAGCGTCTGGTGGAGCCAGGTGGCCGCGGCGACCGAGTACCGCGTGTTCCGCCGCACCCGAACGACGCCGTGGGCGCTGCACCGCACGACGCCGCTGCTCGGCTTCGACGAGGCGGTGCCCAACGGGCTCGAGGTGCAATACGGCGTGCTGGCGGCGGCGCCTGCGTCGTCCAGCTTCAGCGTGATGTCGACGAGTGGCTTCGTGCGGCCTTCGGCGGCGAACCCCTTCACCCCGACGGGCGTGGTGGTGACGCCGACCAACGGCGGCGCGAGCGTGCGCTGGACGCCGGTGGCGGGGGTGACGTCGGTGCGGGTCTCGGCGAGCGTCTTCCCCGGGTCGGCGCCGGCGGGGCTCATCACGGCCTGCATCTCTGACGGGCTCGACCCCTGTCAGCTCAGCCTCCCCAGCGGTACGACGTACGTGGTCGCGCTCCGGGCGACGGCGGCGGGCGGGCTGGCCAGCGCGTGGACGCAGGAGTTCAGCGTCACTCCGAACGTCAACGCCCCCGACATTCCAGACCAGCCCAGCACCACGGCCGCCAACGGCGTCATCACCTTCTCGGGCACGCCGCTGACGGGAGCGAGCTTCAAGCTCATTCGCCGGACCGAGCGCACGCCCTTCGTCGAACTCGACACCTTCCCGCAGCCCTTCTTCGACGACGCCATCGCCAACGGGGTGCGGGCCACCTGGCGGGTGCAGCAATCGACGGCGCAGGGCACGAGCCCGTGGACGTCCGGCAGCAGCCCGGTCGCGACGAACCTCGCGCCCATCGCGCCGATGGTGACGGCGGTGCTGGCGGGGCCGACGCGGCTCGGCGTGCAGTGGACGGCGGTGCCCGGAGCGACCAGCTACCAGGTGGCGACCTCGCCCACCCCACTGGGGCCCTTCACGCAGGTGGCCGTGCTCGGCGGAGACGAGTCGCTGCGAACGACGGTCTCCCTCTCCGACATGACGCCGCGCTTCCTCGCGGTGAGGGCCCTCTCGGTGGGTTCACTCCCGGGAACGCGGTCGACCGTGGTGTCGGGTGGGTTGGCCGCTGGAGCGATGCCGATTCCGAACGAGACCGTCACGGCCGGGAATCAGGCCGTCGAGGTGTCATGGTCTGCGGTCCCTGGCGCGACGGGGTACCTCGTCACCCGGCGGCTGGTGGGCAGCTACGCGTGGCGGCCGGTCATCAGCCTGAGCGGGTTGAGGTACGTCGACCAGAACGTCGAGAACGGCGAGAGCTTCGTCTACGCGGTGCAGGCGGTGGGGCCGCAGGGGCCGGGGCCATGGTCGCAGTCATCGGTGGTGTCGGTGAGCGCGAGCCGGCCGCCGCTGGTGCGGGGTGTGACGGTGCGACCGGGCAACGCCTCGGCGCTGGTGGAGTGGGCGCCGGTGCCCGGTGCGACGGGCTACGTGGTGCGCACCGACCCGACCCCGGCGGGCAGCTTGACGACGACGGCCTGCAACCTCCAGACGGCCGGGGAGTACGAGACGCGGTGCCGGGTGTCGGGCCAGAACGGAGTGCCGGTGTCGGCCGTGGTGCTGGCGGTCTTCGGCTCGGACTGGGGCCCGGGCCTGCCGACGCCGCTGACGACGACGCCCGAAGCGGGGCGACCGGTGACGCCGAGCTTGAGCGTCGCTGGCGCGGGCCCGGGCCGACTGCAACTCACGCTGGGCAGCGTGTCTGGCGCGACGGGCTACCGCATCTTCCGCCGCACCGACACGACGCCCTACACGCTGGTGACGACGACACCGACGACGACGTGGGTCGACCAGGGGCTCACCCCGGGCACGCGGTACTGGTACCAGGTCGAGGCCGAGAACGCGGTGGGCCCGGGGGCTCCGTCGCCGAGTTCCTCGCAGCTGGCGCCGTGACGGCCGAGCGCTGAAAAGCCGGTAAGGTGCGCCGCATGTCCGAGCTGAAGCGACTGGCGGCAGGCCTCTTCGTGGTGGGTTTTCCCGGCACGGGCGTCGACGACGAGGTGAAGCGGCTCATCGACGACGGGGTGGCGGGCGTCATTCTGTTCAAACGCAACGTCGGCACGGCGAGCGAGACGGCGGCGCTCGTGCATGCGCTGAAGGCCTCCGCGGGGCGGCCGCTGCTGGCCTCGGTCGACCAGGAAGGCGGGCGCGTGGCGCGGCTGCGTGGAGCCCCCTTCACGGCGCTGCCGCCGATGCGCGACCTGGGGCGCACGCGGGACGCGGCGCTGCTGGAACGGGTGGGCCGGCTGCTGGCGTTCGAGACGCGGGCGGTGGGCTTCGACTGGGACTTCGCGCCGGTGTTGGACGTCGACACGAACCCGTTGAACCCGGTGATTGGAGACCGCTCCCTGCACCACGAGGCGGGCGAGGCCGCGCGGCTGGGCGTGGCGCTGGCGACGGGGCTCGAGGCGGGCGGCGTGGCGTCGTGCGCGAAGCACTTCCCCGGGCATGGCGACACGGCGAAGGACTCGCATCACGACCTGCCGACGTTGCCGCACGGGCTGGAGCGGCTGTCCCGCGTCGAGCTGGTCCCCTTCGGGGCGTATGCGAAGGCGAAGCTGGCGTCGGTGATGACGGCGCACGTGGTGTTCGACGCGGTGGACCCGGGCGTGCCGGCGACGATGAGCGCGAAGGCGATGGAGGGCCTGTTGCGGCGCGAGCTGGGGTTTGGCGGCGTCATCGTGTCCGACGACCTCGAGATGAAGGCCATCGCCGACCGCTACGCCATCGAGGCGGCGGCGGTGCAGAGCCTCTCGGCGGGGGTCGACTGTTTCCTGGTGTGCCATCGCGCGGCGGTGCAGCGAGCGGCCATCGAGGCGGTGGTGAAGGCGGTGGAGTCGGGCCGGGTGCCGGAGGCGCGCCTGCGCGAAGCGCACGGCCGGGTGGCCGCGCTGGTGCAGCGGTTCGTGCGGGGCCCGGAGGACCGGGTGGGCGAGCTGGGCAGCGCCGCGCACCGGGCGCTGGCGGCGGGGCTCGAGGTGGGAACGTTCGTGGGGAAGGACCCGACCGAGGCCGCATTGCCGGCGTGATGCAGAGCTGACAAACCTCACAACGCCGCTGTGCCATACAATGCGAAGGAGA
The DNA here is from genome assembly GCA_025459425.1 of Myxococcaceae bacterium. Classification (GTDB taxonomy): domain Bacteria; phylum Myxococcota; class Myxococcia; order Myxococcales; family Myxococcaceae; genus Xiheimicrobium. The sequence goes on along the minus strand of JALOQF010000080.1, from coordinate 17,255 downwards.
CTCGGCAGCCTGGGTTCCTGAGCTGAGGGATTTCTACACAGACACGCAGTGCTACCGGCACAACGAACCAGGCCGCTGCCAGCCGCACGCCATCGTTACCGATGTCATCGGTAAGCCGGTGCTCACGCTCGATACCGTCGGGCGCATCTCGGGGGTGATGGAGTACGACCCCGGCGGGCTCGTCAACCGCGCCACGTACTGGGACGACATGACGAACACACCCCACCAGTGGTGCTGGTGGGTGGGCTATGGCATGAAGGTGGCCTCGGGCGGGTTGGCTCCGCTGCGGTCACAGCTTCGGGCAAGGATGCCGCGCGTGGACCAGTCGACCAACAGCTGCGTTGGGCAGTTCAAGCTCTCGGCGGCAGGCGTCTGGACGCAGGAGCCTAACAACCACTGGGAGTGCGGCCCCAAGTCTCACACCGTCATGCCGTGGGTCTCCATGGCTGACAATGACCTGGTTGCCCTCAAGTACTGCTCCTGGGACGGCGCTCCCGTCAACCCGCAGCCCCTCGGCATCTCCGTCGAGGGCTTCGAGTACCGGAAGTTCGAGGAGGGCGCGACGCCCTACATCGTTCCCCTCCGCTTCCCGGGCCAGTACTTCGACGAAGAGACCGAGTTCCATGAGAACTGGAATCGCTATTACGACGCGTCCACGGGCAGGTACCTCTCTCCTGAACCCCTCCTTCAGTCACCAACGTGGGTAGCGAACGAACTCCGATCCGGGCACCAAGTACCGACCTACGCGTACGCCCGGAACAACCCCGTCCGATTCACGGATCCGAAGGGGCTATTCACCATCGACACCGACTCGCTCAAGCAGTGCGGTGCAGGAGCTCGGTGGAACTACGTTTACGACGTCGGCATGGAGATCGCGAAGATGCCGCGCTGCTCCGCGTGGTTTCAAAGGAACTTTGGTTACGATATCGTTCACGCGTTCTCTATGCAGGGCAACACCCGATTGGTGTTTTCGCCGAAGGGCACGCTCGGCGACTCGGCCGGATACGAGAAAGGCACCGTTTTCATTGATTGCGACGTCTACAGGCGGAAGCCAGTGCTCGAGGTTGTCCGCTACTTGATCCATGAACTTGGTCACGACGCGTTTCGAAAGTCGCGGAACTCGTGCTCTGCGGTCTCGAAAAACGAGGAAGAGGACCTCATACAAGAGGGCGAGCGTGAATGCTCTGGTGCTCGGGGGACCTACTCTCCATGATTGGCCACGCGCTCCTGATCATGACGCTTGTGCTTTCGACGAGCTGCGCCGCGACGGAAGCAAGCTTGCGTCGCTCGGATGGCTATGAGGAGTCATTTTCGCTAACCAGTGCCTCGCATTGGGAGTCTGATGGACTCCACTACGCGCTTCTGAAGCTTGAAAATAGCGGGGGTCCGCGTTCTGACAGCTCGTCCAAGGCAAGCGTGCTCTTCAGATTCCTGGCCTCGCCAGCGGGCCCTCGGAGCAAGGACGCTCAATTGGTCCTCGTGCGAGCGTTTGGTCGCGCCGCAAAGTGCGTTACACCTTCTGTCCTTCTGTTGGAGCGCTCTGGCCAGTGGAGCCTGGCCGGAGCACTTCTGTTCACGGAGGGCGAGAAAGAGTCCCTAGTGCGATTCCAGGTACCACTGCCCGCGCCGAGCAGCGGACCAGTCGAGGCGGCTCAATCTCTTGGATGCCCATGACGAGCCAGTACCTCTCTCCTGAACCTCTTCTGGAGAACCCGAACTGGGTGGCCCTCGAGCTTCAAGCCGGCTACCAAGTGCCCACTTACTCGTACGCCCGCAACAACCCCGTTGCGTACACGAACCCGAACGGACTGAACCCCGGTGCCAGTGCTGTGGCTGGGGCAGAGATCGGCTCGGCAGCTGGGCCGATAGGCACCGTGATTGGGGGGGGTCGTGGGGGCTGTGGCTGGCACCGCAGCGGCAGCGGGTGTCGCAAGCGCTGTGGAAAATGCTCCGCCGATCAACTGGGCTGGCAGCGAGCCTGGAGCCGGGGTGCCTGACGTTTCTGCGCCGTCGATTCCCTGGAGTGGTCCGAGTCCCCAGCCCGTCGCACCGCCGATCCCGGTGTGCATGGCCTTGCCAGGCCTGTCTTCGCCAGGCGAGATTGCTCGAAACAAGTGGTGCAACAAGATCTCTGACGAGTTAATGCCTTTCTGTCTCAAGACCTCGAAGCACTATGACACCTGCAATCGGGAGCGGAAGATATGCAGGCAGCTATGCAGAGAAGGGGTCCTCGGGGATCGAGACTGCTTGGGGAAACAGTCGTGAAAAAATAGACTCCGAGGAGAGTGTTGCGGATATCCTTGAGAGCTTTGACGATACACCCCTCATCAGTCTTGCTCTCGCGATGAGCCTCATCGCGCGTCAGATGCATAACGACCGTCTGCACGCAAGGGCATCGCTAAATATTCTTGGCTACTTTCTTCTCCGAAGGGGGAAGCAGGTCGAATTGGTTCAGCTAATTGCACATACCCTTGAGACGGAGTTCTCGGACTCGGCGCTTGGCGAGGAGATCTCGAGCAATACGTGAGCCAGCACGACATCGAAGCATTCGAAGGCTGGACGGGACGAGTCGCGCCCGGGTCGCAGATGGAGATTCTCCACGTAGGTTCTGTTCGCCCTGCGTTGGTCAGGAGTGCGTGCTCGTGCGTATCGCAGAGTTCTGGACCGAACCTCTCGTAAGTCGAGCGGAATAGGGCACGGTCAATACAGCCCAACGGCGGCGCCAAAACCACCAGCCGGCCAGCGCCACCAGCCCGCCCCACTCCACCGAGCCACACCCGCACCCGCTCTTCGTCGTCACCATCGCCGGCCCACCGCCCGCGCCGCTTTTTCCGTCGAGGGTGAACGAGCACTCGACCCACGCCGTCGCGCTCGCTCCGTCCTTCGCCCGCAGCCGCACCCGGTACTTCCCGTCTTCCATGAAGGCCACGCCGTCGAGCGGCACCCGCGTCGCCGCCGTCGCGCTCGCGGCCACCTCGGTGCGGAACACCGGCTGCGCCCACGCCCCGTCTTCGAACGTCGTCACCTGCACCTCGACGCGCACCTCGTCCTGCTCGAGGTCGTTCAGCGCCGGCACCTCGACGAACCGGGGCGCCTCGAGGAACACCTGGTCGGCGCAGCGGCCCATCGCGAAGGGCTCTCCGGGCACCGGCGCCATCGGCGGCTGGTTCTCCCGAATGCCGAAGGCCACCACGTTCGACGGCGCGCTCCGGGCGCCCCGCGCGTCGAGCGCCACCACCCGCGCGTGGTACCGCCCGCCCCAGTCCAGGTCCTGCGTCACCGTCCACATCGTCGTCGCGCCCGTCGCCGGCACCTGCGCGCTCAACACCAGCACCTGCGTGAACGCCGCGTCGCGCGACACCTCGAAGATGAAGGACACCGCCTCACCCTCGGGCTCGAGCGGCGTCACCACCTCGAGCGTCGGCCGCCGCACCAACACCGTGTCGCCGTCGGCCGGCTTCGAGAGGTACGGCGCAAGCGGCGGCTCGTTCACCGTGTCGATGACGACCTGCCACGGCTCGCTCCACGGCGAGTAGCCGTTCGCCATCGTCCCGTCGAAGGCCCGCGCACGCCACGTCACGCGCGCGTTCTCTGGCAAGGATGCCGCCGTGAAGGACACCACGCCGAACACGCCTCCGTCCGGGTCGACCCCGCCGTCGACGCCCGCCACCCGCCCCACCTGCGCCGGCGTGCCCGCGTCGCCCACCACCAGCTCGAACTCGTAGACGAGCGTCTCGACGTCGACGTCCACGGACTCGCGGGCCGTGAACGTCGGCGTCGCCGTGCTCACCACCACGCCCGCGTCGGGAGACACCAGCTGCGGCGTCGACGGCGGCACGTTCGCCGCGCGCACCTCGAGCAGCACCGTCGCCGTGCGCGTGAACTCGGCGTCGGCCACCGTCACCGTCAGCGTGTAGGGGCTGCGCCGCGCCGCCACCTGCGACGGTGTCCACGAAATGGAGCCCGGTCCCGCCGACGGGTTGAGCGAGCCTGAGCCCACCGTCGTCGACTGCGAGTCGCGCAGCTCCCACGAGGCCATCAACGCGTCGCCGTCGAGGTCGTTGAACGTCGCCGTCACCGTCACCAGCTGCCCCTCGTCGACCGGCACCGTCATCGGAGCCGCCGGCGTCGGCTGCCCACCCACCGTCGTCGTCACGCCCGGAGGCCGGTTCCCCAGCTCGACCGAGAGCCGGTACGGCCCCGCCGACTGCTGGTTCTGCCCCGTCCACCCGGTGTCTCCGAACGTCGTCACCGCCGCGCACACCGTGCCCGCGCCCACCGGCCCCGTGTCGAGCCGCGCGTCACGCGCCAGCGGCCCCGAGTCGTCGTCGTCGGACACCCGCGCGCCACCACGCCAGAAGGACACCACCGGGTCCACCCACGGGCTCTCGCGCACGCCGCCGTCAGCCCAGGTGCCGAAGGTGCCCACCGCCGAGAGGAGGTAGCGGTCGTTTGCCTGCGCGCTCCAGCAGAAGAAGTCGACGTCGCCGTTGCGCGGCCCGATGGCGCTCGTCACCGTCACCGCCTGGCGAGGCGTCTGCCGCAGCGGCGAGACGTCGAGCATCGTGCCCGCGCCCGCGCTGTCGTTCGGCTCGTTGGAGTCCGCCGGCGCCAGCCCCACCGTCACGTCGCCCGCCTGCTGCGTCATGCCCGAGACAATCGTGAACGTCGGCCCCACCACGTCGGCCCGCACGTAGTTCACGTCGTGCACGAGCAGCCGCATCGGGCCTGGAGGCATGCCCCGGTAGGACAGCTCTCCCACGTGCGCCGCCGGCGTCGTCTTGCTCGTGTCGTTGTGGTGCACCCGCGCGTCGGCCACCGACTCGAGCCGCGCGAAGACGCCGCCCAGGCCCGTACCCGACACCAGCTTCAGGTCGACGCCTCCCAACACCTCGACCGCGATGTCCTGCCCGGTGAGCGCGTCGGCGTCGGCCAGCACCAGCTCGTCCGCGTCGGCCTGCACGTAGCCGTTCGCCGTCGGCGGCCTCGCGTCGAGCCAGCGGTCGCCATAGTTCCCCGCCAGCGCCGAGCTCATGCGCGTGTCGAGCTTGTACGTGCCCGCCGGAACGCCCGTGAAGGTGTACGTGCCCGTGCCGTCGGTGAGCACCGTGCGCCCGCCGGGAGGGGCGTACGAGAAGCCCTTGGCCGTGCGCGCCCACAAGCGCACCTCCATGCCGGCGATGGGAGCGCCTCCACTCGTCACGCGCCCCGTCACCGACGCCGCCAGCGCCGGGAGCGCTCCAAGGAGCACCGCCACCAGCCCTGCTCTCGTCAGTCCGTCCACGGTACCCCCGAAGAACCCGAGCCTCGCACGCGGCCCCCGACGCCGCCACCGACATTCCCCGACATCTCCAGCGGTTGCCTCGCGACGACGGGAAAAGTGTCAATTCCCGCTCCATTTCGTCGACAATTCGCCACACATGCCGGCGCGACAACTGCCGGTGGAGGTCGTCCCCTCGTGAGCTCGTACCGAATCGTTCGTGGTGACACGCTGTCGGGCATCGCCAAGCGCTACGGCACCTCGGTGTCGGCGCTGATGCAGGCGAACCCGAAGATCAAGAACGCGAACCTCATCTACGCGGGCGACACGCTCAACATCCCCGGGCGCAGCGATGGCTTCGGCCCCTCGCGCCCCAACGCCCCGCAGCAGGGCCCCTCGATTCGGCCGCAGCCGGACCCCTCGCCCATCGACACGCCGCCGTCGGGCCGCTCGGGCGACGCCTTCAACACCGCTCGCCAGTACCTCGGCTGGAACGCCGCCGACCTGAAGGTGTCGAACAACGCCGTCGGCCGCGCGATGCACGACTGGGTGCCCAACAACGTCAACTGCGCCAACTTCGTCTCGGGCGTGCTGCGGGCGTCGGGGCAGATCAGCGACCGCGAGCACCACAACGGCGTCTACGGCCTGATGAACAACCTCGACCGCAACCCGAACTTCCGCCGCGTCTCGCTCCAGGACGCGCGGCCGGGTGACGTGGTGTCGATGCGAACGCCCGGCGGCCAGCACGTCGTGATGTTCGCTGGCTGGAAGGACGGCCGGCCCCAGTTCATCGGCTCGAACAACGTCAACCGCGATGGCAGCCAGCGCGTCACCATCAGCGGCATGAACTACCCCATCATGGCGATTCACCAGTACCAGGGCTGAAGCGCCCACGTTCGCTGGTAGGGTTTCTCCGTGTCCTTCGCGGCCCGGGAACTGACGCTCCTCAGAGACTTCGCGCGCAAGCGCCTCGCGAACCCGCACGGCCAGCAGCTCGGCGCGTACCTCCATGGCGTCGACGTCGCCCGCGCGCTCGATGCGACGCCGCTCGTGCCCTGGGACTTGAGCGTCGGCTTCGGCACGCCGCACTGGCGCTCGTTCACCGACGAGCAGCGGCTGGCGCTCAACCACTGGACGTACGCGATGATGTACTTCCGCATCGGTGACGGCGAGCGCTTCGTCATCGTCGCGAACACCGTGGTGGCCGACCTGCTCGAGGCGGCCGAGCCCGAGCTGTGCGGGCTCCTTCGCCTCGAGACCCACGAAGAAGAGGACCATCTCGTGGCCTTCGGCCGGCTGTTCCGCGCGGTGCAAGAGCGGCACGGCTTTCAGGCCGCGCGTATGCCGGTGAAGCCTTTGCGCCCGCTCTTCGTGTCGAAGCCCTTCGTGCGCTTCCTCACCGCCACCTTCGGCGCCGACTTCGTCGTCACCTACTACTTCGGGCGCGGCCTGGTGAACCACATGGGCAAGGCCTTCGAGACGCGCGTGGCCACGATGCGTGATGGAGCCGCTGCGCTCACCAGGCTGTCGCTGCTCCACACCGTCGACGAGAACCGGCACATGGCGGTGTCGCGCATGATGGCCGCGTGCGCGTACGAGCTGCTCCACTCGAAGCGCCGCGACGGAGCGCTCTACGAGGCGGCGAACCACCTCATGCAGCGCTCGGTGGTGCGGTACACGTTCTCGGACCGCATCACCACCGGCCAGGAGCGCGCGATGTCACACCGCATGGTGCCGCAGCTCGCCGCGCTCGCCACCGTCGACCGCGAGGTGCTCCGCGCCACCATCGACGCCCACTTCGACGACCTCACCGGCATCGAGCAGGCGAAGAACGACTTCATGCCGAAGTTCAACCAGCGGCTGTTCGAGCGCGCGTGCCTGTCGGTGGACGAGAAGCGCATGTGGTTTCAGCTGCTGAACGACCTGCAGCGCAACCTGCGCTTCTTCCCCGAGGGCTGGCGGCCGGGTGACGGGCTGGTGACCGAGCCCTTCGACGACGACGTCAGCGCACCTGCTCACAGCTGACGAGCTGCGTGCCCTCGAAGCGGCCGATGAACACCGGCGCGCGGCGCTGCAGCGCGGTCAGCACCTGAGCGAAGGGCCCCATGGTGCCGAAGAACGTCTGGCCCGATGGCACCACCGAGACGCGGCACTCGGCGTCCTGGAAGACCGCAGGCAGCTGCGGCGCACTGCCCCGCGCGACGAGGAGCAGCCCGGTGCCGGGAACGAAGCCCCAATGGAAGGGAGGCGGCGGCCCGGCGTCCCGAACCTGGGGAAGCTCGAGGCACGCGCTCGCGTTCCCGGCCCGGTCCACGGCCCGCACGGAGAACGCCGGCGCCAGCGCGGACTCGAAGGGCCCGTAGAAGCAGGTGCACCGAACCGCCCCGGGCGTGCCCTCGCAGCTCTGAAAACGCACGCCCACGGGTGCAGGGCCGCTGCAGCCCGCGCGCGGCGAGCCCTCGAGCTCATCACAGCGCTCGACCCCGGTGACGACCACCAGGCCGAGCTCCGACGCGACCGGCGGCGGCGGAAACCAGAACCCACCGTCGATGGTGGGCGCCACGCCGTCGTGCACGAACGTCGCGGTCGGGTTGCAGAACGACAAGCTGTCGCCCAGGAGCGCGTCGAGACCGAGGCGCAGCTCGCCGTTCGAGGGGATCAGGACCACCACGCCGGGGTCCCTGAAGGTGTCCACGCTCAGCTCGGCCAGTGGCACCGCTTCACAGCGCGGGTCGCTCCAGACCCGCACCGTCGCCCCGGGGTCGGCCTCACCCTTCAACACGATGCGGCGTTCGCGACCGAGCAGCGGCGGCAATTCACGGAGCGACGGTGGGCGCACGTTCGCCGACCGGAGGTAGAAGCGAACCTCGAGGGTGATGCTGGCGGAGCAGGCCGAGGTCTGACCGTTCGCCCCCAACGCCCGCGCCGAGAAGACGTTGTCGCCGTAGACGGTGTCGACGCGAACCCCGCCATCGAGCACTTCGGCCGACCCTCGGAGCAGCGGCGCGCCCCGGCACCCCTCGGTGGGAAAGACACTCACCAGGCTGTCGGGCTCGGCCTCGGCCCTCAAGGTGACGACCCGCTCCCGAAAGGGTGCCTGGTCGCCAACACCGAGGAAGCTGAGGCGAGGAGGCGCCGGCGCCGAAGGTGCTTCGGGCAGCGTCGGGGTGCACGCCACCACCAACATGACGAGCGCCCACCTCACCGGAGCGCGAGCTCCGCCATCGAGGTGAGGCGCAGCCGGTTCCCCTCGGCATCGAAGACGCTCACCCGCACGGCGTCGACCTCGCGCACCCCGGCGAACACCTTGAAGAACGCGCCGCGGTCACGGCAGTGCGTTCGCGACCACTCGATGACCTCTTTGCCCCGGGGCACCGGGGCCCAGGGCCGCCACTCGAGGCCCTCGTCCACGCGCGTTCCAGACTCGAGCACCACCTGCGCCGGGGTGCCCTCGACCTGCAGCCCATGCACGAAGACGGTGCCCACCACCGCCGGCGCAGGCACGGTCACCGCGACGCTCGTCGTCAGCGGCGGGAGCACCACCGGGAGCAACCGGCCATCGGTGAGGGGGCACGCCGTCTGGGGCGCCACGCTGCACCCGCCGCCTCGCGCCAGCGACGGCAGCTCGCTCGTCAGGGTGCGAAACGGGCGCTCGAGCCGCATCTCGAAGGACAACCACTGCGAGTCGATGCCGAGCAGGTTCGCGTCGGTGAAGGTGTCGCGCGTGACGCGGTCGACGCGCCGCACGGTGAGCGTGCGGTCCTCGACGGGCACCTCGAAGTCGCCGCGCCAGGCGAGGTACCCGTCGAGCTCGGCCTCGGTGAAGCTGTCGACGAACGACACGGGCACCTGCACGACCCCGAGGCTGCGTCGCGCGATGGGCAGCTCGGGCAGCGCCGCGTCGACCGGCCCGAAGCGGAACAGCCCCGCCGTCACCCACGTGGGCTCGCTGACGCTGGTGGTCTCGACGCGGAAGTACCGCGGCACCACCTGCCCGAGCGTCTGCTGGAAGCGGTAGACCGTGGTCCCGTACGTGCCGCGCTCGTCGGTGACGAGGGTGGCGAAGGGCTCCATCAGCACGCAGCGCTCGCCATCGGGAGACGCGTCTCGCAGCACCCGCACCTCGTGGTTCGGCACGGGCACGCCGTCCTGGTCGACGACGCGGCCCGACAGCCGGAAGCCGTCGTCGGGGTTGGGGCACGCGACGAGCACGAGGCCCAGCAGGGCGAGCAGCGAACGCATCAGTACGTCCCCTTGAGGCCGAGCGTCGGCAACACGAGGGGAATCGCGAAGGGCGTCTTGCGCAACGTCACCTGGCCCGGCGTCGATCGCACCGCCTCGTAGTCATAGCCGAGCACCTCGGCCGACGCCGAGGCGTTGAGCACGTCGAGGTACGCCTCGAGCAGGAAGTCGTCGAAGGTCCACGTCTTGCTGACGCGCACGTCGAGCCGCGCGAAGGGCGGGAGCCGCGTCTCCCGCGCGAGGCTCACGGGCACCCACGCGGGCGTGAGGGAGATGGGGTCGACGCTGGCCACCTGGGCGCGGCTCGAGACGACGCCCGACTCGGGCCGGCCGGTGTTGACGTGCACGTTGGCAGAGACCCGAAACCCAAGCGGCAGGGTGACGCCACCGGTGACGTTCACCACGTGCGCCTGGTCGAAGTCGAAGGGCAGCCACGTCGTCTCGTCCGAGATGATGGAGCCGCCACCGTCGAACCCCAACGCCCGCCGGTACCGCTCGGAGCGCAGCAGCGTGTAGCTCACCCACCCGAAGAAGCGCCCCTCGGCGCGGCGGCGCAGCATCACCTCGAAGCCATACGCGCGGCCCGGAATGGCGCCCTGCGTCGCGCCGGCCCGCTGCCGGTTCGAGAGCAGGTCTTCCAGCGAGTACTCGATGGCCGAGAAGAGCGGGTTGTAGAAGAGCGACGTCGACACCTCGAGCGAGAGCGGCAGCTGCACGTCGGCGCCCACCTCGAAGCGCGCGCCCTGTTGCACGCCGTCGCGCAGCCCTGCCAGGTCGGCGATGGGCACGTTGATGAGCACCGTCGGCGCCTGGTGCGCGAGCCCCGCCGCCGCGCGAAGGGAGAGGCGCTCGTGGGCGGCGAGCTGCACCGCGGCACGTGGCTCGGCGCGCAGGTGGGTGGGCCCCGCGTCGAGCGAGAACACGTCGGCGCGCGCACCGGCGACGAGCGTCCACCGGCCGGTGCGCCAGGCCGCGTCGACGAAGGCTCCGGCGATGGTGCCGCGCGTCTGCGGCTCGCGCAGGCTCGAGGCCCCGCCGATGGCCACCACCGGGTCGCGCTCGATGTCGAGCGCCACGTCCTGCCGGTCGACGTCGGCGCCGGTGTCGAGGCTCAGGCCGCCGTCGAAGCGCCTGCTGAAGCGCACCCGCCCCTGCCACACCGTGCGCCGCATGAGGAACTGGCCGAACTGCCGCCCGCCGTTCGAGCCGACGAGGCCGAGCTGCTCCGTCCCCGCGGTGGCGCCCACCTCGGCCTGGCCACCCAGGAGCGGCATGCGCCACGCGAGGTCGACGCGATGGAAGACGCTCGAGAGCAACAGGCCGCTGGTGCGTGGGCCCTGCTCCCGGGTGCCGGCCTCGTCGGCGGCGCCGAACGCGAGGAGCCGCAGCCGGCCAGGCCCGGGGCTCCACTCGAGGCGCGCCTGGTAGTCCTGGAAGTTGGCCACCGGCGCCGGCTGGGGGTTCTCAGGCGTCGAGGGGAAGACGCGCCTGGCCACCTCGGTGGCGATGAGGCCGGTGTACGAGAAGCGCCCCGCGAGGGCGACGTCGAGGTGGAGCGGCTTGATGGGCACGGCCACGAAGGCGCCCGCGCTCAAGAGGTCCACCGTCACGCTCGCCTTCACGCGGTCGGGCGGGCGCGCCAGCTTGCCCTCGACGACGCCGCCGAGGAGCCGCCCGAAGCGCGCGGGCACCTGGCCCGAGTGGAAGTCGACGCGCTCGACGAGCTCCGGCGCGAGCACCGAGGGCCCGGCGAGCAGGTGGTAGAGCTGCGGCACGCGCACGCCGTCGAGGAAGAAGCCCGTCGCGGCTGGCTGGGTGCCGCGCACCACCGGGTACGCCAGGCCCGACGCCACCGCGGCGACGCCGGGCAGCAGCATCGTGACGCGAAACGGGTCTCCCTGCGTGCCGGGCGTCTCGGTGAGTTCGACGCGGGTGAGCTCGACGCGCGGTGCTTCGGTGTCCCGCTTCGCGCGCACCACCGTCTCCCACGTCGTCTCGCCCCTCGGCGGGAGCCGGTACAGCACCTCGACGGCTTCACCGGGCTTCAGCGACTCGTTGAACGTGCGCGCCTCGAAGCCGGCAGCGCGCACCTCGACCGCCGTCGCGCCGGCCTCGAGCAGCAGGGTGAAGCGCCCTTCGACGTCGGTCTCGAGGTCGACGCCACCGTCGAGCGCCGACACCCGGGCGCCGACGACGGGCTGCCGCGTGCCCATGGCGCGGACCTGGCCCGACAGCCGCGCCGGCGGCCCGGCGTCACGGGGCTCGTCGACGAGATGGAAGCCCACCTCGGCGCGGGCGGCGCTCGTGAGGAGCCATGTCGTGAGCACCAGCGCCCGCCCCATTCGGGCGCACACTGTGCCCGTTTCGCAGGAAGAAGCGCAGCCCGTCCATGGTGGGAGCGCCACGCAGAACGCCCTCACACGTGGACCTTCGGGACGGCGATGCGGCCGTGACCCGAGCGTCACTCGATGCGACGCAGCTCCATCGGGTTCGGCTTGCACGCACACTGGCCACAGCCGTTGGCGTCGGTGGCCTGACCGAAGGGGCAATGAATGCCACACGGCTCCGGCGGTGGGCAGCGCGAGGGCGGCACCACCACCGGCTTCGCGCGCTTCTGCGTCGGCAACGTGCACGTCGTCACGGCCGCGCCGGCGAAGTACACCTCACCCCGTATCGAGAAGTCCTCGACGGGCAGCGGCGCGCTGCACGCGTTGCCTTCCCACGGCACGAAGCCCACGGCGAGGCGGCGGCGCTCCCGGGGCGCCAGCGTCACCACCACCGGGGCTCGCTGCACGCACGGGCCCATCGCGCACGTCTCGAACGCGCTCACGCCCTCGGGCAGGCCCGTGAACTGCATCGACGGGTTGGGGCACGCGTTCAGCAGCGACAGCGTGAGGCGGCGCGACGTCTGGTTGACGACGAAGCCCTCGAGCTCGAGGCCGCTCCCCGTCACCGTCTGCACCACCTCGAGGCCGAGGGTGCACGGCGGCGGGCGCGGCGCGGGCGGCGGTGGCTTCGGCGAAGCGGGCGGCACGGGCACCGGCGCTGGCCGGGGCTGCGGCGCCGGCGGCGGGACGGGCCGGGGCTTCTTCGGCGGCAGGTTCGGCTTCGGCCGCCTCAGCATCGCGCCTGGAAACTCGTCCTCGGGCGACACGAAGCCCTGCGCCACCGTCACCTGCGAGACGACCATCAGCACGGGGAAGAGCCGCATGTCGGGGCGACGCAGCAGGTGGCCCGTCGATTCAGTCACCAGCGCCTCACCGCCTCGGCACGGCGGGCGAGGGCCTGGGCGGCGTCATCGCCCCGTCGCGCTCCGAGCCGCCCGGCAGCCGAATGGTGAAGACGGTGCCCTTGTCGCCGTTGGGCCGCGCCGTCACCTCGCCGCCGTGGCTGTCGACGATGCGCTTCACCACCGCGAGGCCCAGGCCCGTGCCCGTCGCCTTGGTGGTGAAGAAGGGCTGGAACATCTTCTCCGTCGCTCGCGCCGTGAGGCCCAGGCCCTCGTCGCGCACCTCCATCACCAGCCAGGGCACGGCGCCCTTCGGCTCGATGCGGGCCGTGACGGTGACGACGCCGCCGCGGGGCATCGCCTGGGCGCCGTTGACGACGAGGTTGATGAGCGCCTGTCGCAACAGGTGGGCGTCGACGGGAAAGGGCGCGAGCTCCTTCTCGAAGTGCGTCACCACCTTCACCGGCAGCGTCGCGGGCAACGTCTGCGTGGCGGCGTCGACGGCGCTGGCGATGAAGGGCTCGAGGGCGATGGGCTTCTTCACCAGCTCGTACGGGCGCGCGAAGTCGAGGAGGTCGGCGACGATGCGGTTGAGGCGCTCGGCCTCTTCGCCCACCATGGTGAGGAGCATCTCGGCGTCTCCCGCCGGCTTGAGGAGGCGCTTGAGCGTGTTGAGCGAGTTGAAGATGACGCCCAGGGGGTTTCGCACCTCGTGCGCCATGACGGCGGCGAGCTCACCGAGGGCCGCCAGACGCTCGTGCCGCACCAGCTCGGCCTGCGCGCGCTCGAGCTCGTCGTAGCTCGCCTTCAAGTCCGCGTAGAGGCGCTGGGACTCGAGGTACAGCCGCTGCCGCTCGAGGAGCGACGCCATCTGCAGGCCGAGAATCTCGGCGCTGCGCAGCTCGGAGTCCGCGAAGGGGCGCTCGGCCCGGCGGAAGAGGCTCAAGAGGCCCACGCTCGCGCCCTCGAGCGACAGCGGCACCAGCGCGGCGAAACGAAAGCCTGCCCCGGCCACCATCGTCGACCCCTCGCGCATCGCGGCGACGGGCATGGCCATCGGCGCGGGGAAGCCCTCGGGCGGCAGCACGAAGCGCCGGTAGTGTTCGGCGAGGGGCCCGGTGTACCCGAGGGCGTCGCCCACCATGACGAACTCGCCTGACTCCCGCTCGAAGCGGTGCAGCGCGCCCGCGTCGGCCCCCGTGGTGCTGCACACCGTCTCGAGGGCCCGCCGGCACAGCTCGCTCACGTCGCTGCGGGTCGACGACACGGCCAGCGTGTGCACCAGCTCGAGCTCGGCGGTGCGGCGGTCGAGCCGCTCCAGCCCCTCGACGACGCCCAGCCAGCTGCCGACCTGCAGCGCGAAGAGGCTCAGGAGCGGCTGGTCGGCCGGCTCGAGGTCGTCGCGCATGAAGATGACGCCGCCCCACGCCTCGGCGCGCAGAGACAGCGGAGTGACGACCGCCCGCCGGCGCACGACGGCGTCCACCTGGGCCGCCAGCGCCTCGGGCGCACCGACGAAGCCGAGCCAGCCGCGCGTGGCCTCGCGCAGGTCCTCGACGAACACCGCCTGATCCGTCGTCATCACCGAAGCAATCTCGGTGCTCGACCGCGCTGAGAAGGCCTCGAGCGTCGGCGCCAGCCCCGCGGCGAGGCGCTCCAGCTCGGGCCGGGGGCTCAGGTACCGGAGCCGGTACGTCCCTCCGAGCTCCTCGACGACGGCCACGTCGAAGCCGAGCGCCTCGAGGCCTCCGGCGCCAACCCGCAGCGCTTCCTCGACTTTGTGGGCGCGCTGAACGGCCAGCGTCACCTGCGTCAGCTCGAGCGCCAGCGTCTGGCGCTGTAAAGGCGGCTGCGTCACGGACATCGAGTATCCACCCAAAGGGGCGAATTCCTCTCGGACATTGAGAATTTCTCCCTGTATTCGAGATGTTACGCACCTTCAGGGTGAGAACCGGCGATAACATGGCATGGCCATGGTTCTCCGCGCCCTCGTCGTCTCGCTCTTCCTCGCCAGTGCTGCGCTCGCGCAGCCGTGCGGTGAGCTGCCGGTGCTCTTCATCGTGCAGGACAAGTCGGGGTCGATGGCGGGGTCGCCGACGGGCGGCACGGCGTCGACGACGAACCCCTCGAAGTGGACCATCGCCTCGCAGGTGGTGCCGCAGATGGCGTCGCAGTTCGCCAACCGCTTCCGCTACGGCGTGATGATGTACCCCGGCGCCTCGACGTCCTTCTCGTGCACGACGGGCACCACGGTGCAGGCGGTGCCGTCGACGGCCTCGCAGGTGGCGGCGGCCTATGCGGCGTTCGGGCCCGGTGGCGGTACGCCGACGGCGGCGTCGCTGGTGCAGGCGCGGGCGGCGCTCCAGGCCGTGTCGACGACGGCGCCGAAGCACGTGCTGCTCATCACCGACGGGCTGCCCAACTGCAACCTCTCGCTCAACCCGGCCACCTGCAACACCACGACGCCGGGCTGCCCCAACACCAGCACCTGCTCTGGCAGCTCGTGCTGTGGCCTCGGCGCGAAGGACTGCCTCGACGACCAGGGCACGGTGGCGGCGGCGGCGTCGCTCTTCGCGCTGGGCATCAAGGTGTACGTGGTGGGCTTCGACCAGTCGCTCACCTCGGGCAACAACAAGGCGGTGCTCGACGCCATCGCGAGCGCGGGCGGCACGGGCTCGGCGTACGTGGCGTCGAACCAGACGGCGCTGGCGAGCGCGCTCAACCAGATTGCCCAGCAGACGTCGACGTGCTGCCAGAACGCCTGCACCGCGGGCGCGAGCCGCTGCACCACCTCGGGCGGGCGTGAAGAGTGCCGCCTCGACCCCGCCACCATGTGCACCAACTGGTTCGGCAGCACCTGCCCGCCGATGTCGGTGTGCACCGGTGGCAGCTGTCAGGCCTGCACCAACCAGTGCACGCTGGGCGCCACCCAGTGCAGCAACAACGCGGTGCGCACCTGCGTGACGGGCCCCGGCGGCTGCACCCAGTGGCAGACGACCGAGACGTGCAGCTACGGCGAGGTGTGCAGCAACGGGAGCTGCAACTCGTGCACGGGCTGCGCGATGGGCGCGAGCCGCTGCACCGCGACGGGCGTCGAGGAGTGCGAGTGGAACGTCTTCTCGGGCTGCACCCAGTGGGTGGGCCGCACCTGCCCCAGCGGCAGCGTGTGCGCGAACGGCGCCTGCGCCTCGTGCACCACGGCCTGCACGGCGGGAGCGAAGCGCTGCACGGGCCGCAACGTCGAGACCTGCGTGGCCGACGCGCGGGGCTGCACCTCGTGGAGCACCACCGAGGCCTGCACCACCTTCTGCTCCGGAGGGGCCTGCGGCGTGTGCGGCACCTCGTGCGCCAACGGCACCATGCGCTGCAACGGCAACGGCATCGAGACGTGCGGCATCGACGCCAACAACTGCCCGGTGTGGGGCCCGGCGCAGAACTGCCCGCCCAACAGCTATTGCGCCAACGGCACCTGTACGAGCTGCGCCACCACCTGCACCGAAGGCACGAAGCGGTGCGGGGCCGCGGGCGTCGTCGAGACGTGTCAGCTCCAGGCGAACGGCTGCCGCGCGTGGATGCAGTCGGGCCAGTGCGACGTCGGCGGCGGTGAGCGCTGCGAGCTGGGCGTGTGCATTCCGCCGTGCATGAACGCGTGCCAGGCGGGCGCGAAGCGATGCACGGGCAACGCGCCACAGCGCTGCGAGACGGCGCCGACGGGCTGCACCGTGTGGCGTGACGAGGCGGCCTGCCGCGCGGGGACGACGTGCATCGGCGGCGAGTGCTTCGAGCCGTGCGGCATGGACGAGTTCGAGTCGTGTGCGCCGGCGGGCACCATCTGCACGGGGCTCCCGGAAGGGAAGTTCTGTCTGCCGATGGGCGGGCTCGGCGGCGGTGCGGCCGGTGGCGGCGCTGCGGGCGGCGGTGCGGCGGGTGGAGACCCACTGGGTGGAGGCGCGGCGGGTGGTGGTGAGGCTGGCGGCACCGGCGCCTCTGCAGGCGGCAGCGCGGGCGGAGGTGGAGCTGGCGCGGGCAGGGCCGATGGAGGCTCGTCGAACATCGTGGGCGTCAACGAGCCGCCTCCGGACATGAACCGCATCGGCGCGAAGGGCACGGGCTGCGGCTGCACCGAGGCCGGCAGCCTCGCCCCGCTGCTCGGCCTGCTGCTGCTGGCGCGTCGCCGGCGTTTCATCTGACGGGAGGCCGCGGACCTGGCCTCGAGCCGCTGCGCTCGGGACATCGCTCACGCGCAGCGGCTTCATCCGCTGGAGCCAGACTTCGTGGATTCACCCGGGGTCTCGCCGCAGACGGTGAGGCGCGAGGCTCGCGACCTGGACGCCCTTCGTCGAGGCGAGTGCGGCCCTGCCGCTCGTGTCGTTGACCGGGCCCCGTGCCACGGAAGACCTGGACGACTCGCCCCTGACGGTGCCGGTCGAGGGCGTGCCTCTGCCCTCACGCGCGAGCCTTCTCGACCTCCGCCGCCATTCGTCGTGACCCGCGGCCCCTGGTCCGAGCGAAGCACCAGCTCGC
>JALOQF010000079.1 GCA_025459425.1 Myxococcaceae bacterium | reverse complement strand
CCGTCTCACCCAGGAGCAGCACGTTGATCTGGCTCGGCGCCACCCGATCCATCAACCGGCTGATCGACA
The DNA here is from genome assembly GCA_025459425.1 of Myxococcaceae bacterium. Taxonomy (GTDB): domain Bacteria; phylum Myxococcota; class Myxococcia; order Myxococcales; family Myxococcaceae; genus Xiheimicrobium. Next base: position 21,290 of record JALOQF010000079.1, on the reverse strand, counting down.
CCATCGCGTCGTCGCGTACGAGGAAGCCCGGCGCGGGCTGACTGGACGGAGCGGCGCACGCGGCGAGCAACTGCTCCACGTCGGAGCCGTCGACCGGCGCGCTCGCGCACCCCGCCCGCACCCGCGCACCGGCCGCGACCAGCTTCGCCGAGAGCGACTCCATCACCTTCGTGGTGCCCTCGGCCGAGCGCCCGGGCACGAGCACCTCGAACTGTCCCGGCCCGAACGACGCCACCGTGTCGTGCGGCGACAGCGTCGCCGACAACACCTGCTGCGCCACGCCCGGCGCCGCCAACACCTGCACCCGCACCACACCGAATGGCGGCTTCGTCGCCCGCACCACCTCGACGAAGCGCGTGTGCGTCACCAGCGTCCACGGCGTGGTGCTGCCCGACAGCTCGTCCGTCTGCAGCACCGCGAGCGAGGTGCCGAGCTCGATGGCGTCTCCGGGCTGCACCTCGACCGACTCGCCCGAGCCCAGCTTGCGTCCGCGCACCGTGGTGCCGTTGGCCGAGCCGCAGTCTTCGAGGCGCACCACGGGCCCCAGGTGCAGCACCGCGTGGCGTCGAGAGGCCGCGGCGTCGTCGAGCCGAACGCCCGCGTCATCGCCCCGGCCGACCACGACCGCGCCCGTCGCCGGGAGCGCATGAGACGACGAGCCAGCCTCGTTCACCACCACCAGCCGGTAGCGCCGCGCCCGCGTGTCCCGCTCGGGCTTGTCCGACAGCCGCACCGTCTCTTCGTGTGACGAGGCCATCGCCTCACCCCTTGGGCAGCTTCAGCGCCTGCATCACGTACCAGGCACCGAACCCCGCCGCGATCAGCACGAAGACGAGGTTGTTCCCCGCCGTGCCCGCCTCGGCGAACCGCAGGCCCGCGATGCCGAAGCACGCCGCCGCGAACACCAGCCGCTTCACCTTCTCGGGCGCCGGCGCGAACCGCGAGAACAGCCACGCCGCGAGCAGAATGACCAGCGCCTTCCAATCGACCGTCATGCCGGGGCTCCTTCGTTCTCGGCCTTCTGCGACGACAGCTTGCCCGCGATGTCCTTGAACGAGCCCTGCCCCAGGAAGAGGAACACCATGCCGGTGAGGATCTGCTGGAGGATCTGCACCACCCACAGCACGTTCGCGTAGGCCACGCCGCTCGAGTTCGTCGCCTCCTTCGAGACGAAGACCGACAGGCCCAGCAGCACGAAGGCCTGGAAGGTGCCGGCGCTCCCGGGCGCCGCGGGGATCATGAGGCCGACGATCAACACCGACAGCACCACGAAGCCCTCGAAGAGGCTCAACGACAGCGGCACGCACGAGGCCGCCGCGCCGCCATCGCAATCGAACGCGCGCGTCAGCACCGACATGCCCACGCCGTTCGCGAACCAATACGCCGCCGTCCAGAAGGTGAAGCCGAGCATGTTCTTCGCGTCGGGCAGCTGCTTGAGCGCGCTGACGAAGCCGTCGACGATGTACACGGCCTTGTCGGCGACCTTCGGAGACACCTTGCCGATGATCGCCCGCATCAGGCCGATGACCCGGTCATGCTGCCAGCGCGCGACGATGAGGAACGCGAGGCCGCCGCCGAAGACCGCGAACATCACGTTCGACCCGAGCTCGACCGCCTTGATGTTCGGCGCGTCGGTCTTCACGAAGAAGAGCAGCACGCGCAGCATGGCCGCGATGATGATGCCGTCGATGATGCGCTCGAGCACCACCGTCGTCATCGCGGCGCTCCGACGAATGTTCGACCGCTCGGCGATCAGATACGGCCGCGCGAACTCCCCGAGCCGGAACGGCAGGATGAGCAGCATCATGAAGCCGATGGCCGACGCCTCGTTCAGCTTCTTGAAGGGCACCTGCTCGAGGCCCGACAACAGGTGGCCCCACCGAATGGTCCGCGCCACCTGAATGAAGCCCAGAATGCCGATGTAGACGAACAGCCACGTCCAGTTCGCGGTGCGAACGGACGCCCACATCGCCTCCCAGTTCGTGTCCTTGAACGTGAGCCACAGGCAGAAGCCGGTGATCAGCAGGCTGACGATGAACTTGATCCACTTCCCCAAGGACACGCTCCGCGGTGGCGACCGGCGGTGCGCATAGCACCCACCCTGCCCTCAGGCGAGGGGTTGCCCGGCCAGCACCCTGCCCGGGTTGGCCTCGGTCAACTGAGAAGCGGCCTTCGCACCCGCCAGCTTTCCCAGCGCTTCGAGGCTCTGGGAGACCCACGCCTCGGCCCCCACCGGCGAGTGCAGATCCGTCGCCGCGACCGCGTAGAGCCCCTGCTCGAGAAACTGCCGGCCGAGCTTCTGCGCCGTCTTGCCGTACCGGCCGATGAGCGCGCCGATGTCGAGCTGGAGCAGCGCTCCGGCCTGCACCACTTCCGCCGCGCGGCCCTTCTTCTCGAACTCGAGGCAGCGCTCCGGGTGCGCTATGAGCGGTGTCACCCCTTTGAGCTTCATGCGGAAGATGACGTCGGTCAGCTGCGGGAGCGGCGAGGTGTAGGGCGCTTCGACGAGCAGGTACTTCCCCGCCGTGCCGACGCGGCGCGACTCGGGCGTCGGGAGCGCGCTCAACAACGTCTCGTCGAGGAAGAAGTTCTCGGCGTTGACGTCGAGCGCCAGGGCGATGCCACTCGACGCGAGCGCGGCGCGAACCTCGTCGAGTCGCGCCAGACACTCCTCGCGGCTCGCGTACTCGGGCCGGTTGTGCGGGCTCGGCGCCACCGTGCCGAAGCCGAGTGACACGAGCGTCTTCGCCATCGCGATCGTCTCGTCCATCGTCTTGCACCCGTCGTCGACGCCCGGGAGCAGATGCAGGTGCAGGTCCACCATCGGCATGACGCGATGCTATGCCACCGGCATGGCGCTCGATCCAACGCTGCTCGACATCCTCGCCTGCCCGGAAGACAAGGGCCCGCTGCTGTACTTCGCCGCCGACGGCTTCCTCTACAACCCGCGCCTCAAGCGGAAGTACCGCATCGAGGACGACGTACCGGTGATGCTGATCGACGAGGCGCAGAAGCTGTCCGACGCCGAGCACGACACGGTGATGAAGCGCGCCGCCACCGAGGGCATTCGGCTCAACTTCTCGTGATCGACTCGCACTGCCACCTCGACATGCCGCGCTTCGACGCGGACCGCTCCGATGTTCTCGATCGTGCCTGGGCGGCCGGCGTGACGGGCCTCGTCGTGCCGGGCGTGGCACCTGCGACGTGGAGCGCGCTCCTCGAGTGGCCCGCGCGCGATCGCCGTGTCCAGGTGGGCCTGGGCATTCACCCGCAGTTCCTGCCCGAGCTGGACGAGCGGGACGACGAGCGGCACCTGGCCGAGCTCGACACGCTGCTGGGCAAGGGCCTCGCCATCGCGGTCGGCGAGTGTGGCCTCGACGGCCCGACGAAGGAGAAGGTCCCCATGGAGCGTCAGCTCCGGGTGCTGAAGGCCCACTTCGCGCTGGCGCGAAAGCACCGCTTGCCGCTGCTGATGCACTGCCTGCGCGCCCACCCGGAGCTGCTGAAGCTGCTCGAGTCGGAGCCGGTGCCCGACGCCGGCCTGCTCATGCACAGCTACTCGGGCTCGGCCGATCTGACGAAGAAGTACGTGCGCTCCGGCTGTCACTTCTCGTTCGCCGGGCCGGTGAGCTTCGAAGAGGCGCGCCGGCCGATCGAGGCGCTCCGTTCGGTGCCGCTCGACCGGTTGCTGGTCGAGACCGACGCGCCCGATCAGGCGCCACACCCGCATCGAGGCCAGCGCTCGGAGCCGGCGTACCTGCCGCTCATCGTCGAGGCGATGGCGCGCGCCCGGGGAGAGACGAAGGGAGCGCTCGACGCCGCCCTTCAGGCGAACACGCTGCGACTGTTCCCCGTCTTCGCGGGCTGATGGGCCTCAGGGTGCGGCAGCGGGAGCGCCAGCGTCGAGCCTGGCCCGCGCCTTCTCGAGCCACGGCGCCACGTCCTGCACGTCGATGGGCTTCTGGGCCTGCTCCCATCGCATGATCGCCTCGTCGTACTGCCCACGCAGGAACGCCAGCATGCCTTTGTCGAGGTTCTCCGAGGCACCGGCCACGGCTGCCTCGCAGTCGGGAATCGCGAACTCGGTCTCGCCCCGCGCTGCGCGAATCCAGCACCGTGTTCCGCGGCCGGCCGCCGAGTCCTTCGCCTCGACCGAGGCATTCGCCAGCTTGAGCGCGAGCTCGAGATCGGCGCCGGAATGGAGCGCACCCCACGCGAGGTTGTTGAGCACCATCGCGTTACTCGCCACGTTCGAGAGCGCCTGCGTCGCGTCCTGCACACCACCGTCGAGGTCGCCCAGGCGCAGCCGGCTGAAGCCACGCAGGCCGACGTACGTCGGATCTCTCCGCAGCTGGTACGCGCGCGACAGGTCCGCGTCGGCCTGGCCGTGCCGCTCCGATGCCTGGTGGTAGCCCGCTCGAAACGACAGCGCCTCGGCCAAGATCTGCCGACGGTCATCACTGGCACCGATCTCGAGAATCGCCGTGTTCACGTCGAGGAACCCACCATCGACGTCACCGGTCTCGCTTCGCGCGAACGATCGCAGCAGATACGCCATCGGGTCCTTCGTCTTCTCGATGACCTGCGTGGTGAGCACCTCGACCCGCCGAAAGTCCCGCTGGTCGAACGCCTGGCGCGCCTCCTGGAACGTCACCGCGACGCGCGCTTGTGGGTCACCCTCGGTCTTCACCCTCGAGAGCACCGCGAGGCCAACGACCGTCGCGGCGATGATGAGCTGTGACGACAGCGCGGCGCCGCGCCCTTCACGCTCCAGCGCCGAGTCCGTCGCCATCACGCCTGCGAACAGCCCGATGGCGAGGCCTCCCAGGTGCGCGGCGTTGTCGAGGTACGGCACCGAGAAGGCCAGGAAGAGGTTGATGGCGACGGTGAGGATGATGCCGTCCCACAGACTTCGCGCGGCGTCGGGCGGGAGCACCTTTCGCGCCCGAATCGCGAAGCCCACGATGAACCCGAAGAGCCCGAAGATGGCTCCAGACGCCCCGGCCGAGACATGCGTCGGGTTCCACAGGATCGACGCGAACGATCCACCGAAGCCAGCCAGCAGATACACGATGGTGAAGAGCGTGGGGCCCAGCAGCCGCTCGACGAACGCGCCCACTCGCCACAACGAGTACATGTTCACCGCGAGGTGCAGCACCCCGATGTGCAGGAACATCGACGACAGCGCGCGCCACCACTCGCCTTCGAACACCACCTGCGTTCCGCGGTTCGCGCCAAAGAGCAGGAGCGACTCGACGTCGGGGCTCGTGGGCGACACCCCCATCGCCAGCATCGCGGCGAAGGCCGCCAGGTTCATGCCGATCAAGATGGTGGTGGCGAAGGGCCGACGCTGGTCCATGTCGGCGCACTGCCTACTTCGCTCGTCGCGTCGGCGCCCGGCAAACACGCCCACCCCAATCAGCGGGGCGACTCGAACCGAAGAGGCGCAGCTCAGCGGCGGCCAGCCTGGGCGGCCCGGGCACGCAGGATCCACGGCGCGAGGTCCTGCCGGTCGGCGACGCTCGAGCCTGGCGCCGACTCCCACAGCCGGAGCGCCTCGGCTGGCCGTCCATCGAGCCAGGCCAACATGCCCTCGTCGACGGGGGTCGCGGCCTCCTGCACGGCCGCTTCACAATCTGCGCGGGCCTGCTGCAGGGCCCCGAGCGCGACCCGAACCCAGCAACGCGTGCTCAACGCCACCGACGTCCGCTGGAGCGCGAGCGACCGGTCCGCCAGCTCGAGCGCCAGCGGGAGCTCCTGGTTCGTGGTGAGCAGCGCCCACGCCAGGTTGTTCGCCTGCGGAGCCGTCGTTCGCGCGTCGGTCAGGGCGACTCGTGCGTCGGCGAGCCCCCGGGCGTCACCGAGCCGAAGCCGGCCGTACGCACGAAGGGCGGGCAGGTCGGCGTCAGGGACCAGCGCGCGCGAGAAGAGCGGAACCTTCTCGGCCGGCGCAGAGACGAGTGGTCGCTCGGGCGACGGGCGGTGCGCCTCCGTCGACACCACTGCGAGGCCCACGACCACCGCGAGCGGCAGGGCGAGCGAGGGGCTCGACGAACGCTCCAGCATGGACCCGGCGACGGACCAGCCGATGAGCAGCCCGAGCCCCGCGCCGGCCGCGTGCGCGACGGTGTCGAAGGCCACCACGTGGCGGTCCACCGAGATCGTCGGCTCCGTCAACGCCAGCATCACCTCGACGACCACGACGATCGAGACGAGCTGAAACAGCGTGGCGCGCTGCTCGTCGGGAATCAGCCCCTTGCCACGCAGCGCCAGGCCGAGCAGCACGCCAACCAACCCCGACACCACGCCGCTCGCCCCCGTCGTGACCGCCCGCGGGTCGGCGAGCGTCGAGGCGAGGAAGGCGCCGCTGCCAGTCAGCAGAATCGTCAGGGCCAACACGCGCGGGCCCACGAGCGGCTCGAGCACGGCGCCGAGGCGGTACAGCGGCCACGCGTTCACCACGAGGTGCAGCGCGCCAGCGTGGACGACCACTGCCGTCACCAGCCGCCACCACTGTCCGTCCGCGAGCTTGTCGGCCCGCACGCCTCCGAAGCGGAGCAGCTCGCCGAAGTCAGGAAAGAACGGAGACGCGCCGACCGCCAGGAGCGCGAAGTACACGGCCACGAGCACCGTCACGAAGACGATGGAAACGATGGGTGCGGGGCGTCCCATTCAGTTTCCGAATAGTCACTGAGCCACCCGGCCGCATGGGTTTCGTCGGCCCTGGTTGCCAGCCGCCCCACTCGTCGTGCAAAGACCGCCACATGGAGCCGACGTCGACCCCACAAGCCCAGCAGCTGCCCGTTCCCCTTCCGGCCGAGCGACCGTTTCGCCTGCACCGCCGGTTCGACCGCACCGGTCGGCTCCTGGGTGACGCGGCGATGAAGCGGCTGCAGGACGCGCACGTGGTGGTGTTCGGGCTGGGCGGGGTCGGCAGCTACGCCGTCGAGGGCCTCGTGCGCAGTGGCGTGGGTCGGCTGACCGTCGTCGATTTCGATCTCGTGTGCGTGACGAACTCGAACCGGCAGCTGCACGCGACCGTGAGCACCGTGGGCAAACCCAAGGCCGAGCTGATGGCGCAGCGGTGCAAGACGATCAACCCCGACGTGCAGGTGACGCCGGTGGTGGACTTCTATCGCGAGGAGCTCGCCGACCAGCTCCTCGCCGGGCCGTTCGACTACGTGGTCGATGCCATCGACAACGTGAAGGCGAAGCTGAACCTGCTGCACGAGAGCCTGAAGCGCGGCTACCCGGTGGTGAGCTCGATGGGCGCGGCCGGGCGGCTCGACCCCACGGCGATTCGGGTCGAAGACCTGTGCGAGACGCACATGGACCCCTTCGCGAAGGACATTCGCAAGCTGCTCAAGCGGAAGTACGGGCACGACACCTCGAAGCCCACGGGCATCACGGCGGTGTTCTCGATCGAGCCGCGGCGCGACCCGCAGGCCGTGCACTACGACGAGCAGCACGGCGGCTTCATGTGCGTGTGCCCGCAGGGCGAGAACGAGTTTCACAGCTGCGAGCACCGCAACCAGATCGACGGCTCGGTGGCCTTCGTGACGAGCGTGTTCGGCATGCAGATCGCCGGCGTGGTGGTGCGCCGAATCGCGCAGGGCCGCTGAGCCCTGGACGACCAGTCGTTCTCGTCAAACGAGCTTCGTGAGCGCCGACGCGAGGTCGGGCACGTCGGTCAACACGGCCCGCATCGGGTCGCCGTTCGCCTCGAGCCACGCGCGGCCGTTCCGAATCGTGAAGCGCGTGGGCGTCAGCCCTGCCTTCACCTCGCTCCACGGAATGGGCATCGACACCGGCGCGCCGTCCTTCGCGCGAACGCAGAATGGAGCCGCCACGACCTTCACCGGCCCGTTCTGCATCACGTCGAGGTACACCCGCCCTTTTCGTTTCGGCATCGAGCGCTCGAGGGTCGCGAGGTCGGGGTGCCGCGCGACGAGCAACTGCGCGAGCACCTCGGAGAGCTGACGAGCGCCGTCGTGATCGAGCTGACCGCCGAGCGGCACCAGCACGTGCAGCCCGCTCGAGCCGCTCGTCTTCACGTACGAGGGCAGGCCACCGCGCTCCGTCAACCCGCGCAGTGAATTCGCCAGCGTGATCACCGCCTCGAACGGAGCGTCCTTCGGGTCGAAGTCGACGACGCACCAGTCTGGCCGACCCGGCGCCGAGGCCCGCGTCGTGGGAACGTGGAAGGGCAGCGCGCCCAGGTTCGCGCACCACTCGAGCGTGGCGACGTCGTCGCAGACGATCTGATCGACCTCGCGGTTCACCTCTTCGCTGAACGTCCGCACCGTGCGCACGAAGTCGGGCGCGCGCGGCGGCTTCGCCTTCTGGAAGAACGACTTCCCGTCGATGCCATCGGGGTAGCGGGTGACGAGCAGCGGCCGATCTTTCAGGTACGGCAGCATGAAGGGCGCGACGTCGCGGTACCAGGCGACGACCTCGCCCTTGGTGATGCCGTCCCTCGGGAAGTAGACCTTCCCGGGGTTCGAGACGGCGACGGTGGCGGGCTCGGACACCGGCGCGCTGCCCGCCAGCCGCTTCTCGTCTGGCGTCGGGCACTCGTCCGGGCGCTTGTCGGGGCGGAACCGCAAGAAGACCGGCTCGCGCAACGACAGCCCCTCGGGCCACGACTTGTAGCGGACCTCGACGACGAGGGTCGGCGTCACCCACTTCATCTCCGGGTCGAGCGGACAGTCTCCGAGGCACACCGGCGCCGGCACCACGTTCGCGTCGAGCTCGGCGCGCACGCCCGCGGCCACCTTCGGGTTGTACCCGGCGCCGACCTTGCCCGCGTAGAGCCAGTGCTCGCCGTCCCACGTCGACAACGACAGCGCGCCGTCGTCATCGGCGAAGCCCGTCACCGCGAAGTCCGCGATCGACGTCAGCGCGATCTTGAGCCAGCGATCGCCGCGACCTCCGACGTACGGCGCGTCGGCCCGCTTCGCCATCACACCTTCGAGCCGCTTCTCCTTGACGACGGCCAGCAGGGCCTCGCCCTGCGCTTCGACGTGCTCCACCGGCAGCACGCGCGCCTCGGCGACCTTCGGAACGAGCGAGAAGAGCAGCTCCTTGCGCTGCCGGAGCGGCAGCCCGCGCGTGTCGTGCCCGTCGAGCATCAACAGATCGAACGCGAAGAACACCGCGGGATCGAGCCGTGCGGCGCTCACGATGTCCTTGCGGTGCGCGAGCGTCGAGCGCTTGAGCAGCCGATGGAAGATCGGGTGACCGCTCGCGTCCTGAATGACCAGCTCGCCGTCGACGATGAAGTCGGGCCCGGGGAGCGCCTCGAGGGCCTCGACGATCTCGGGGAAGAGCGCGCTCGCTTCACGGCCTCGACGCAGCACCAGCCGCGCCTTCCCGGCGATCCGCTCGGCCAACAGCCGGAACCCGTCGAACTTGAGCTCGAAGAGCCAGTCGGGCGAGGTGAAGGCCGCGCTCCGGGGCTCCGCCAGCTGCAGCTCGACGTCTTCGGCGCGCATCACGACCGCCGCTTGAGCGCCACGTAGCGGGCCGCGTCCTTGCGGGTGAACTTGAGCAGCACCGGCTCGCCGTCGGGCGTCGCTGACACCAGGGCCTGCAGCTGCTTGAGGCTCGCCGTCGGCGTGCGATTGACCTCGGTGATGACGTCGCCCACCGCGAGCCCGCCCACCTCGGCGACGCTGCCCGGGGCGACCGCTTCGACGCGCACGCCCTGCCCCTGCGACGGCTCGAGCTCGGCCAGCACCAGGCCCAGGCTGTCGATGCGCCCACCGGCGAGCAGCGTCTTCATCACCTCGGCCGAGGGCCGCGTCGACAACAGCGCCTGCGCGCTCACCACCTTGCCGTTCCGGACGATCCCGAGCTTCACCACCATGCCCGGCCCCTGCACCGCGATGCGACGGAGCAGCTGTTGGTAGCGCTCGACCGGCTTGCCGTTGACCGAGACGAGCCGGTCTCCGGGCCTGAGCCCCGCCTTCTCGGCCGGAGAGCCCGGGTACACGTCGACGATCATCGCCTCGCTCGCCGCCGCGTCCTTCGACTCGGAGATCGTCACGCCCAGCCAGCCGCGCATCGGCGTGCCTTGGTCGCGCAGGTTCGGCAGCAGATCCTTCACCAGGTTGATCGGCACGGCGAAGCCCACGCCCTGCCCCTGGTTCATGATGGCCGAGGTGACGCCGACGACGTGGCCGCGCATGTCGAAGAGCGGGCCGCCCGAGTTGCCCGGGTTGATGAGCGCGTCGATCTGAATGAAGTCGTCGAAGGGCCCCACCCCGATGACTCGCTCGCGCGCCGAGATGAGGCCGTGCGTCACCGACGTGTCGAGGCCGAAGGGGTTGCCGATGGCCACGATCCAATCGCCCACCTCGAGCTCGTCGGAGTCGCCGAGCGTCACCGTCGGCAGCTCGCTCGCGTCCGTCAGGCGGAGCAGCGCGAGATCGGTCTCGGGATCGCGACCGACGACGCGGCCCTCGTACGAGCGCCCGTCCGCGAGCCGACAGATGATCGACTGGGCGCGCTCGATGACGTGGTTGTTGGTGACGACCAACCCGTCCGAGGTGATGAGGAAGGCCGAGCCCAGGCTCTTCGAGGTGCCCTCGTTCTTCGTCGAGAGGTTCACCACGCCCGAGCGCACGGCCCGAACCAGCGGGGCGAGCGAGCTGGGCGGCGAGAAGTTGGGCACCAGCGAGGGCCCGCCGGGGAGCTTCTCCTTCCAGAAGGGAATGATGGACCGCTCGCGCCAGACGACCGGCGGCCCATCGTCGGGTTCAGCCGGGCGGAGCGCCGCGCCAGCGTCGAGCCCGTCCTTCTGGGCGCGCACCTTCGCGCGGGCCCACTCGCGCACGTCGTTCGCGAGGGCCGTCGTCGAGAGACAGCAGATCAGCGCGAGGAGGCAACGCACGAAGTGACTTGACCCGAAAACACGCGGCCCGTCACGCATCACCCGTCGAGCCTCGTGCCTTCGCGCCGCGGAATCCGGCTGGACAGAACGGCACGGTGCGCAGGGGTCGCAGTCGAACTCGCGTGGCCGTTGGGCCATGGAGGCGAGGTTGCCGAGCGCGACGAGCCTGAGGCGGCGGCCGTCACCACGAGACTGGCGGTGCTGCCCTGCTCCTGCTGGAACACCGAGCCGTCCCAAAACGGCTGCACGACGAGCGTGTCATCGACGGACGAACGACCCCGTCCGGAGCGTACGCCTCACGCCTCCGCGGGCTTCACGTACCGCAGCACCTTCACCCGGCCCGGGCGGAGCACCCGGCCCTTGAGGCGCCAGGCCGCCTTCATCACCGCGACCACCTTCATGTCGTCGGCTTCGACCGCGGTGACTTCCATGTCGGAGGCCTCGGCGAGGTTGGGATCGTACGCGGCGCCCTTGAGCTCGACGCGCTCGAGCCCGAACTCTTCGGCCTTCTTGATGAGCCCGTCACGGATGAGCTTGACGCCCTTGTACAGCGCCGAGTCGTCGGGCGTGCCGAGGCACAGCTCGAGGTCGTCGATGCTCTCGAGCAGCACCACCGCCACCTTGCCCTTCTCGAGTTCGAGCAGCTGGTCGCGCTCCCGCGTCATGCGCTGCTTGAAGGCCTCGCGCTCGGACTCGCTGTGCTGGAGGCCACGGGCGAGCTCGTCGATGCGCTTGCGCGCGGCCTCGAGCTCGGTCGACAGCTTCAGGACCTCGGTGTTCGCGGCCGGCGTCGCAGGAGGCGTCTGCGCTCCAGCTTCGACCTCAACGTCCTCTTCGCGGAAACGGCGCTTGTCGTTCACCTTGACGGTGGGCGTGGGCTGCTCGTCTGGACGGTTCTCGACGGAGTCACTCATGACGGCGGCAAGGTAACCGGAGGCCTCCACCTGTCAACGGGCGGCCTGGTGCTCGCGATACCGGCGCGCGGCGGTGCGGACCCAGTCTGGAGCGCGCTCGTGGTGCTCGACCAACTCGAGGAGCCCACGCCACCGGTCCAACGTCGCGGCGTCGTCGGTGAGGTTCATCGCGCGGTTCACCATCGAGACGGTGAGGAACGTGGGCTGGCGGGCGAGTGAAGCGGCCAGCTCACCTTCGGACAGCCCCTGACGCTCCAGCTCGTGCACGAGCGCACCGGGCGTGCCGAACTCCGCGTCGGGGAACCGCTCGAGCAGGGCCAGGGCCGCCGCCCGGAACCGCGGGGGATCGAGCGCCGGCCGCGCCGCTGCCAGCGTGCCGGCCAGCGCGCGCATCGTCTCTTCGGGATCGTCGCCGGGCTCGAAGTGCGCGAGCCGCTCGAGCAGCGCGTCGAAGTCGGCCTCGAGCGCGGCGAGGGCCTCGCCGACGAGGTGGAGCGAGCCCGCCACCAGCACGAGCTCGCCCGCCGCGCTGCCGGCCACTGCGACGCGCAAGGCCTCGGCCACCGAGCCCACGCACGTCACCTCGGGGCAAAGCGTTCGGGCGAAGGCCTCGAAGGTGGCGGGCGCCTTCGAGCGCGGGCTGTGCAGGGGCGTCAGCACCACCCGCTGCACCCGGGGAAAGAGCCGCCGCATCATCGGCTCCGAGTCCTTGTCGGCGAAGACACCGAAGACCAGGTGCACGGGTCGCTCGGCATGGAGCCGATCGAGCGCCGCCACGAGCACGTCGACGCCGGCCGGGTTGTGCGCGCCGTCGAGGAGCAGCGTCGGCGCTCCGGCGATCTCCTGCAGCCGGCCCGGCCAGCGCGTCGCCGCGAACCCTGCGCGCAGCCCCTCGTCGGACAGCGGAAACCGGTCGGCGATGGCCTCGAGGCACGCCAGGGCCACGCCCGCGTTCTGCGATTGGTGTGCGCCCTGCAAGGGCAACGACAGGCCCTGGACGACGCGCGTTCGCCCGCGAAACGTGTCTCCGCGGAACTCGACGTCACGGCCTTCGACGAGCAGCGGGCTCCCGCTCGACACCGCCGCGCGCTCGAACACCTCGAGCACCTCGGGCCGCTGCCGCGCGACCACCAGCGGCACCCCACCCTTCACGATGCCCGCCTTCTCGCCCGCGATGGCCGGCAGCGTGTGCCCGAGGAACTCCATGTGATCGAAGTCGATGGCCGTGACGGCGGTGACGATCGGCGAGCACGTCACCGTCGCGTCGAGCCGGCCGCCGAGCCCGGTCTCGATCACCGCCACGTCCACCGCTTCCTGCGCGAAGTGCCAGAACGCCAGCACCGTGCCGAACTCGAAGTACGTCAGCTCGTGCCCGTCGCCCAGCCGCTCGCGCAGCTCGTCGATCCGGCGCGCGAGCACTGCGTCGGTGATGTCACGACCGTCGACGCGGAAGCGCTCGTTCACCCGCACCAGGTGCGGCGACGAGTAGAAGCCGACGCGGTACCGCTGGCCGAGGCACGACGCCACCATCGCGCAGGTCGAGCCCTTGCCGTTGGTGCCGGCGACGTGGATCGCCGGGAAGCGACGCTCCGGGTGACCGAGGGGCTCGAGCGCGGCCTGCACCCGCTCGAGCCCCATACGAATCGTCGAGGGCGCCAGCGAGGCGAGGTACGCGAGCGCCTCTCCGGTCGCCATGGCGAGCCTCCGTCAGCTCAACAGGCCGATGACCTGCGAGAGCTTCGCGCGCAGATCCTTGCGCTGCACGATCGCGTCGATCATGCCGTGCTCGAGCAGGAACTCGGACCGCTGGAAGCCCTCGGGCAGCTTCTGCCGAATCGTCTGCTCGATGACGCGCGGGCCGGCGAAGCCGATGAGGGCGCGGGGCTCCGCGAGGATCACGTCGCCGAGCCACGAGAACGAAGCCGCCACGCCACCCGTCGTCGGGTGCAGCATGACCGAGATGTAGGGCTTTCGGATCTCGCGGAAGCGGTTGATGGCCGCGCAGGTCTTCGCCATCTGCATGAGCGAGAAGATGCCTTCCTGCATCCGGGCCCCGCCCGAGGCCGAGAAGACGATCGCCGGAACGTCGAGCTCGCGCGCGCGCTCGAAGACCCGCGCCACCTTCTCGCCGACGACGCTGCCCATCGAGCCGCCCATGAACTCGAACAGGAACGCGCCGATGCTTACGTGCTGGCCGTCGATGCGCGCGGTGCCTGAGACGAAGGCGTCGTTCTCGCCGAGCGCCTTCTTCGTCGACTTGATGCGGTCGCGGTACTTCTTCGAGTCCGAGAAGCCGAGCGGATCCTGCGGCTCGAGGCCCTCGTCGTGCTCCTCGAACGAGCCCTCGTCACACAGCGCCAGCAACCGCGCGCGCGCGTTCCACGCCATGTGGTGGTTGCACGAAGGGCAGACGTTCAGGGCGCGCTCGAGCTCTTCACGCAGCAGGATCTCGCCACACTGGTCGCACTTGACCCAGAGGCCCTCCATGCGGCTCGGGGCGTTGCGCTGCTCGACCTCGTCCACCTCGGCGGCGGTGGCGATCTTCGGCTTCTTCTTGGCGTACCACGACATGCGCGCGCTCGTAGTCCCGTGGCCGTGAGGGCTCAAGCGCGACGAGGTGCGTAGCGCGTTACGCAGTGGACTCGGCGTTCGCAGCGGGCGCGGGCGTCGCCGACTTCTTGAACTTCGGCCGCCAGACGCCGATGACGATGTTGAAGACCGACAGGGCCAGCACCACCCACATGCCGCCCCACTCGTGGCGCAGCACATCGTTCAGCGCCGAGGGTTCGGCCTTTCCCGCGGCGATCTGCTCGGCCAGCAGCAGGCCATCACGGGCGGTCGCGTTCACCGCGCCCAGGGTGCCCTCGAGCATCGAGACCCCGAAGACGGCCTTGAGCCAGGCCCAGCCCGCGTTGTGGAACGGCCGGTGAACGGCGATGGCCAGCACGCCGGTGAAGAGCACGACGCCAAGCGACGGGAGCAGCACCCAGCGGGCGATCAGATCCATGCCGCGGCGCACCACGACGTACTCGGTGATGTTCGACAACGACGCGATGCTGAGGAGCACCATGTTCGCCGAGATCGCCCCGATGACGCCCGCGGAGCTGATCTCGTGGAAGATTTTGAGCACCCGGCGGAAGTCGAGCATGGAGGCCACCTAACCACGACAGGCCGCGAGCGCACGACCCGGGCCGGTGGCGCGTACGGCCACCAGCCCGGGGTGGATTGGTCAGACGTACTTGTCGCCGCGCACCACGTCGACGGTGGTGACCCAGGCGATCACGGCATAGTTCGGAAAGAACGCCTGCTTGACGTGCTCGAGGATGGCGTCGGCCACCTTCGCGCTCACCACCACCTCGATGCGCACGCTCTCGCCCGGCACCTCGCTCGCGCGAATGCCACGCGACCCACGGCCCCGGGAGTCAGTCACCGTGAAGCCCTTCGCGCCGAGCTCGAGCAGCTTGCTGGTGAGCTTCTCTTCCAGCACCGGCTCGGCCACCAGCGTCACCATCTTCAGCGTCACCGTGTCCATGTCAGCCTCCTCCGTGGAGCGCCTGCGAGATCTGGAAGTACAGCGGAATGCCGAAGAGGATGTTGAAGGGGAAGGTGATCGCGAGCGACGACGTCAGGTAGTACGTCGGGTTCGCCTCGGGCAGCGTGACGCGCACCGCTGGAGGGGCCGCGATGTACGACGCGCTCGCGGCCATCGTGCCCAGCACCGTCGCGCCGCCCACCGACAGCCCGGCCAGCGTGCCCAGCCACGTGCCCAGCGCGCCATGGAGCACCGGCATCACCACGCCGAAGCCGAGGAGGAAGGGGCCCACCTTCTTCAAGTCTCCGAAGCGCGAGCCCGCCACGATGCCCATCTCGAGCAGGAACAGCGTCAGCGCGCCCTTGAAGACCGGCCCCTTCGTGTCGAAGAAGCCCTCGATCGAGCCCCAGTTCTTCTCGCCCATCGCCAGGCCGACGAGCAGCCCGCCGACGAGGAGAATCATCGTGCGCGCCGTGAGCACCTCGTGCAGCACGGCCTTGAGGCTCTGCCCCGGCTGCGCCGTCTTGATGGCGCCAATGGCCAGCGCGATGTGAATGCCCGGGCTCTCGAGCAGCGTCAGCAAGGTGGGCATGAAGCCTTCGGGCTCGGCGTTCTGGCTCTTCACGAACGTCATCGCCGCGATGTAGGTGACGGCCGAGACCGAGCCGTAATGCGCGGCGATGCCGGCGGCGTCCGAGACCGAGAATTTTCCGACGACCCGCAGCACGAAGTACGTGGTGAGCGGCGTCACGCAGCCGAGCGCCAACGTCACCACCACCGGCCAGGCGACGCTGTCGAACGTCGCGTGCCCGAGCTCGACCCCGCCTTTGAGGCCCAACGAGAAGAGCAGGAAGATCGACAGGCCCGTGTAGATCTCCTTGGGCAGCGAGAACTCGCTCTTGATGAGCTTCGTGACGATGCCGAGCGCGAAGGCGAGCGCGATCGGCGACAGCAGGTTGGCCTTGAGGATCTCCATCGCGTCCTCAGAGCGCGACCGGCGCGACCTTGCCGGACTGCAGATCGTACACGCCGCCGGCGACCTTGAGCTTGCCGTCCTTCAACAGCCCCGCGAGCACCGTTGAGGCCTCGGCGAGCACGCTGGCCTGGTGCTTCACGTTCTCGCGAATCGCGGTGTCGAGGCTGCCCTGGCTCACCTTCACCGCCGGGCGGATGTGCTGGTACAGCGTCGAGATCTGCCCGGGCATCGCATCGCCCTTGAGCGTCGCCGCCACCGCGCCACAGCTCGAGTGGCCGAGCACGTAGAGCACCTTCGCGCCCAGCACGAGGCAGCCGAACTCGAGACTCCCGATGATCGCCGGGTCGGCCACGTTGCCGGCGATGCGGGTGACGAAGACGTCGCCGAAACCCTGGTCGAAGACGATCTCGATGGGCACGCGACTGTCGGCGCAGCCGAGGAAGGCCGCGAACGGCGCCTGCTTCGGAGCGACCTCCTTGAGGCGCGCCATGTTGCGGTTCGGCGCCAGCGTCTTGCCCTCGACGAAGCGCTGGTTGCCCTTCGCGAGCAGGTCGAGCGCGGCGTCAGGGGTGATCTCTTTCGGGACGGGCGGCGGCGTGCTGCCCTGGGCGAGGGCCGGCACGCGCCACATCGCGACGGCGGCGGCGCCCGCGCCGGTGGCCCAGCTCATCCACTGTCGGCGGCTCCAGCTGCGGCGATCGATCGGGTTCGACATGGAAACTCCTCGGGGGTTTTGGGGGAGACGACGCGCCGCGGAATACGCCCGCGCCTCCGAGGGCTTCCACTTCTTCGCGATATGACGATTCAAAGCATCGGCTTTTCCGATATGACTCGCCCATGACGCCGCTCGACGAGCTGAACTTCCACCACCTGCTGTGCTTCTCGATCGTCGCGCGCGAGGGCTCGGTGTCGAGGGGCGCCGAGGTGCTCGGGCTGGCGCAGCCGACGGTGAGCGGGAAGCTGCGCGCGCTCGAGGAGGACCTGGGGGAGCGCCTCTTCCGTCGGCGGGGCCGCGGGCTCGAGCTCACCGAGACGGGGCACCTCGTGCGCCGGTACGCCGAAGACATCTACGCCCTGGGCCAGGAGCTGGTCGACGCCGTGCACGGCCGCCCCTCGTCGGGCCCGGTGCGCTTCGCCGTGGGGGTCTCGGACTCCCTGCCCAAGCTGACGACCTGGAAGCTCCTCGAGCCCGCCTTCGGAGGCCCCGTGCCCCTGCGACCGATCGTCCGGGTCGGAAAGACCGATCAGCTCCTCACCGAGCTGTCGACGCACGCGCTCGATCTCGTGCTGGCCGATCAGCCCATCGCGCCGGGCGGCACGGTGCGCGCCTTCAACCACCTGCTCGGAGAGACCGGCGTCACCGTCTTCGCCGTCGACGCGCTCGCCGAGCGCTTCCGCCGGGGCTTCCCCCGCAGCCTCGATGGCGCGCCCTTCGTGTTGCCGACGGCCAACGCCGCGCTCCGGCGCTCGATCGACTCGTGGTTCGACTCACGTGGGTTTCGGCCGGTGATCGCCGCCGAGGTGGAAGATCTCGCGCTCCTGCAGCTCCTCGGCGCGAAGGGCATCGGCCTGTTCGCCGCGCCTTCGGTGGTGGAGCACTCGATTCGCCAGCAGTACCAGGTGCGCGTGGTGGGCCGACTCGAGGACGTGCGGGAGCGGTTCTACGCGATCTCGATCGACAAGAAGCTCAAGCACCCGGCGGTGGTGGCGTTGTCGCAGGCCGCGCGGACCCGGCTGTTCGCCGAGTGACGCGACTCACGGTGACTCGAGCTCGAGGAACCAGTCACCTTCGAGCCGGAGCCCGGGCCGCACCCGCCCCTTCGCGTTGGCTGGCGGGGAGCGCGTGATGAAGTCTCCCGTGAGCCGCGCTGGGAGCCCCGGCGGGCGCCTTCCGATCACCTTCGCGCTGAACGAGCCCTTCAGGATTCGCACGTCCTCGAGTCCGAGCGAGGCCGAACCGCGGTCGGCACCGTCATGGAACTTCGACCAGGTCAGCGAGGCCCGAGCGGTTCCATCGAGCGTGAGGACGAGGTGCTCCGAGTCGAGCAAGCCTTCGCCCGAGAGCTTCACCCCGCTGTAGGTCCCTCTCGCGGACGCCGCGTCGATGGGGCGAGGGGTATCGAGGTGATCGGCCATGGCGACACCCGCGAGCACGAGCACCCAGAGCACCAGCCGACGCATCAGCCCTGCCCTGCCAGCGCTTCGATCTCCGCACGCGCCTTCGGGATCGCCGCCGTCAACACCTCGGCGCCCGTCGCGGTGCACAGCACGTCGTCTTCGATGCGGATTCCTCCAAAGCCGCGGCCCCCGTTCATGGCGAGGAACCGCTCGGCCTTGTCGAAGTGCACCTGCCCTTTGAAGCGCTCCCGGAACTCTGGCGAGCGGAGGATCGCGGGCACGAAATAGACCCCCGGCTCGATGCTGAAGACCATGCCCGCGGCGAGGTCGAGATCCATGCGCAGGTACGCGAGGCCGAACTGCGTGCTGCGCTGACGGCCGCGGTAGTGCACGCGATCTCCGAACGCCTCGAGGTCGTGCACGTCGAGGCCGATCTGATGCCCAAGGCCGTGCGGGAAGAACATGGCGTGCGCACCGGACTCGACGAGGCCGTCCGCCGAGCCCTCGAGCAACCCCATGTCGACCAGGCCCTGGGCGAGCACGCGTGACGCCGAGAGGTGGAGCTCGCGGTACCGCGCGCCGGGCTTCACCAGGGAGATCGCGTGGAGCTCGGCCTTCAGCACCAGCTCGTAGACGTCGCGCCCTTCGGGAGAGAACGCGCCGCCGACGGGCCAGCAGCGCGTCACGTCACTGCAGTACCCGGCTCGACCTTCGGCGCCCGCGTCGAGCAGCACGATGTCGCCAGCCGCCAGCGTGTTCTCGTGCCCGTGGTTGTGGAGCACCTCGCCCCGCACCGACAAGATCGTCTCGTAGGCCGGCACGCACCCTGCCCGGCCGAACGTG
Organism: Myxococcaceae bacterium; assembly: GCA_025459425.1. Lineage (GTDB taxonomy): Bacteria > Myxococcota > Myxococcia > Myxococcales > Myxococcaceae > Xiheimicrobium. The sequence continues at coordinate 2,013 of JALOQF010000079.1, read as the reverse complement.
CCCTCGACGACGCCGTTGAGGAACGCCTCGGTGACGCCCGGCTTCGACGCCTTCATCGCGGCGACGTGCGCCTCGCGGGTGACGACGGCCGTCTTCCGCATCTCAGCGAGCTCTTCGGGGCCCTTCGCGAGCCGCAGCGAGGCGATCGCATCGAGCACTTCCCCTCGACCGACCTTCCCCGGATCGTCGAACTGCAGCTCCTGACCCGTCACGTGACGCGCCCGCTGGGTCGCCTTGAAGTCCGCGACGGCGAGCGCATCGAGCTGCCGGCCCTTCGCGAGCGTCGAGAGGTGCGCCTCGAGCTTCTCGACCTCGAGCACCTGCGTCACGCCGTGGCGGGCCTTCGCCGACTCGAACGACTCGACCTCGCCGTGCCACAGCGCGTCCGCGAGCGAGCGCTCAGGCAGGAACAACGTCACGGAGCCATCGGTCGGGTCGAACAGCGCCGCGCTCCCGGGTTCGGGACGTTCGAAGAAGTAGAGGAAGTTCGAGTCCGCGCGGAACGGAAACGTGTTCGCCGGGTAGTTGCGAGACAGCGCTCCGCCCGAGAACAACACCAGGGGGCGGGAGAGCGATCTGAGCAGGGCCTGACGACGAGACGAAAAGCTCATGCCCAGAGCTTACGAACTGCGGCCCAACGAGGCGACCGAACTCGGGCCCGCTGGGCGCCGTTCTTCACATCGAGGCGTCGTGGACGATGCGCCAACCGGCCTTCGAGCGGACGAGCACGATCACCGTGTTCCCCGACGATGCAGGCTTGTCCGGGTAGCGGAGCGTCCACTTCGCGCTGACCGACACCGCGTCCTTCGTCTCGCGCACGTCGTACGGCTCGATCGAGAGCTGGCCCATCGCCTTTCCGTCGGGGTAGCGCTTCTGGTAACGCGCGAGCACCTCGGAGCGCCCACGCGTCACGCCCTCCGAAGCGGCCACTCCAGCATCGGGGTTCGCCGCGCGCGGCGGAGACACGAACACGGCATCGTCCGCATAGACGCTGCAGAAGGCCGGCAGATCGCCGCGGTTCCACGCCGCCACCTGCTGCGAGACGAGCGCCAGCACCTCGTCTTTCGGCGAGAGCCCTCCGTCAGCCGCGAGCACCAGCGTCAAGGCGAGGCCGAGCATGTCGCGATCGCCACCTTCTGCATCTCACCGAGGAACGCTTCGGGCTTCATGAACCCCGTCACGCGCGGCTTCTCGAGCACCTCACCAGTCGGGCTCACGAAGGCCACCGTGGGCAGGCCCTTCACGCCGAACTTCTCGTAGAGCCCGTCGGTGAGATCGTTCTCGTTGGTGCCATCGACCTTGATGGTCACGAAGCGCTGCGACTCCGCCTGCACGTCCTTCGCGACGTAGGTGTGCTGATCGAGTTCCTTACAGGCCGCGCACCAGTCGGCGAAGAAGTCGATCATCACTGGCTTGCAGTCGGCCTTCGCCTTCGCGAGCGCCTCTTCGAACGGCTTCGTCGAGCCGGCTTGATCGGCCTGGTAGACGAGCGCCCACGCAAACTCGGCTCCAGGCCCACGCTCGAGCTTCGCGAGCGCCTCACGCGCCTCGGCGAGCTGGCTGGCGAGCGCGTTCTTCTTGCCCTGATCCGTCTCGGTGCCGAGCGCCTGGTCGAGCGTGGCGATCTGCTGCTCGAGCCGCGCCTTCTGATCGGCCAACTGGGGATCCGGTCGCACCGCCTCGGGAGCACCGCTGGCCGCCATGCGGATCAGGAACGCGACCACCAGCGCCGTGACGCCGACCGTCTTCAGCGGCCACTCGCCCTTCTCCTTGAACGACAGGTGAATCGCGCCCAGCAGTACGCCGACGAAGGCCAGGCCCGCCGCGAGCGCGATGCCCGGCACACGTCCGAGCGCGACGCCGACGCCCTCGATGGCCAGGCGCAGCGCGGGGAACGCGTCACGCAGGTACGACGCGGCCAGCGCGAGGAGCGCCACGCCGAACACCGACTTGACCCACTCCATCCACACGCCGCCCTTGGGCAGCCGCACGGTGAAGACGCCGATGAGGAAG
>JALOQF010000402.1 GCA_025459425.1 Myxococcaceae bacterium | reverse complement strand
ACGCGGGCTTTCAGGAGTTCATCCCGCACAACAAGGCGCTGGGGCTGCGCATCACGCGAGTCGGCACCGAGCCACCGTGGGCCGAGCTGTGTCTGCCGTGGGACGAGCGCCTCATCGGCAACCCCGACACGCGCGCGCTCCACGGTGGGGTGCTCTCGACGTTGCTCGACACGGCCGGAGGCGCCGCCGTCTACCTCGCGCTGAAGGAGCCCACGCCCATCGCCACGCTCGACCTGCGAGTCGACTTCCTGGGCCCACCCATGCCGGAGCTGCCGGTCCATGCGCGCGCGGAGTGCGTCAAGACGACTCGCAACGTGGCCTTCGTTCGCATGACGGCGAGTCACGCGCCCGATGGACCGCCGCTCGCGACGGCGTCGGCGACCTACATGCTGTCGACGCGAGGGAAGTCGGTCACGCCGAAGGAGGTCGCCACTTCGGCGATGGAGGAGCCGTGATGGGTGATGCGCAGCGTCGACCACCGCGGCGTTCTCGTCCTCGGCGCGCCGAGGGTCAGGCCTGCGGCCACGCCAAGGTCCTCGTCGTGGAGGACACGCCCCCAGCGCTTCAAGATGTCGTTGGTCGTGAGGACCATCGACCGCCGCTCGAGGTGTCGCTCATCGAAGACGTGGGAGAGGACGTTGGCGGCGTCATCGCCGCGTGCGACAGGCCGGGGCGCCGAACCAGGTTCGTTGCGTGTGCGTTCCCCGTCGTCGTCGATGGGAGGACCGGTCACCTGTTTCGTGCACCCACACCGGAGACCGGCCGGCTCGTCGAGCCGTCAGCGCTCTCCGTTTCACCGTTGGGAGTCGCGACTCACTGGAGCCGGGTCGTGGCGCCCGCGGCCGTGTTCGCGGCGAGCGTCGTTGGAATCACCTGGGCTTCGAGGGTGATGACGACCTCGTCGGCGTCGACGCGGGTCGCGGTGACGGAGGCGACGAGGTCGACGAAGCGCCACTCGGCGCGGGCCTGAGCGAGGAGCCCGGCGCCCAGCGTCTCGGCGTCGAAGGTGCCGAGCTGCGTGTGGGGTGCGCCCAGCCGTGCGCTCCAGCTCGCGAGTTCCTGCGCCGCGCGCACGGGAGCGACGTTGAGCGACGCGCGCCGCACCGAGGCGAGCGCGACGAGCCTGCTGCCCTCGTCCGTGCGGAGAAAGACGGTCTCGGTCGACGTGCGGCACTCGTGCACGAGGCCGGCCCGGTCGACGGTGCAGTCGGCGAGGCCCAGCGAGGCGCGCGCGGCGTCGACGGGCGTGATGCCCAGCACCAACCCGCGCACGTCTCGCGAGGGGGCCGGGCTGGTGCCGCGCCGCGCCTCGAGGCCACGAACGCGCGTGGCCTCGCGCTGCGCAGGGGTGGCGTCGAGGTCGCCTCCGATGGGGCAGGCCGCGCGCGCGAGGAGTCGACGAAAGGGCGGCGCGTGCGCGAGGGCGATGAGCGAGAACGCCGTCACGCCGAGCAGCGCGGAGCGCGACACCCAGCGAACGAGCCGCCCCCGGTTCACGGGCACCCCGACGGGCGCGGACCGGACTGCACGGTGTCGCACTTCACGCTGCCCGCCTTCTTCTCGGTCACCGGCGGCGCGAAGCAGTTCATGATGTCGGCCGTGGGCACGCCGTTCTCCGAGAGCGCCGGCACGACGACGTTGCTGATGAAGTAGTCGTACTGCGCCTCGGTGATGTTGAGGCCCTGGTGCGCCGCCAGCATCGTCTTGCCCTGGTACGTGTTGGGGCCGCCGTAGGCGACGACGAGGAAGGCGCCGAGGTTCGTGGTGAGGGTCGCGGCCTGCTGCTGCGACAGGCCCTGGAACGAGGTGCCGACCGACGCCGTGGGCGCCGCCACCGCCTTCGTGATGATGCTGTTGTTGACGGCCGTGAAGGCGGCCATGCCGTACTTCGCGTACATCATCGAGGAGCACGGTGCTGCGGCGCCGCCTCCTGTGCCACCCGCGGTGCCTCCAGCCGAGCCACCGGCGGCGGCCGTACCTCCACCCGTGCCGGTTCCGGCATCCGACGTCGACGGCATGGAACCACAGGCTGCGGACACGACGAGACCAACGATGAGGCTGCTGCGACGAAACATGGTGCACTCCAGTGACTGCGGGGACGTGGTACGGACGCCGCAGTACGGGAGTCGCCGGAGGGTGGATTTCAGTCGCGGTGTCAGCCGTACCGCGTGCGGGCCAGCTCGAGCTGCTGCGCGAGGAAGGCCTTCAGGTCCATTCCGGCAGCGGCGAGCTGCTGGGGAATGAACGAGGCCTTCGTGAGCCCTGGCAGGGTGTTGATTTCAAGGAAGACCGGGCCGTCGGGGGTGAGGATCATGTCGGTGCGTGAGTAACCGCGGCAGCCAATGGTGGTGTGGGCGAGCAGGCCGAGGGCCTGCGCCTGCTGGCGCTCGACGTCAGTGATGGGAGCGGGCGTGAGCTCTTCGGTGCCTTTGCCCAGGTACTTGCCGGCGTAGTCGAAGGCGCCTCCGGGCACGGTACGCACTTCGGACACGGGGAGCGCGAGGGGCCCCGACGGTTCGTCGACGACCCCCACGGTGAGCTCGCGGCCCTCGATGAACTGTTCGGCGAGGTAGCGGATGCCGGAGTACGACATCTGCTGCGCGGCGGCCGAGGTTTGCTCAGGGGCCGTGAGATGAATGAGGCCGACGCTCGAGCCATCTTCGACCGGCTTGAGCACCCAGCGCGGAGCCAGTTGGAAAAGCAGCAGCAGGCGCCCCTGGATGTCCGAGGGGCGCTCATGAACGAAGAGCTCGGCCTGAGCGAGGCGGGCGCCCTTCGCGCCGACGAGCTCCTTGGTGACGGCCTTGTCGAAGGCGCGCGCGCTCGCGGCGGCGCTGGAGCCGGTGAAGGGAATGCGGCGGGCCTCGAACAGGCGCTGGAGCGTGCCGTTCTCGCCAGCGCCGCCGTGGAGCGCGAGGAAGAAGGTGTGTTGCTGGCTTCCGGGAGCATCGAGCGCGGCCTCGAGCGACGAGAAGGCCGCCGGGGTGCCGGGGTGGAATTCGTTCTCGAACGGCTTCTCGTGACGGGCCAGCGTCGCCCGGTCGACGTCGTGCACGGCGTGCGTGCGGGTGAGGAACCACAGGCGCGCCTCCGGCAGGAGTGCCGACACGTTCTGTGCAGAGGCGACCGAGACGAGGCGCTCCGAGGACGAGCCACCAAAGAGGATGATGACGTTGGACGACATGGGTTGGGTGATACCGCCAAACCGGTGGCGACGCGCCTTTCATCCCGTCGAGACGGAGCCTGCCGTGGGCGTGGTCGTCGGTGCTCGCGCGGCACCCGGCCCACACTCCGCCGGAACCCCGTGGCCTGCTTCGCGGCGATGTGACCAGAGGAAACATGGGCCCGCGCGCCATGTGACCGTTGGAAACATGAGCTGCGCGAGGTGACCTCCCCGATTCAGCTCGCCGAGCTCAGGGTCCAGCGGTGGGTGCGGTTGTCGGTGCCCCTCCGGCATCTGGCCTTCGGCTCCAGGCCTGCTTCGTACCGATGTGACCACGGGAAACATGGGCCTGCGCACATGTGACCATTGGCCACATGAGCCATCACGCCACGGGGCCACCACCAGAGGCAGTGCTCACGGCATTGCCTTCGGGCCGCGGGGCTCGAGCAGGGCCGCATCGACTGGAGCGCCGGTGAGGAAGAAGCGGCCGCGGGCGACGTGGTGCAGGTGGCGCTGGGTGTCGGTGGTGAGGTGCCAGGCTCCGTCGTCGAAGACCGTGTCGTCTGCCCAGGCTGCGAGGACTTCGACGACGAAGAGGTCGAGCTCAGCGGCAAGGTCGGGCTTCGGCAGCACGCGGCACTCGAGCCACGCGGCGCAGCCCTCGATGAGCGGCGCGTCGACCTGCGAGGCTGGCGCGGTGGCGATGCCGTAAGCCACGAACTTGTCGACGTCCGCGCCCGAGACACTCCCGACTGTCCAGGTGAGGTCGAGCTGCGCCCGGGTCGGCACGTGGACGACGAGGGCGCCCGAGGCGTCGACGAGGCGGCGCGTCTCGGTGCCCGAGGCCACCACCACGGCCAGCTTCGGCGGCTCGAAGTCGAGCGGCATCACCCACGCGGCCGCCATGACGTTGCGACGCCCACCATGGGCGGAGGTGATGAGGGTGGTGGGGCCGTGGTTCAGGAGCCGGTAGGCGAGCTTCAGCGGAACGGGAGTGCGCATGGGTCGACTTTCCCAGCCCTGCCCACCCGTCGACCGCATTTCAATCGACCGCATGACGCCGCCCGCCGAAGGCGGTCTGCAGCGCGACGTCCGAGCGCCCTCGTTCGCTGCTGGCGTTCTTCGACGCGCTCACCCCGCGCGACGGCCGGTGATGGTCTCAATCGACCATCGACACGCGCGCCACCTCGATGGCCTCGTCGATGGGTGACGGCACGTAGTGCACGGTGAGCTTCTCGGACTCGTCGCGGCCCACCGTCTCACCCTCGGGAATCCGTGTGCCGCGCTGGGCCACGTACGCGAGCAGGTCGAAGAAGAACCCGAGCGCCTCGTTGCCCATGGCCGCGGGCGTGACGAGCAGCAGGTCGGGCAGCTCGAGCTGGCCCATGCCGAGGGACAACAGCTCGAGGCGCTCGGGCGTGCGCACGAGGCTGATGCCGTTCCACAGCATGGTGGGGTGCGTGGCCTCGGTGGCGACCGAGACGTAGAAGTCGGGCGCGTGGGTCGCTCCAGCGTTGCCTTCGTAGACGCCGACGGCCTTCGAGGCCTGGGTGATGGCGGCGACGACCTGCGTGTGACGGGTCAATCCAACGGCGGTCTTCATCTCGTCTCCCATCGTGGTGACGACGAGGTGCCCCAGGTGCGGAGGCAGGGTGAAGCCGCCGAGACGGAACGACGAGACGCTGCGCGCGGTGGCCTCGTCCGCTTCGCCCTTCGGCACCGGCGCCTCCATGAGCGCGACGAGGGTCGACACCTGCCCGGAGCGGAAGTCGAGCACGCCCGTATCTCCGTTGGCCGCCTCGAAGTGGAGCGGCGGCTCGTCTGGAAACAGCTCGGCGAAGGTGCTGACGACGAGCGAGGGGTCGACCTGTTTCGGAACGCGGAGCAGCACGAAGGAGAGCGCGGGCATGACACCAATCAACTCCACGCGCGGCGCGTCGTCACCCGTCGTGTCGTGGCGCGGGACGTTCAGCGGGCCTTGAAGAAGTCGAGCATGACGCGGTTGGCGCTGATGCCCTGCGAGACGACGCCGCTCGAGGTGTTGCGTGGCTCGGCGCCGCGCGGCCAGGTGTGCCCGCCTCCGGTGACCTCGAGGAGGACGACGTCGAGTCCGGCGGGGCACCCATTCCAGCGGCGCTCGAGGGTGGTCGTCGGGTCGCCGGGGCCCGCGTCGGCGAGGAGCGTCGTGGTGCGCGTCAGCTGACAGCCATTCCGGGTGGCCCAGCCCTCCATGGTGGCGGGTACCGAGACCTTGACTCCCGGGTTCGCGTCGGCGCACGAGGCGGGCCCACCGTCGAAGCTCCAGCAGGGGTCGTCGGTGCCGTGCACCTCGATGATGGCGGCCCTGCCTGGGCAGCGCTCGGTGGTGGCGAACTGGTTGCCGCCCGCGACCGAGGCGATGGCGCGCACGGCGGGCACCTGACACGCGAGCCGGTGGCTCAACGCGGCGCCGTTCGACAGGCCGGTGGCGAAGACGCGCTGTGGGTCGGCGTTGGTGACGGAGCGCAGGTCTGCCAGCAGCAGGCCGAAGTAGAGCGCCTCGTCGACCGCGGCATCGGCGCAGGCGCGGCCCGAGACGCACTGCCAGCCTCCGTCGCCACCGCCGGCGTTCCACGTGCGCAGCCGCGAGAGAAGAGGGCCGCTTCCCTGCGGCGTGCCCTCGGGCGTCACCACGAGGAAGCCTTCGCCGAGCGCCATGGCGCCCAGGCAGTCGGGTGAGCCGGCATCGCCGCCGGGGCAGGACATGGTCCAGGCGCCTTCACGGTTCCCGCCGCCGCCGTGGAGCATCAACAGCACCGGCAGCTGCCCGCCGTCGGAGGTCGGGGGCACGCGCACTTCGTAGGAACGGTCGGTGAAGGTGGTGAGGGTGCGCACCGTGATGGAGCCGGGTGCGAGGCCTCCCGCAGAGCCGCCGCCCGTCGCAGCGCCACCACCCGTCGCAGCGCCACCTCCGGCCGCGGAGCCACCACCCGCCGCGGAGCCACCACCCGCCGCAGAGCCACCACCCGCCGCAGAGCCACCACCCGCCGCAGAGCCACCTCCGGCCGCAGAGCCACCTCCGGCCGCAGAGCCACCTCCGGCCGCAGAGCCACCTCCGGCCGCAGAGCCACCTCCGGCCGCAGAG
>JALOQF010000401.1 GCA_025459425.1 Myxococcaceae bacterium | reverse complement strand
CTGGTGGACCGCCAGGTGGACCTCGTCGACGAAGAGGTGGACGTGGCGGTGCGGGTCGGTCGCAGCCCCGACTCGAACCTGTTGTCGCGGCGGCTCGGCGTCGCGCCGGTGCAGCTGTTCGCCTCGCCCGAGGTGGCCCAGCGGCACGGGCTGACGCGGCGAGGAGCCTCGTTCGACGGCGTGCCAGCGGTGCTCTCTCGTCGTGGCGAGCGGTGGACTCTCGAGGAGCGCCTCGTGCGGCCCACCCCCGCGCTCGTCGTCGCGCACCTGGAAGCGCAGCTCGAGGCCGCGCTGGCAGGGCTGGGCGTGGCCGCGTTGCCGGCCTTCCTCGCGCGGCCCTTCGTGGCCACCGGCAAGCTCGTCAGTCTGGCGCAGGGCGCGGCGGTGCGTACGGGGCTGGTGCAGGTGCTGTCACCGCATCGCAAGGCCATGCCGCTGCGGGTTCGGCGCTTCATCGACCTCGTGGTGTCGAAGGCGCCCGACCTGTCGTAGGGCTCGCAGCGTCGGCGCGAGTCGGCTGCTGCCTTCAGGTGGGACGACGACGCAAACGGTGTCGCCGCTCGCGCCCCGCCTCCATGCGCTGGTGGCCGCGCACCGGCTTGCCTTCAGGTGGGACGAGGACAGACGCCGCCTGCGGAGCGCCTCAGTGCCCGTGCCCGTCACCGTCCTGGTGGCCGCCCCCGCCGAGCCGCTTGCACGCCTCTTCGAGCCCGCCGTAGCAGGCCACCTTGTAGAGCCGCTTCGCCGCATCGAGGTTGGCGACGACACCTTTGGTGCCCCGCTCGTACAGCTGTCCCAGCACGAGGCAGCTGCGCAGCGAGGGGTACTGGGCGCCCTTCTTCACCGACTCGGCGCAAGCCGTCTCGAGCAGCTCGAGGCCGCGCTTCGGGTCGGCGGCGACGCCCACGCCCTTGATGAGGTTGATGGCGAAGTTGGTGCACCCCTGGAACACCTGGAGCCCGCACGCCGCCTCGTACGCCTTCGTCGCGCCGGGAAAGTCGTTCGCCGCGTCCTTCACCAGGCCCAGGTGGAAGCACCCCGGAGCGTTCTTCCCATCGCAGGCCTTCTTCGCCAGCGTCGCCGCTTCGGTGAGGTTCTTCGGTGTGCCCCGAGCGTCTCGCAGCATGAGCGCGAGGTTGCTGCAGGCCGCCAACACGTTCTTCTTGCAGGCGTCGCGGTAGACGGCCACGGCCTTCTCGGGCTCCTTCGCCTCGAGGTTGAAGCCCAGGTCGACGCAGGCCGCTGCATCGCCCTTGCGGCACCCGGCTTCGAGGTCAGCGAGAGACAGGGTGGGCTCCGCGGGTGCCTGGGCGAGCACCGAAGAAGCGAGGCAGAGGCTCAGCAAACCGAAACGCATGGCACCGTCCTGTAGCGTCGTGGCTCCCGCTCGTCGAGGCCGCGACCGTCGGACGACGTCTCCAACCCCGCATTCAGTCTGGACCTGTTGCATCGATGTGACGATTCACGCGAGAAGGGCAGCCTCGTGCGCCGTCTGTTGCTCTTCGCCCTGATTCCGAACGTCTGCTTCGCGTGGGGCTTCGATGGGCACCGGCGGCTCGCCGCCATCATGCACGAGCCGTTGCCCGCCAATCACTGCCTGCGCGCCTGGTACGCCTCGCGGCAGACGTCGCAGCTCCAGGACCGCGCGTGTGACCCGGACCGGCTCCGGGGGTCGGACCCGAACGAGGCGGTGCGGCACTACCTCGAAATCGACTGGGTCAACCCGCCGTCGAACTACCCGCGTGACTGGCAGGAGGCGCTCGAGCAATTGCGCAACTTCGCCACCCGCAACGGCACCGTGCCCTGGCGCGTGGAAGAGCAGTACGCGGGCCTCGTCGCGGCCTTCCGCGCGCGTGACGTCAACCAGGTGCTCGACCGCTCGTTCTTCATGTCGCACTACGTCACCGACGCGTTCTCGGTGCTGCACGACACGAAGAACTTCGACCCCAACGACGGGCTCCATGCGCGGTGGGAGTCCGACATGTTCAACGTCAACGCGAACCTCGACGCCATCACCACGCAGGCGCGCGGCCTCTATGGAACGCCCGGGCGCATCGACCCGCGCTACGCGACCTTCGACATCGTGCTGGTGGGCAACGGGCTGGTGCCGACGCTCATCGCGGCCGACGTGGCAGCGGGTGGGCTCGACGCGGGGAGCGGCTACCAGCGGCAGGTGCTCTTCGCCCAGTCACGCGAGCTGACGGCCCGGCGCTGGGCCGACGCCGTGACGGTGATGTCGTCGTTCCTGTGGATGGCGTGGGCCGAGGCTGGAGCGCCAGACCTGCCGGGCTTCACCGCCGGCTGCTCACGCGCGCAGCCGATGATGCCGACCGTGCTGCGCGGCTACCCGCCCATGTCGGGGTGGACGCCGCTTCCGCCCCCGCGGCCGGACGCTGGACCTGACGCCGGACGCCCCGATGCAGGGGTTGACGCTGGCGTCGATGCTGGGCCCGTCGGTGGCGGGAGCGCTGGCGGCGAGCCCTCGGGCGGAGGCCCCTTCAACCCCGCGCCCTTCGACGCGGGCGTGGCCGAGCCGATGGAGCCGGTGGGGTGTCAGTGTCAGTCGGGCAGCGGCTGGTGGCTGCTGTTGGCGCTCCCCTTGCTGCTTCGCCGCCGCTGGTGAGCTGATTCTCAGGTGAATCCCGCGCTCGGCGCTCGATGACGTTTCCGTCGACCCGCCGGTCGCTTCTCGACGCGCGTCCTCGGCCGGTGTGGTGACCGCCTGAGGCTGCTCCACGAGGCCGTGGGCGAACGAGCGTCGTGACACACGCCGCCGGCGAATTTCGTCTCGCCGGGTATGACCTCGCTCAAGATGATGCTGGTGACGTGCGCGGGCGTGCTCCTCGCCTGCGGTGGACCGACGCCCTCGGGGCCCGGTGGTGGAACCGGAGGGTCGGGTGGCTCGGGTGGCAGTGGCGGCTCGGGTGCTGGCTCGAGCAGCGGGCCCTTCGCGTGGGCCGGCACCTGGACGGTCGAGCTCTCGTACACCTCCCGCTGCAACTTCGGCGGCGTCTCGATGCAGCAGCGCGCCAACATGCACAGCGTCTCGCTCCAGCTCGAGGGCTCGAACAGCAGCCTCACCGGCTTCGCGCAGGGCATGACGTACGAGATGACGGGCACCGGCTCGGACACGCGGCTTTCACTGTCGGGCACCTTCCCCGTGCGCGACCACAATGGGCAGAGCGCCAGCGGCGTCAACCGCACCCAGGTGACGTTCGACGTCACCCGCATGGGCGAAGGTGGCTCGGGCTCGCTGCAGGCCCAGTTCGACGGCAGCTCGGGCTTCCGTTGCGAGGTGCAGGGCGGCTCAGTCGTCCTTCGCCGCTGACCGCGCGCGCTGGAGCAGCGGCGCGTCGGGGCCCAGCTGCGCTTCGAGGTCGGCTAGCGTCGAACGCGCGAGCGCGCGGCCCGCCTCGACGTCACCCCGCGCCCGCAGCGCCTGCGCCTCGATGACCCGGCCCTCGAGCACCCACCACTGCCGAGGGCCCATGCGCCCCGAGAGCACGCCGGTGGCGCGCTGGAGCTCGGGCAGCACGTCGGTGTCTCCACAGGTCACCTTCACCGACGCCAGCGTGAACTGGCCACGCAAGGCGCGGGTCGCGTCGACGCCGACGGCGTTCTCGAGAATCGACAGGCCCTCGCGCGCGAAGGGCACCGCGTCGTCGCACCGGCCCAGCAGGGCCAACGCCTCGGCCTCGACGAGCCGCAACAGCCCGAGCCGGTGGTGCCGCGCGCCGAGCTTCGCCACCCGCAAGCGGCGCGACTGCCTCGCCCGCTCCAGCGCCAGCTCGAGGTTCCCCCGACGCAGCGCGAGCCAGGCGAGGTTGTGCAGGTCGTTCGCCACCTGCAGGTGCTCGGCGCCATACGTCGCCGTGTCGAGCTCGAGCGCGCGCTCGTAGCCCGCTTGCGCGGCCTCGAAGTGGCCCATGAAGCCGTGCGTCCCCGACCGCTGGTTCAGCACGGACGTGTAGTCGTCGGTCTCGACCTCACCTGCGCGCCACAGCGGCTCGAGCTGCGAGAGCGCGTCGTCGAACGCGAGGAGCGCCTCCGCCAGGCGGCCTGCATCGGTGAGCACCTCGCCGCGGGTGTGGCCCTGCTGCGCCAGGTGCAGGTGGGGCCGGCGGTGGTGTCGCTCGAGCGCGTCGGCGCGGTCCAGCCACTCGAGGGCGACGGCGATGGCGCCGGCGTGTGCACCGAAGTCGGCGCTGCCGCGGAGCAGCCGTGCTCGCTGCTCGTCGTCACTGCCGCCGACACGGTCGAGCAGTGCCACCGCCTTGCTGGCCTGCTGATAGGCAGCGATTTCCTGGCCGAGCGACGCGTACGTCTTCGACAACGTCTCGCGCAGGTCGACCTCGACGTCGGGCGCGAGGCTGCCGTCGTCGAGGCGGCGGGCGGCGGCGTCGATGGCCTCGACCACCGTCACGCGCGGGCCCGAGCCGGTGAGGGGGTTGGCGCGCTCGAGCGTGGCCGAGAGGAAGGTGCGAATCGCGTCGGCGCGGGCGCGCTCCCGCTCGGCACGAATCGACTGAGCGCGGAAGACGACGGCGGCGGTGCCCAGCGTGAAGACGACGAGGGCCGCCACGCCGAGCGCGAGGCCGTGTCGTCGCACCAGACAGCGCAGGCGGTAGAGCGGCGTGGCCGGGTGCGCACGGACGACGCCTCGCGTGCGGAAGCGCACGAGGTCGTCGGCGAAGGCCTGCGCCGAGTCGTAGCGGTCCTCGAGGGGCGCGGTGGCCATGCGCGCGATGCTGTCGAGCTCTGGCGGGAGCGACAGGGCGGCGACGTGGCTCACCTCGGGTGGGCCGGGTGTCGCCAGGCCCTGGCGGGAGGCGTCGTCGGAGGCGCCGGGCTCGACGGGGGGCGAGGCGGACAGGTGCCTCACCGAGTGTGGCCCGTCCTGTCCGGCGGCCTGGGTGGACCAAGCGTCAGGCGACCGCTGCGGCGGCATGCCTGCAGGCATCGTGGCGGACAGGTCGCTCACCGAGTTGGTCCCGTCCTGTCCGGCGGCGCGGGTCGACCGCGCGTCAGGCGCGCGCTGCGGCGGCACGCCTGCAGGCATCGAGACGGGCAGGGCGCTCAGCGAGCTCGGCCCGTCCTGTCCCGCGGCGCGGGTCGACCGCGCGTCAGGCGCGCGCCGCAGCGGCACGCCCACGGGCGTCGAGGCGAGCTCGCGCAGCATGACACCCAGCGCATACACGTCGGCGCGGCCATCGACCGGCCGGCCTTCCCGCTGCTCGGGGCTCATGTAGGCGCGGGTGCCGGCGGCGGGCGTCGCTTCGCCCACCGGCCGCGCGATGCCGAAGTCGAGCACGCGGGGCGCGCCATCGGCGGTGACGACGACGTTCTCGGGCTTCAGGTCGCGGTGCACGACACCGCGCAGGTGGGCGGCGTGCACGGCGCGCGCGACCGTCTCGAGGGCCACCAGCCGCTCCGTCAGCGCGCGGGGCAGGGCCCAGACGTCGAAGCGCTCGCCACGCACGAGCTCCATCGCGAGCCAGCGGCGCCCGTCGGTCTCGCCCACCGCGAAGACGCGCGGCACGTTGGGGTGCGAGAGGAGCGCGAGGGCGTCGCCTTCGAGGCGGAAGCGCTCGAGGCCGTGGGCGTCGTGCTGCGCGGCGCGGAGCACCTTCACCGCCACCGTGCGCGAGCGAGCGCCTGGCCCGCCAGCCCGCTCAGCACGGCCGGAGACGCATCGGCGCGCAGCAGCTTCGCCACTTCGCCGGCGAGGTCGCGGTCGGCCTCGTCGGCGAGCCGTCGGTCGCGCGCCGGGAGCGGCAACGCGAGGCACTCGTCGAAGAGCGCCCACAGCCGGTCTTCGCGCGTCACGTCGGCTCCAGTTGCGCCAGGAGCCACGCGCGCGCCTGCCGCCACTCGCGGGCGACGGTCGAGCGTGAGACGTCGAGGGCGTCGGCAATCTCTTCCTGCTCGAGGCCGCCGAAGATGCGCAGCTCGGCGATGCGGCCGCGGCGCTCGTCGAGGGCCGTCAGACGCGAGAGGGCGCGGTCGACGTCGACGACCTCCCACGGGGCGTCGGGCGTCGCCTCGAGGCCGCTCAGGGTGATGCGCTCTCGCGCGCCGCCGCGCTTGTTCGCGTTCTTCGCGCGCGCCGAGTCGACCAGCACCTGGCGCAGCGTGCGCACCGACACCGCGACGAAGTGGGAGCGGCTCTCGAAGTGGGCGCCCGCCTCGGACAGCTTGATCCACGCTTCGTGCACGAGGGCCGTGGGTTCGAGGCTGCCGCGCTGGCCTGCGAGCAGGCGGCGCGCCACCGCCCGCAGCGTCGCGTAGCTGGCCTCGAGGTCTTCCGGTGTCATGGCGAGCACGGCCTCCTGTCGCGCAGCGGTTGGGTGCTCGACCGGCGCTGGACGATCCAATGACGACATGACCGCGGTGACACCACCCTGGTGGGACATTTCGTCATCCCCGGGACGCGGCGGTGGGCTCCACCCGAGGGCGACGGCCCGGGCACAGAGCTTGCGATGCGGTGGGGCCCGAAAGGAGCCGTTCCATGCGCCGTCCGAATCGTCGTCGTCGTGGGTTCAACCTGCTCGAGGTGGTGGTGGCCATCGCCATCATCACCATGCTGTCGAGCGCCGTGGGGGTGTACGCCATCGCGCGCTACCGCGACTCACGCGTCGACGTGGCGCGTACGGAGCTCGAGACGCTCGAGGGGCAGCTCGACGCCTATCTGGCGTTGACGGGGCACTACCCCGAGCCGTCGAAGGGGTTCGGTCCGCTCGTCGAGCGCCGCCTCGTCAAGGAGTTGCCCGTCGACCCGTGGGGCCAGCCCTTCACGTGGCGCCTGGTGAACGGCGTGCCGGTGGTGACGAGCCTCGGTGAAGACGGCGCCGAGGGCGGAGAAGGGTACGACGCCGACCTGCACAGCGACGCGAGCGCCGCGAGGAGCCGGCAGGCGGCCCGTTGAGGTGGAAGCAGGTCCGAGGAGCGCGAGTTCGCGAGGTGTTGGATTTCGAGTTCGGGCGCGCGCTCGGTTGGGAGAGGCACCACGAGGCCACCTGCTTCGGTCGCGCCGCTGAGGTGGAGTGGAGCCGAGGGCCTCCACTGCGGACGCGGTGGCCACAGCCGGGCGCTCGACGTGCGCGAACTCGTTGAGGCCGGGCCTGCGGCACCGGGCTTGCTGTGAGGTGTGACTCCCCTCGCTGCGCACAGGAGCGCCTCATGGCCATCGACGGCATCGGTTCACCCGGCTTCGTTCCGGCACCGCCTCCAGCCGACATCAGCCCCGTCGAGGCGCCGCCGAGTCCCCCCGACGTGGGCAACGAGCCCGCGCCCAGTCCCGCCGTTGGCTTCTCGGGTGAGAGCGGCTTCGACACGGGGGCCGCTCCGGTCGCACCCGCAGTGGCGCCACCGCCCCGGGTGGAGCCGCGACCCGTCACCGCCGAGGACGCACCGTCGCAGGCACCAGCCGTCGCAGCGCACGCCGGCCGCAGTGACTTCGAGGCCCGCCCTCCGCCAGCGCCGGCGGTGACGCCACCGCCCGCGCCGGGCCCCGCACCACAGCCAGCCGCCGCGGAACGTCCCGCCGAGGTGAGTCGGGTCGAACAGGGCCGTGCTGCGGTGCGCGAGGCCCAGCAGCGCCTGCTCCCGAACCTCGTGCCGTCGCCTGCAGCGCTGGGCGCCGTCGTTCCGGGAGAAGGGCGTGGCCTCGAGGCTGGCTTCAACGTGGGCGTCGCGTCGGGCAGCATCTCGGCCCAGACGGCCCCGGAGAGCGCGCAGCCTGGGCAAGAGCCGCGCGTGAACGTTCAGGTGCGCACCGAGCTCGCTGGCGGTGGTGCGCTCGGGGTGCCCTTCGTGGCGGGCGTCGAAGGCTCGCTCGGTGGGCGCATGACGACCCAACTCGAGCTGCCACCGCGCGACTTCGCCGCGATGCGCGCGGGCGAGCGTCCCTTCCCCGACCTGCAGGACCCACGCACCCTGCCGGAAGGCGCCACCGCGACGCTGCAGTCCGAGTTCACCACCAACGTGGGCGGGCGCTTCCGTCCTCCGCGCGGGCCCGCGGGCGGCCTTCGCATCGAAGAGACGCGGGCGCAGGGCCGGGCGCTGCAGGTGCAGCGTGAAGGTGACCTCGTCACGGTGACGGGCGGCGACACGCAGAGCCGCGAGTCGCGCGTCACCGGCAGCCTTCGGGGAACGCCGCTGCCCGCGCAGGTGAGCGGTGAGCGCGAGCTGCGCACCACCGCCGAGGGCGAGCGCCGCCAGTTCGACGTCAGCACCGAGCAGGGCCGC
Organism: Myxococcaceae bacterium; assembly: GCA_025459425.1. GTDB lineage: Bacteria > Myxococcota > Myxococcia > Myxococcales > Myxococcaceae > Xiheimicrobium. The sequence goes on along the minus strand of JALOQF010000401.1, from coordinate 3,694 downwards.
GCGGACTACCAGGCGTACCTGCGCGAACAGCTCACGCCTCCACTCGTTCCGGGCGCCGAGGGCGGGCCCGTCACGCGCGTCGACCTGCAGCAGCGCGGGGCCCTCACCACGCCACGCTTCCTGCCCGTCGCGGGGAGCCTCGAGTTCAACCGCACCGAGGCGTCGCTCCGGGCGCTGCCCGAAGGCGGCACCGAGCTGCAGGCGCGGCACAACGGCGCGACGATGAGTCGAATTCAGCGGCCTGGCGTCGACGGCGGGCCACCCACCACCGAGACGGGCTTCCGGTTGAACGGTGTCTCACCGCACGAGCAGCGCGCCTTCCGCGACGTGCTCGGCCTCGGCCGCGCCGACCGCTTCGGGCCCGGAATGCCAGGCTCGACGGGCGTCGACCTGCGCGTCACGCCCGAAGGCCTCGGCCGCATGCAGGGCCTCATTCGTGACACCTTCCCACCGGAGCGGCTGGCGCAGATGCACGGCAACGAGCGGGCGCTCATGCAAGACCTGCTGGCGGCGCGGACGCCCGATGACGCGGCGAGGGCCATGCTGTTCGCGCGGAGCGGCACGGTGCTGTCGACGTTCCAGAAGCTGCGCGGCGCCACGGGCGGGCAGCGGGCGATTCCCTTCGAGGTGCGCTGACGACAGGTGCCTCAGGGCGTGGCGCGAGCCGTCACCGCCCTGGCGGTGTCGTCGTAGACGACGAGGCGGAAGGAGATGTCGAGCAGGCCTTCCTCGCGCCGCTTCAGCTGCAGCTCGTCGACGTTCGAGGGGAACTTCATCTGGGTCAGCTCGTTCAGGATGCTGCACAGCGCGTGAAACGACGCCTGGACGTGCACGCGGAAGACCCTCCGGCCCAGCGCGCGTGAGCGTTCACCCGGGTCGATGAACTCGACCCGCATGGTGTCGGGCTGGACGCGATACCGCTTCGCGAGGTCGAAGAGCACGGGCACCACCTCTCGCTCGCCGCCGCACACGCACTCGGTCGAGACGTCGGCCCAGCGCCTCTCGAGCCGGTCGACCTCACGGCGGAGCCGCACGATTTCTCCGTGGAGCCTGCTCGTGATGGTGGCCTCGGGGAGCCCGACCAGAGACAGGAACAGCATCGAACCGAGCACCATGCCGGCTGGAGCCTCGAGCATGACGAAGCGGCCCATCGACCGCGGCGAGGGGCACGATTCCCTTCGGGGCGCACCACGGGTGCCTCTATGGTCCGCCCCCTTCGCCTGGAGGCCTCGTGAACCAGCTCACCCCCCGCGCCATCGTCGTCGGCATGCTCATCGGCGCGGTGATGTGCCTGTCGAACATCTACGTCTTCTTCAAGACGGGCTGGTCGATGGGCGTCACCCTGACGGCGTGCATCCTGGCGTGGGCGGTCTTCAAGGGCCTCGCGGCGGCGAAGGTGACGAAGGAGCCCCTCGGCATCCTCGAGAACAACGCGCTCACCACCGTGGCCTCGGGCGCGGGCTTCATGACGGGCGGCGGCAACATGGCGGCCTTCGGCGCGCTCCTGATGGTGACGAGCGACCGCCCACCTTCGATTCCCATCATCTTCTGGTTCGCCGCCATCGCCGCGCTTGGCGTCTTCGCGGCCATTCCCATCAAGCGGCAGCTCATCGACGAAGAGAAGCTCCCGTTCCCCACGGGTACTGCGACGGCCGAGACGCTGCGCTCGATTCACGGCGCGGACGCAGGTGGAGACGTCGAGGGCTCGAAGAAGGCCCGCGCGCTGGCCTGGGCCGCGGGCTTCGGGGCCATCGTCGCCTTCTTCCGTGACGCGAAGGCCGCGTGGATGCCCTTCAACCTGCCCGGCGCGCTCGAGCTGCCGTTCACGCTCGCGGGCAAGGCGCTCAAGGACTGGACGCTGGTGCTCAAGACCGAGGTGGTGCTCATCGCCGCTGGCGCGCTCATGAGCTTCCGCACCGGCTGGTCGCTGCTGCTCGGCGGCGGCCTCACCTACGTGGTGCTCGCCCCGGCGCTGCTCGATGCGGGCGCCATCACGGGCACCGGCTACAAGGCCATCGTCGCGTGGACGTTGTGGCCCGGCGCCGCGGTGCTCGTCGGCAGCGGGCTCACCACCTTCGCGCTCGACTACAAGAGCGTGCTGCGCAGCTTCTCGGGGCTGGCGGCGCTGCTGCCCGGCCGCGCGAAGCCCGCCACCGCCGTGCAGGACGACCCGGAAGAGTGCCCGGCGTGGTGGTTCCCCGTGGGCTTCGTGGTGCTGAGCCCCGTCGTCATCTTTCTCATGGGCTGGTTGTTCCAGATTCCAGTCTGGGCAGGCCTGGTGGCCGTTCCGCTCGCGGTGCTGATGGGCTTCGTCGCCGCGCGCGTGACGGGTGAGACCGACGTCACGCCGACGAAGGCCCTCGGCCCGGTGACGCAGCTGCTCTTCGGCGTGATGACGCCGGGCAACCTGAGCGGCAACATCATGTCGGCCAACGTGACGGGCGGCATCGGGCTCCACGCGGCCGACCTGCTCACGACGCTGAAGACGGGCAAGCTCCTCGGCGCGAGCGCGCGGCAGCAGGCTCGGGCGCAGCTCTTCGGTGTCGTCGCGGGCGCGGCGGTGGTGGTGCCGGCGTTCAACCTCATCATTCCGGACCCGTCGGTGCTCGGCGGAGACGCGTGGCCTGCGCCGTCGTGTCTCGTCTGGGCCGGCGTGTCGAAGGCCTTCTCGAACGGCATCAGCGCGCTGCCCGAGTCGGCGCGCACGGCGGTGTGGGTAGGGTTGCTCCTCGGCGTCGCGCTCGCGCTGGCGGAGCGGCTGGCTCCGAAGCCGCTCAAGGCCTTCATCCCGTCGCCGTCGGGCGTGGGCATCGCGATGGTGATTCCCGGCAGCAACGCGGTGGCGATGTTCCTGGGCTCGGCGCTGGCGGAGTTGCTGCGGCGGAAGAAGCCGGAACTCGCGGAGCGCCTCGTGGTGCCCGTCAGCTCGGGCCTCATCGCGGGCGAGAGCTTGATGGGCATCGTGGTGGCGCTGCTCGTGGTGGCGGGTGTCTTGAGCCGGTGACCGTACGGCTCAGGTGCGCCGCCTGGAGCCACCATGGAATCAGCACCACGGACCGCGCGGACGCGTTTGCGTCACGGCCGCTGCGCCCCGAGCCGGCGATCGAGCGGCTCATGCCTTCCGCCGGTGTGCCCCGAGCGCCACGAGCGCGCCGCCCACGGTGACGGGCGCCGCCGCGACGAGGGCCACACCGGGGACCAACACCACCGGCACGCACGCGAGCGCGTAACCCAACAGGAGGGCCGGCTCGCGGAGCAACAGCCGGCTCGGCAAGCCCAGCCGCGCGCGGTTGTCGGCGATGGCGCCGTGCGCGAGGAACATCGCATTCACGGCTGTCTGCGCCACCACGATGAGCACCGGCCCGGCGACGGGAACCAGAATCAGCGTTGTCGCGGCCAGCGTGGTGAGTGCCCACAGCAAGAGCCTCCGCGTCGTCGGGAAGAGGCTGCGCGCCGCGCGCACGACGACCGCCACGCCATCGATGCTCGGTGGCGGGGCCTCGCCGAGCACCTCGCGCTGGACGTACAGCGCCATGCGCTCGAGGCTGGCGGCGGTGATGGCCCCCGAGAGTTGCCACGCGGTGAAGATGGCTGCGATGAGGAGACACCCCGTCAGCGCCACGCGAACGCCCAGCCACACCACCGTGCCGCCCAGCCCCGGCTGCCGCTCGAGGAGCAACGCCTCGAGCGGGCC
>JALOQF010000078.1 GCA_025459425.1 Myxococcaceae bacterium | reverse complement strand
GAGCCCGCCCCACGTCGTCATGGGTACGTCTGAACTCCGCCGCTACGCCCAGAGCGAGTTCCCCCCGCCGGCGGGAGGTCCCCGTTCGGATCGCCACCATCAGTTGCCATTCGGTGCTCCTCGTGCGCCGTAGCTTCTACTGCACCGCGGCTCGGGGTCGAATGACGCGCAGGTGGGGCGGCTGGGGGCTGCGGCGGTAGACAGGACTCTCCTCGACGAGCGTTCGGTGCCCGGCCGTGCCTACAGTGCGCGACGTGCGGCGGCTCGTCGTCATCGGCGTCCTCATCTGCGGAGCGTGCCGGCCGACCGGCGTGTCGATGATCGACCTCGAGGTGCGCGCGACTCCCGGCGTGGTCGACTTCGGCACCCCGTGGACCCAGGTGTCCGTCAGCCGCACCGTCGTGCTCTCGAACCTCTCGCGGCGCAGCGCGGAGGTGCAGGTCGAGATCTCGGGGGCCTCATTTCGGCTCGACGAGCTCAACCCCTCGCTTGGTTGCCCCGTGGGCGACGAAGCCAGTGGTGCGTCGTCGCCGCGCTGTCCGCCCGGGGGACTCCTGGTCACGCTTCCGCCCGGGGACACCGAGGTGGTGGTGACGGGACGGGCCGAGACTGCCGGCATCGGTACCGGTCGTCTGCGGCTGCTGGTCGAAGGCACCGAGGCCGCGACCGTCGAGCTCGTGATGGCCGCTCGGCAGCCTCCGGACTGCGGAGAGGCGAGCGAGTGCGCGACGCTGCGGTTCGATCGCGCGACGAGCCAGTGCGTCACCGAGCCCCGGCCCGATGGGCTTGCCTGCGGCGCGATGGACCGGTGCCTGATCGCAGGCCAGTGCCGAGCAGGGGAGTGCGTCGGCCGACCCGTCACCTGTGACGACGGCGACCCCTGCACCCTCGACGTCTGCGAGACGGTGCGCGGCTGCGTCGCCTTGCCAGCGGCGTGCGGCAGCCCGTCACCCTGCCTGGTGGGCGTGTGCTCGCAGGCCACCGGGTGCACCACCGCGCCGGTCGTCGACGGGGTTCGGTGCGGTGACGTCACCTCCGACAGCTGCACCTCGGTGAACATCTGCCTCGACGGGCAGTGTGTCGCGCGCGATCCACCCGACGGGTTTCGCTGCGCCGAGGCGACGCCGTGCCGGGGCGAGGGCCGCTGCGAAGGCGACGTGTGCGTGACGCCGCCCGCAGCACCGCTGGTGGCCGGCTGGAGCCTGGGCGGGCCCACCGAAGACGGAGGCATCGGCGATCAGTGGAGCGACGTGTTCATCACCGTCGACGGCGGGGTGACGCTCTCGAGCTACTTCGCGACGGCGCCGATGGTGAACGCAGGGCCGCAGGGCCAGCGCCTGCCGATGGGCTCGCGCCGATGCATCGCGTGGAGCGACCTCGTGGTGTGCGCCGACGCCCCACCCCAGGCCGTCACCGCGGTGAGCGCCACCACCGGCCTGCCCGTGTTCTCGTACACCCGCGTCCTCGAGGATCTGCCGGCGCTCGCGCTCCCCGATTGGGAGACGTTCCTCGCGCGGCTGGTCTCGCTCGGCCCGTCTCGGCTCGGGGTCGTCTACGAGTCGCGGCGGCTCGAGGACGGCCGCGAGACGAACTGCCGCCGCTTCAGCTTCGTGGTGCTCGACGACACCGGCCAGCGGGTGGTGGCCCGCCTCATCGAGGATCCGATCTTCCAGACGTGCAACCACCCCCACTCGTACGGTGTGGCCTCGGACCCGCAAGGCAACGTCTTCTTCGCCTTCACCCAGAGCGCGCGCGTGTCTCCGGCGCTCCCGGACCCGCAGGCGCCCGGCACGGTCATCATGAGCTACTCGCCCGCGGGCGTGCTGCGCTGGCGTCACTTCGTGCAGGGCATGCCCGGGGGCGAGATCGCCGTCGGCCGCGGGCTCCTCACCGTCGAGTCGGGCCGGGGGCTGTACGACTCGGCGCGCGGCGTGGCGATCGACACCTTCAGCATTCCCTTCGGGGAAGGCCTCATCACCGACGACTGGGTCGTCGCGAGCCCCAAGGGCGTGCAGGCAGAGCTGCGTTCACCCAGCGCTGGTCGGCCGCCGGCCCTGCTGGAAGCGCCAGCGGCTGCCGCATCGCAGAGTGGGCTGCGCGGGGCACGCTGGGGTGGACAACCGGTCGCCCTGCGCTTCGTGACGACCGGCGCGCGCACCGCGCTCGAGGCGTTCCCGATCGATCGGTTCCAGACCGGCTCGATTCGCCCGCTCTGGTCGTGCGCGCTCGAAGACGGTGGTGTGCCGGTGGCCTTCGAGGTGCGCGCGGGTGGCGTGGCGGTGATGACCGACGTGCTGCCCGGGTGGGCCGGGCGTTGCGAGTTCTGCGACCCGCCCTACGCGGGAGCCCGGGGCCGCTTCGTCGACGTCGAGGTGCCCGGGCTGTCGCCGCCTCGCATGCCCTGGGCCGGGCCGTGGGGTGGGCCCGGCCACGATCACCAGGAACACTGAGCCATCCGGCGGGGCTTCCTCGTTGCGCAGGGGGAAGGGGTGGCCTACACGCCCGCGCATGATCCTCTCTCTGCGCAGTGTCTTCCTTGCGTCGGCGCTGGCCGGCGTGCTCGTCGGCTGCAACAACAACAAAGACGGCGCCGCGAAGCCCGCGGCCGGCGGCGGCGGCGACAAGGTGACGCTGGTGTCGAGCGACAACCCGTCGCAGGTCCTGGCGAAGCTCAACGGCAAGGACATCACGCTCAAGGACGTCGACGACATGGTCGGCGCGCAGATCAAGGATCTCGAGAAGAAGAAGTTCGACGCCCGGCGCCAGGCGCTCGAGCAGATGATCGTGCAGACGCTGGTGAAGGAAGCGGCGGCGAAGGAAGGCAAGAGCGAGGAAGAGTTTCTCCGCGCGAACATCGACGCCAAGCTGCCGCCCCCGGCCGACGCCGAGATCCAGAAGGTGTTCGACGAGAACAAGGCGCAGATGCCGCCCGGCTCGACGGTCGAGTCGATGCGCGCGCAGATCATCAACTTCCTGCAGCAGGACCAGAAGCGGCAGGTGGCGATGAAGCTCTTCGGCGACCTGCGCGCGAAGGCCCAGGTCGAGGTGCTCCTGAGCGAGCCGCCCGCGCCGCGCGTCACCGTCGAGGCGAAGGGCCCGTCGAAGGGCGGGGCCGGCGCGAAGGTCACCATCGTCGAGTTCTCGGACTTCCAGTGCCCGTTCTGCAGCCGCGCGGAGCCGGCCGTCGACGAGGTGATGAAGACCTACGGCGACAAGGTGAAGGTGGTCTTCCGTCACTTCCCGCTCGACTTCCACGACAAGGCTTTCAAGGCGGCCGAGGCGTCGGCCTGCGCCGAGGAGCAGGGCAAGTTCTGGGAGTTCCACAAGACGCTCTTCGCGAACCAGGGCGCGCTCGACGTGGGCGACCTCAAGACGCACGCCAAGACGCTCGGCCTCGACACGGCGAAGTTCGACGCCTGCCTGGATGGCAGCAAGATGAAGGCGAAGGTCGACGACGACATGAACGCGGGCCGCAAGGCGGGCGTGAACGGTACGCCGGCGTTCTTCATCAACGGCATTCTGCTCTCGGGCGCGATGCCCTTCGACGAGTTCAAGAAGGTCATCGACGCCGAGCTGGCGCGCTGACCCATGGCCGCAGCGAAGGACGCGGTGGCGCTCGCGGCCGATCTCCCGCTGGCTGACGCCATCGCGCTGTACGAGCAGGTCCGCTCCGTCGTCGGCGTGGTGAAGGTCGGCCTGTCGCTCTTCGTGGAGCACGGGCCGTCGGCCGTGAAGGCCTTCACCGAGCGCGGCGCGCGGGTCTTCCTCGATCTCAAGCTCCACGACATTCCCAACACCGTGCAGCTGGCGGCGCAGGCCGCAGGCGCGCTCGGAGCCTCGTACCTGACGGTGCACGCCGGTGGTGGTGAGGCGATGCTCCGTGCGGCGGTCGAGGGCGCGGCGGCCGGGGCGGCGTCACGGCACGCGGCGCCGCCCGTCATTCTGGCGGTGACCGTGCTGACCTCGATGGACGACCCGACGCTGCAGTCGGTGGGCGTCGAGGACCCGATGGTGCTGCAGGTCGAGCGGCTCGCGGCGCTGTCGGCGAAGGCGGGCGTGGGCGGGCTGGTCTGCTCGGCGCGAGAGGTCAGTGAGGTGCGCCGCATGGTGGGCGACGGGCTGGTGCTGTGTACGCCCGGTATCCGCCCCCGGGGCACTTCGTCGCAGGATCAGGCGCGGGTCGAGACGCCCGCCGCGGCGATCGCCGCCGGCGCGAACCTGCTCGTCGTCGGTCGACCGATCACCCAGGCGAAGGAGCCACTCGGTGCCGCCCGGGCGATTCATGACGAGGTCGAGGCAGCGCTCCGGTCGACATGAAGGCCTCGACGAACGAGGCGCTGGTCGAGCGCGTCGAGCAGCTCGAGCTCGAGGTGAAGGAGCTTCGGGCGCTCGTCGACCTCCAGTCGCTGGTCCTCAAGCGGCTGACGTCGCGACCGCCTCCAGGCGAGGCGCCTGACCGCCCCGTCGTCATCCCCGACGCCGATGAACGCAGGACGCCCAACGGCGAGCTGGCCGTGTTGGTGGGGTCTGCCTCTGCCACGTTGCGTGAACTCGTCGGGCGGTTGGCACAGAACGACCTCGAGGAGCTCCGAGACGGTGCGGTGGACGAGCTCGATCGTTCGGGGCGGCTCTGGAAGGCGCTCGTGACGCTGAACGAAGACGGAGCGTTCGACGAGCCAGAGGCGCTCGCAGCGCTCGTTCGAGCACATTCGACCGCGGCGAAGCCGGAGCGTCCGCGACGGCCAGCAGGGCCGCGCTCGGCTCCGTCGACTCGTCGTTCGAGGTGACTTCGCGGAGCTCGCCCGCTTCGACGCATGGTCCTCCGCGACGAGGCGAGCGAGCTGCTCTAGCCGAGCCGAACCCCGACGCCCTGGGGCGCCACCTCGAGTCACGTCACCGGGGCGGCGCGTCCGTCTCGTTCGAGCTGCCGCCGCACGCCTCGAGCACCTCCTGGGTCAGACGCCCGCAGGCCTGGGGGTCGACGCCCGCCTTGTCGGCGCAGAAGTCGACGCTCCAGGCGGCTGCGGCGATCAACGACGAGCGCTCGGGGACGTCGAGGCAGAAGTTCGGGCGTCGTGGCGCCTGGCGCAGGCACTCGCCGAGGAACACCCTGTGCCGCACCTCGTCCATGAAGCCTGACTTCGCCGCGAGCCGGCGCAGCGCTTCGGCGACACAGCCATCGGCGTCGGTGCCCCGCGCGAAGTCCGCAGCCTCGGCCTTCACCTTGTCGCCGTCGGCCTTGAGCTGCTCCTTGTTCGAGTCGAACCACCAGGCGGCGCCGCCGACGATCAGCCCACACGTCAGGACCCCGAGCACGAGCACTGCGAGCACGACCTTCATCCACGTCTTCATGGGCGAACTCCCGGATCGTCAGCCGCCGCGGGTGTGCATCTCGCGGCGGGGCTCGGCCTTGAGCTCCTGCGCGGTGGCCAGAGGCCCGCGCGCGGTGAGGGCCAACCGCTGTTCGGCCCCCCGGTCGACCCGGCGGGCCCACCTGGCTCGAAGCAGCGCCTCGAGCTCGGCCGCCGACAGGCCCGCGCGCAGCGGCGCCTTCAGATCGAGCCCCTCGGTCGCGTAGAGGCAGGTGAAGAACGTGCCGTCGGCCGTGACGCGCGCGCGGTCGCACGCACGACAGAACGGCTGGGTCGTCGAGGCGATGATGCCGAAGGTGCGACCGTCGCGAAGGCGAAACCGCTCCGCGGGCGCCGAGGAGTGCTCGACGATCGGCTCGATGGGGCCGAACGCCTCGGTCAGCCGTACCAGCAGCTCGGCGCGCGACACCACGTCCTCGCGGCGCCAGCGCGTCGCGCCGCCCACGTCCATGTACTCGATGAACCGGAGCTCGGCGCCCACCGAGGCCGCGTAGTCGAGCAGGCGAACGAGCTCGTCGTCGTTCACCCCGCGCATCACCACCGTGTCGAGCTTGAGGCCCGCTGGGAAGCCCGCGCGCGCCGCCGCCGAGATGCCCTCGAGCACCGCGCCATGGCTGTCCCGGCGGGTGAGCGTGCGGAACCGGCCGGCGTCGAGCGTGTCGAGTGACACCGTGAGTCGTCTCAGGCCGGCCGCGCGGAGCCCCTGGGCCTGCTCCGCCAGCAGCACCCCGTTCGTGGTGAGCGCCAGATCCTCGAGCCACGCGCGCTGCGCCAGCATGGCCACCAGCACCGCGAGATCCTTGCGCACCAGCGGCTCGCCCCCGGTCAGCCGGACCTTCGTGACGCCGAGGGCGCCGAACCGGTCGACGAGGAAGGCGAGCTCTTCGAACGACAGCACGTCGCGCTTGTCGAGCCAGACGTACTCTTCCTCGGGCATGCAGTACGCGCAGCGCAGGTTGCAGCGGTCGGTGACCGACAGCCGCAGGTTGCGCAGCGGGCGCGAGAGGGTGTCGAGCACCGGCCCCACGTCAACCCTTCTTGTCGGGCTCGTCGACGGCCGCCGCCGCAGCGGCCGGCAGCCCGTGCGCTGGCGTCATCTGCGAGGCCTCACGGGCGCGGCGCCGCGCCTGCATCTCTTCCTTGATGCGCATGAGGCCGACCTCGCCGATGCCGTTGAAGGCCTTCACTACCTCGGGGTCGAACTGCGAGCCGCCGCAGCGGGTGATCTCGGCGATGGCGTTGGCGAACGTGGTGCCGCGCCGGTAGGGCCGGTCGCTCGTCATCGCGTCGAGCGTGTCGGCCACCGCGAAGATGCGCGCGCCGATGTGAATCTCATGGCCCTTCAGGTTGCGGGGGTAGCCCTGGCCGTCCCAGCGCTCCTGGTGTGACAGCACGATCGTCGCCGGCACCGACAGGAAGGGAATCGGCTGGATCATGTTGAAGCCGATGTCGGGGTGCTTGCGCATCTCGACCCACTCGTCGGGCGTCAGCTTGCCCGGCTTGAGTAGCACCGCGTCGGGCACGCCGATCTTCCCGATGTCGTGCAGGAGCGCGCCACGGCCGATCTCTTCGAGCTCGGCGCCCTTGATGCCGAGCTGGGTCGCGATGGCCACGGTGTATTCGACGACCCGAATGGAATGATCGCTCGTCTCGTGCTCGCGCGCGTCGAGCGCCGACACCAGCGCCATGAGCGTGTTCTCGTAGGTGACGCTGATGTCCTTCAGCGCCTGGCGCAGCTCGGTGGTGCGATCGCGCACCTTTCGCTCGAGCTTCTTCTGGTACTTCTTGCGGGCGAGCTCGATGCGTCGCTTCGCCAGCGCGCGCTCGATGGAGCGGATGAGATCGGTCAGCTTGGGCGGCTTGAGCAGGTAGTCGACGGCGCCGCGGCGCAGGCAGTCGACGGCCGACTCGGTGTCGCCGTACCCCGTCAGCATGATGATCGAGGTGTCGGGGTGCTTGTCGCGGAAGGCCTCGAGCAGCCACAGGCCGTCCTTGCCCGGCATCTTCATGTCGCTGATGACGAGCGGGGTGTCTTCGCGCTCCGCCATGTCGAGGGCCATCTCGGCGCCAGACGCGGTGTCGCAGTGGTAGCCCTCCTCGCGGAGCAGCACGGAAATGACGTCTCGAACGGACTCGTCGTCGTCGACGATGAGAATGCGGGCCGGCGGCGGGGGGAGGGCTTCCACGCGGGGAAATCTGACGAAATGGCGCCGCGAAATCCAGCAGTCACGAGCACTGGGCCCGAAATCACCCCGCGGCGCCGCCGAATCGGTCTGGACGGAAGGGCGACAGGTCCATAGCGGGGCGGCCGCCAGTCACCAGCTGCGCGACCAGCCGCGCGGTGATGGGCGCCAGCAGAATGCCATTTCGGTAGTGGCCGCTGGCGATGACGAGCCCGTCGAGGTGCCCGAACCCGAGCAGCGGCAGGCCATCGGCCGTCCAGGGCCGCAGCCCGGCCCACGCGTCGACGATGGTGGCTCCGGCGAGGCCCGGGCACAGCGCCTGCGCCTGCGCGAGGATCTGGGCGCGCCCTTCGTCCGTCACGCGTTTGTCGTAGCCGACCAGCTCGACGGTGGTGCCGCAGATGACGCGCCCTCCCGCCCTCGGCACCACATACCCGACGCCCGCTTTCAAGAGGTGGTGGACGGCCGTGGTCGGCGGCGACAGCTCGAGCAGCTGCCCCCGGGCGGGCTTGAGGTGGGCTTCCTGAACGCCGACGCCTGGCAGCTGCGAGGTCCACGCGCCCGCGGCGACGATGGTGACGTCGGCCTCGAGCTGGCCTTTCTCGAGCTCGAGCCCGAGGGCGCGACCGCTCCGTTCCAGGACGCGCCGCACCAGGGCCGCGCGAAACGTGATGCCCCGCTTTCGCGCGACCGCCGTCAGGGCGGTCATCAGCTTCCTGGGGTCGATCTGGTGATCGTCTGGAAAGTGCGCGGCGGCCACCGCGTCGGGGCTGAGCGCCGGCTCGAGCGCACGGGCCTCGTCGCCCGTGAGGAACGTCGCCCGCAGGCCGGCCGCCGTCTGCCACGCGACCGTCGCCTCGAGCTCGTACGCCTGCGCCGTCGTCAGCGCCACCTGCAGCGCGCCGCACGCCTGGTAGCCCACGTCGAGGCCGCTCTCGGCCGACAGCCGCTGGGCCCAGGCCGGGTAGAGCGTTCGGCTGCGCATCGACAGCTCGAGCATGGGGCCGGGCGCGTGGGCCTCGAGCTGGGGGGCCAGCATGCCCGCCGCAGCGGTCGACGCCTCGGCGCCCGGGAGCGAGCGCTCGAGCACCGTCACCTCGACCTGCGCCGCCGCCAGCTCGAGCGCGATCGAGGTGCCCATGATGCCGCCGCCGACGATCAGCGCCTTCATGGGTGGCCTCCATCGAGCCGGGCCACGGGGGTCATTCGGAGCGGATCGCCGGGCGGGGCCGCACGTCGGTGCGTCTGCCACCAGAACCAGGCGAACGCGACGAGCGTCAGCACCATCAACACGAGCGTGCGCGTCGGGAACCGATCCACGCGTCGGTCGTAGCTGCCGACGCGCCCGGGGAGCCAACAGAAAGTCGCATGCGTGGAGAAGCTGCCGTTGGCCCGGCCGGGCAGGGGCGTCACCGAACGCTTGCGTCGCCCCGGCGCTGCGCCTACTTCCCGCCCAACTCTCTCTCTTCGGAGGTCGGCGTGGCTGACGTGTTCGATGTCGTGATCATCGGGTCGGGACCGGGTGGGTACGTGGCGGCGATTCGTGCCGGGCAGCTCGGCCTGAAGACCGCCCTCATCGAGAAGGACAAGAAGCTCGGCGGCACCTGCCTGCACCGGGGCTGCATTCCCACCAAGTCGCTGCTGTGGACGGCCGAGCTGTTCGCCCACATCCAGCACGCGGCCGAGTTCGGCATCAACACCTCGAACCCCGTCGTCGACTGGGCGCAGGCGCAGAAGCACAAGCAGAAGGTCGTCGACAAGGGCGCCGCCGGCATCGACTACCTGATGAAGAAGAACAAGGTGACGGTGTTCAAGGGCTTCGGCTCGATCGCTGGCAAGGGCAAGGTCGAGGTGAAGCTCACCGAGGGCGGCGCGACCCAGGTGCTCGAGACGAAGAACATCGTGCTCGCCACCGGCTCGGTCGTCACCACGCTGCCGAACATCAAGATCGACGATCAGCGCATTCTCTCGAGCGACTCGATCCTCACGCTCGACCGGGTGCCGAAGAGCCTCATCGTGCTGGGCGCCGGAGCCGTCGGGACCGAGTTCGCGTCGATCTTCGCGCACGTCGGCAGCCAGGTGACGATCGTCGAGTACATGCCGAACCTGCTGCCCATCGAAGACGTCGACCTCTCGAAGGAGCTCGAGAAGTTCTTCAAGCGCCGGAAGATCGACGTGATGACGTCGACGAAGTTCGAGTCGATCGAGACGACGGCGAACGGCGTGAAGGTGACGGTCACCACGCCCGACGGGGCGAAGAAGACGCTCGAGGCCGAGTACTTCCTCTCGGCGGTGGGCCGCGCGCCCGTCACGAAGGGCATCGGGCTCGAGAAGACGAACATTCAGCTGATGCCGAAGGGCACGATTCAGATCGACGCGATGATGCGTACGTCGGAGCCCAACGTGTACGCCATCGGCGACATCACCCCGTACCCGTGGCTGGCCCACTGCGCGTCGATGCAGGGCACCGTGGCCGTCGAGCACATCGCCGGGAAGAACCCGCAGCCCATCAACTACGACCGCGTGCCCAACGCGACGTACTGCTACCCCGAGGTGGCGTCCGTCGGCCTCACCGAGAAGAAGGCGAAGGAGCGCGGCTACGACGTGAAGGTCGGCACGTTCCCCTTCAGCGCCATCACCAAGGCGTCGATCAGCGACGAGGCGTTCGGCCTGGTGAAGATCGTGTCGGACAAGAAGTACGACGAGGTGCTCGGCGTGCACCTCATCGGCCCGCACGCCACCGAGCTGCTGGCCGAGGCCTGCGTCGCGCTCAAGCTCGAGACGACCACCGAGGAGCTCGCGCACACCATGCACGCGCACCCGACGCTGTCCGAGATCATGAAGGAAGCCGCCGAGGCGACGCTGGGCCACGCGATTCACATCTGAGCGATTCGGGCCGGCTCTCGCGCCGCCGGGTGCTTCAGGGGCGCAGCACGAGGGCGCAGGCGTCGGTGGCGCCCTTCGCGCAGGCCTCCTGCAGCCACGCGTTCGCCACCTGCGCGCTGCGCGGCATCGTGAGCCCGAGCCCCGGGTTCATCGCCCGCAACGTGCAGGAGCGCAGATCGCCGCCGGCGCAGGCCCGCTCGAGCAGGGGCATGACGGCCGCGGGGTCTTCCTTGTCGAGCTGAATGACGGTGCGCGCGTAGAGCCCGCAGGCCCGCTCGTCGGACATCGCGCAGGCCTGCTTGAGCGCCGCGAGGGCGCGGGTGACGTCGAGGTCGAGGCGCGGCCCGGCGAGGAGCAGCTCGGCGAAGGCCCTGCAGTCCTTCGGAGACTCGACGCACGCTTCCTTCGCCGGGGCGAGGGCCCGCTTCCAGCCGGCGGGGTCGAGGGCGCGGCAGGCTCGCTCCACCCCGGCGTTGCACCACGGCTCGAGCGCTGCCTCGGGCCGGGAGCGAACCTTCGCGCCCCTCTGCTCGGCCACCGCGTGCGACAGGAGCACGCAGGCCTCGAGCTCGCCGCGGCCACATGCGCCGTCGAGCACGGCGATGGCGCGCCCGTACTCGCGGGTCGCGAGCGCGTACCGCCCATCGAAGGTGCAGGCGTCGAAGTCGTCGACCGCGCACGCGCGCTCACACAGCTGCGGGGCCGTTCCACAGGGGTGCTTCATGGTGGCTCGCGGGGGCGCTTCCCACAGCGCCACGGCGAGGGTGGTCTTCGGGGCGCCGGCGCCGGTGGAGCCGTTCGCGCGCCCGCGGTGAACCCATGGCAGGTCGACCGGCGGCGTCAGGGTCTGCGGCCAGGTCACCCGCGTCTGATCTTTCGACACCACCTCGAACTGGAGCTGCATCGGTCGGGTGAAGCAGGGCAGGGTGAACACCAGGTGCGCCTCGCCTCCACGGGGCACGAGGTCGGTGAGGCGCGCTGCGCGCAGCCGCGGCGTCGAGCCTTCGCTCCGGCCCGGCGCTTCACCCGGCTCGACTCGCACGGCCACCAGGGTGGCGTCGCCGAGCGGATCTTCGAGCTCGAAGGTGGCCTCGAGCTGACAGGTGCCGGTGGGCTCGTACGAGACCTTCCACACCACGTCACGAATGCCCGCGATGCCGAGCTCGCTGAGCGCCGAGGCCGGCACCACCGTGACGCCGTCGGGGAGGCGCAGGCCCGTCCACCGCCCATCGGGCGTCACCACGGGGCCGGCCGAGACGCCCGGACCTGGATCGGCCTCGAAGGTGGCTCCGACCGCGTCTCCAGTGAGGCCCTTCAGCGTCGGGAGCCCGGTGACCGGGTCGAGCCGGAACCCGAACGCCACGCGCCGCCCATCACCCAGGCGCTCGTCACCGGGCGGGAAGGGGTCGAGCCCATCGAGCGCTTCGGCCTCCATCACGAGCACCGCCACCTCACGCGTGAGGCGCACCACCTGGGCCGGGCGGCTCGTTGCCTCGGGGCCGCTCCCCAGGGTCACCGTCACCGTCTGGGCGTCTGGCGCCAGGGCCTGCCGTGGCAGCACCAGCACCCACCCACGCGCGCTGCGGCCCATCACGACGGCGGCGGTCGGCCCGGTCGCGGCCATCACCAGTACGACGCCTTCTCGCGCGCGCTGCTCGACCGACTGCGCCGCACCCTCGCCGCGCTCCCGGGCGACGAAGAGGGGCGCGGGCTCCGCGACCGGCGCCGGAGCGAGCGGCGGCGTCACCCCGAGGACTTCGGTGAGGGCTGGCAGCAGCGCGTCGAGCGTCACCAGCTCGGGGCCTCCCTCACGCTCGAGCACCAGGCCGACGAGCGCGCCGCTGACGTCGAAGGCAGGGCCCGTCATGGCGCTCTGCACGTCGACGGAGCGCGTGCCCGCCGCCGGCGGCCCGGTGAGCCAGCCGCCGCTCCAGCCGGGGCCACGAACCAACACCCGCGACAACCGCGGCGCCTGGGCGAAGGAGCGCAGCGGCGCGGCCTCGGCGGCCAGCGTGGTGGGAATCACCGACACCCCCAGGGACACCCGGCGGGCCCCGAGAGGGAGCCGCGTCGTCACGCCCGCGACCGACACGGGCACGTCGGTCGCGTCCTGCACGAGGTGCGAGGGCACCAGCACGGCCGCGCGGGCCCCGACGACGACGCGCACGGCCCAGGCCGCGCTCCCGACGATCGACAGCACGCTGCGGTCGGCGAGCGCGCGGGCCTGGGCGGACTCGAAGGCCGGCCGCGCTGGCGGGTCACGGCGCATGCTCGCGACGATCGCCTGAAACGCCGTCGCGGCAGGATCGATTCGGGACGAGCGCGCCCAGGTCGCGAGGACGAAGGCTTGAGGGCCCGTCTCGCCGACCCGCAGCAGGCCCTGCACCGTCGCTCGGCCCTGGCGCGCGGTGAAGGTGAACGTCGCCGACGCATCGAAGGCCGAGGTCTCGTCGATGGTCGGTGGGCCGACCTCGACGCGAGTCAGCCCGGCCTGCGCGAGCGCGGCGGTGGCCTGCACCGTGGCGCGCTCGAAGCTGAGCCCCTCGGGCAGCGCGGCGGTGAAGAGCTGCGCGCCCGTCATGGGCTCGAGGAAGACGCCGGGCGCCGACGTCGCGTACCAGGGTTGCAGCGCCGGCCCGAACTGGACCCCAGAGCGTTGGTCGACCCAGGGCCAGCTGATGCGCTCGCGCAGCGTCTCCCGGGTGCGGTCGCGGAGGGGCCCGAGCAGGCGCTCACGACCGACGCCATCGACGAGATCTGGCGTGAGGAGCCCGAGCGCCGTCAGCCCACCGATGACTCCCACGACGAAGCGCGTGGCGCCGGCCCGGGGCCACGAGAGGGCCGCCAGCGCGAGGGCGATCGACCCCGTCGCCGCGAGGCCCGGGGCATCGACCGCGGGCCAGAGCGCGCCGACGCCCAGCGCTGCAACCAGCGCCGCGCTCGCAGCGGCACCGAGCCGACTGCGGCGCACGAACGCGAGGGCCGCGGCGACTGCGAAGAGCGCCTGGAGGCCGACGATCAGCGCGGGCAGCGCCGGCCTGCCGGCCGTGACGAGATCGACGCAGAGGAGCGCGGCGAGCGGCCCGGTGAAGAGCGCCGCCCAGCGCGCCTCGCGATCGAGGGGCACGTCGAACCGCCCTGGCGCCGGGGCGGGGCGCGCCGCGAGCGGGGGGGCAGGCGTCTCGGGGCGCGGCCTCGGGACCGCCTTCGCCGCAGGCGTCGTGACGGCCTCGGACATCAGGGGCACGGGGACCTCGGCGCGGAGCCGTGCGCGCGCGGCCGGGCTGGAGGGCTCGTCGGGGTCCGGCGGCAGCTCGAGGCGGGGCCCGTCGTCTACCGGTGTGCGCTCGACGGCGACGGCAGGCGACGCCTTGGCCGTCATGGCCGCCGAGGTCGGGCTCGCGCCCGATCGTTGCGGAGCGTCGAGGTCTTCTGCAGGGAGCTCGAGGTGGGGGCCCTCGTTCGGGGGTCGGTCGCTCCCGTGCGCCTCGACGCGGAGCTCTTCACCAGGCCGAGGGCCGGCCACCGCTGCGGCGCCCGGCGGAGGCCCGCGCTTCACGGCTGCCATGGCTCGGCGTGGCGCAGTCGAATCGGCGTCGCCTGCGTCATCGGGTGGCAGCTCGAGGCGCAGGCCGTCGCTTCCTCGCCCGAGGGCGCTCGCGGCCGCTGATGCCTTCGTCGCGACGGCGGGCCTGGTCGGCTCGGTTGGCAGGCGGTCAGCATCGTCGTCACCGGGCAGCTCGAGGCGAGGCCCTGGCTGGGAGTCCACCTCGGGCGCCGGCACCTTCGTCAGCCCGACTCGCCCGGGGGTGCTCTCGGCCGAGGCCTTCGTCGTGACGGCGGGCCTCGGTGGCTCGCCTGGCAAGCGCTCGGCGTCGTCGTCACCGGGCAGCTCGAGGCGAGGCCCTGGCTGGGAGTCCACCTCGGGCGCGGGCATCTTCGTCAGCCCGACTCGCCCGAGGGGGCTCGCGGCCGAGGTCTTCGTCGTAACGGCGGACTTCGTGGGCTCGCCTGGCAAGCGCTCGGCGTCGTCGTCACCGGGCAGCTCGAGGCGAGGCCCTGATTGCGAGTCCACCTCGGGCGCAGGCGCCTTCGTGAGCCCCAGTCGGCCGAGCGCGAGGTGGTCGGCCGCCGACATCACCTTCGTGCGACGCCGGCTCGCTTCGTCAGGATCCCACCCGCACTGGGGGCACTTCGGCGTCGTGGCCGGCGCGAAGACACGGGAGCAGGTGGGGCAGACGACCGGGCTCGACATGATTCGAGGTCAGGCCGAGCGTACCAGTCGGCGCGGCGCGTTTTTAGATCACCCGCCCGCGGAGCTCCGGGTGCGGCCGCTGGATGAGCTCGGTGGCCACCAGCAACGTCGGCTCGACCGCCGCCGCGGCCCCTTCGAGCGCGGCCTCGACGTCGTGCTGCACGCCGCACAGCGTGAAGGTGCCTTTCCCGCCGATGCCGCGGGCCAGCTGGAGCGCGGTCAGCCCCACCAGCGCCCGCTTGAGCGCGACGTCGGCCGCGCGGATCGCCGCGGCGACGGTGTGGAGCTCGACGAGCCCGATCGCATCGAAGGGCCCGGGGCGCACGAAGCGGCCGTCGAGCCCCGAAACGACGGCCTCATGAACGTGGGGCAGCAGCAACCGATCGATGATCCGTGAGCCGCCGACTTCGGCTCCCGCGGCGAAGGACTCCTCGACCTCGGCGACCGGCCCCGAGAAGACGAGCAGGTACTTTCCGGGCGTCACGGCCTCGGCGAGGGCGATGCGAACGGCCGCCTGCTTGAGCACCGCGTCGGCCACCACGGGCCCGCGAGCGAGCGACTCGAGCTCGAAGAGTCCCAGCGCTGGGCCTGGCAGATCGAGCGGCACGGGGCTCTCCGTTCAGATGATGCGGAACGAGTCCTTGAGCGTGCAGCGCCGCTCGCGCGTGAAGCTCAAGGCGGTCGTGAGGCCTTCACCGGTCGGCGAGGCGATGGTGAACGAGGTGTAGCCCTCGCCGGTGAGCCCGAGGCCCGCGTACGACGGCCCGTTCTTCACGAAGATCGACGTGTTGATCACCTTCGCCATCGCCGAGAGGTGATCGATGTTGGTGCTGTGCATCGTCGCCGTGTGGCCGAAGCCGTGCTCGGCCTGGAGCGCCGCGGCGATGCAGTCTTCCACCGTCTTGAGCCGCGAGAAGCCGATGACCGGCATCAGCAGCTCGGCCTGCACGAAGGGGTGCGTCGGGTCGACTTCAGCGAAGAGGAGCCGGGTGCCCGCGGGTACGCGCAGGCCGGCGGCTTCGGCGATCTTCGTGGCGTCCTTGCCGACCCAGTCACGGTGCGCGTGGCCGTCGTCGACGACGAGCTTCTCGAGCCGGTTGACCGCCGACGACGGCACCTCGAAGGCACCGGCCTGCACCATGTGGCGCTTGAGCTCGTCGGCAATCGAAGCGACGGCGAAGACCTCTTTCTCGACGATGCAGACGATGTTGTTGTCGAGCGAGGCACCGTCGACGATGTCCTTGCCGGCGCGCGCGAGGTCGGCGGTGTCGTCGACGACGGCGGGCGGGTTGCCGGGGCCGGCCGCGATGGCGCGCTTGCCCGAGTTCATCGCGGCCTTCACCACCGCCGGGCCGCCGGTCACCACGATGAGGCGAATGGCGGGGTGCTTCATGAGCGCCTGCGCCGACTCGATGCTGGGGCTGCCGATGGTGACGACGAGGTTCGCCGGGCCGCCAGCGCCGGTGATCGCCTCGTTGAGCTTCGAGATGAAGAAGGTGCACACGCCCTTCGCCGAGGGGTGGCAGTTGAAGACGACGGCGTTGCCGCCGGCCACCATGCCGAGGGCGTTGTTGATGATGGTCTCGGTGGGGTTGGTCGAGGGGGTGATGGCGCCGATGACGCCGAAGGGCGCGCGCTCGAGCAGCATGAGGCCATGATCGCCCGAGACGGCGAGGGGCTTGACGATCTCGAGCCCCGGCGTCTTGTTGGCGCACAGCAGGTTCTTCTGGATCTTGTCCTTCACGTTGCCGAGGCCCGTCTCGTCGACGGCCATGCGGGCGAGCTCTTCGGCGTGGCGGCGCGTCGTCTCGCGCATCGCCTCGATCACCTTCTCGCGCGTCTCGAGCGGCGTGCGCACCCACTGCTGCTGGGCGCGGGTGGCGGCGGCGCCGGCCGAGTCGAGATCGTCGAAGATGCCGGGGCGCTTCGTCAGCACCGCGGGCGCCTGACGCGGGGCGCTCCCCGGGCTCGACATCGACGGCGCCTTCGACAGCTCGCCCGACAGCCGACGAACGACCTGCTCCACGATGGCGTTGATCTGCGCTTCGTTCATCGCCGCACCGCTCCAGTCCGGGGCTCGAGCGCGCTCAGGAGCCGTCTTTCACCGAGCGCCGCGCGGCCGCTTCACTTCACGTAGGTGAGGGTCCCGCCGACCTCGAGCTGGTCGACGATGGCCATGATGACGGCGTCGACCGGCCTGTCCTTCGTCATCTCGGTCTGCCTGGCCGACGAGCCAGAGGCGTACAGCACCACCTCGCCCACGCCCGCGCCGACGGCGTCGACCGCCACCACGAGCGAAGACGTCGGCTTGCCCTCGGCGTCGAGCCCCCGAACGATGAGGAACTTCGAGCCGTCGAGGGTGGGCTCCTTGCGGGTGGACACCACGGTGCCCACCACTTTCCCGAGCAGCATGGGGCCGGGGCTCCGTTACTTCTGGCCCGACTCGGCCTTGGCCTGCTCGGCGCGGCCGAGCGGCAGGACGAGGTCGATGTTGACGTGCGGGCGCGGAATGACGTGCGTCGAGACGAGCTCACCCACGCGCTCGGCGCCACGCGCGCCGGCCTCGATGGCCGCCTTCACCGCCGCGACGTCGCCGCGGACGATCATCGTCACGTACCCGCCGCCGATCTTCTCGTAGCCCACCAGCTCGACCTTCGCGGCCTTCACCGCGGCGTCCGCGGCCTCCACCATGCCCACGAAGCCCTTGGTCTCGATCATTCCCAGTGCGTCAGCCATGTGCGTTCAACTCCTGAAGAAGGGTGCAGCGGTGAAGACGACGAAAACTCACTTGTCCTTGAAGGCCGGCGGCTCTTTGCCGGTGATCGACTGAATCGCGGCGATGGCGGCCTGGGCGGCCGAGTCGATCTCCGACTCGCTCCCCGCGAGGTAGAGGCGGCCGAACGCGCCGAACGTCATCACGTCGACGAGCTTCACGTTCGCGGCCTTCTCGGCCTCGTTGGCGGCGAACGCCGCGTAGGCCGCGGGCTCGCACTCGAGGATGAAGAGCGACTGGCCCGGCTCGATCATCGACCCGAAGCGGATCTTGTCGAGGATCATCGCGTGCATCGGCTCGATGGCGCGAATGACGGTGTTCGACACGATGCGCGGCTTGAGCCGGTCGGACTCGGTGACGCCCATGTGCTGGAGCACCGCCTCGCCGGCCGAGCGCACCTCACCCTTGTCGTCCGAGTGCAGCTCGAGCATGCCGTAGGCGCGCTCGACGACGAGGGTGGCCGGCTGCACGCTGGTGGCCTTGAGCGCCACGTCCATCAAGCGGTGAATCGCCATGCCCGGCGCGATCTCCATGAAGAGCGAGGCGACGTAGGGCGTGGGAAAATAGCCGCGGCAGGTGGTGCAGATGTGCGCCGCCAGCTGTGGCTGCAGAGAATCGAGAAAGACGTAGGCACGAAGCGAGGTCGACAATGCCCCTCCGAGCGATCGACGAGGAAACGCGAGGGTTTGTAGGGGAGCGCCCCCACGATGACAAGCACGGAGCGCGCCCTCCGCGTGACGCGCCCCGGTGGTAGCCTGTCGCCCCAGTCCCCGCGGTGTTGGAGGCCTTCATGGCGCACGGCGAACACGAGCACTCCCACGAGCATGAACACGAGCACGTCATGGCCGACGGCTCCCGGTACCGGCACAAGCACGCGCACGACCACGGCCACGGGCATGACCACGGCGCGGCGCACACCCACGTCGACGCCAGCGGGAAGGCCGTGACGCACGCCCATGCGCACGATCACGCGGCCCACGAGCACGGCGACCACGGCCACGAACACGAGCACGAGCATGAACACGTCGACGCGAGCGGGAAGGTGACGCGGCACGCGCACCCGCACACCCACGGGCACGGACACGGGCATTGAGTGAGGCGCCCCCGCGTGTCAGACGGCGCGCGGCATGCGCTGGTCGTCACGCTGGTTCCTCGCCTCGACGCTCGCGCTGGGCCTGTCGGTGGTGTGGTTCCGCCCGGGCCCGACGCTGCTGATCGGCGGTGACGCTGGCTGTTACGGGCGGGTGGGCCGAGAGCTCGCCGAGCGCCCACTGTCGAGCTGGCTCGAGCTCACGCTGGGCCGCGAGCCGTTCTTCGAGCACCCGCCGCTGGGGCTGTGGGTCACCGGCGCGGTGGTGTCGGCGGCTGGCCCGTCGCCGTCGGCGTTGGTCGCGCTCGCGCGCCTGTATGCGTCGCTCACGCTCATCGTCCTGGCGGCCGCTGCGGCGCAGCTCGTCGCGCGTCGCGGCACGATGACCGAGCCCCTCGACGGCCCGACGCTGGCCGGGTTCACGGTGCTGGGGGCGCTGACGCTCCCGGGGTTCCTCTACGAGTCGCAGGTGGCCATGCTCGAGGCGCCGCTCGGGCTCGCGCTGGCCGTCGGGGTGTGGGCGCTCACCGGCATGCTGCGGAGCTCCACCCGGCTCGACGAGCCCTTCCCGACGGCGGCGGTGCTCGTCTTCGTCGCGGCGGTCGTCCTGGGCTTCTGGGTCAAGGGGCCGCCGGTGGCGGTGCTCCTGGGCGTCCTGCTGGTGGCGACGACGCTCCGGTGGATTCCCGTGCGGGTCGCCCTCGTCGCGACCGTCTCGTCGCTCGGCGCGGTGCTCGTTTCGACCATGGGCTTCGACGCGCTCCGCGGCTCGTACGGGCTCGAGCCGTTCTTCGCGCGGTACCTCGAGAAGCAGGTGCTCGCGTCGATGACCGAAGGCCGCCACAACGCCGATCGAAACCCGCTCTTCTACGTGCGGCCCACGCTGAGCTGGTACGGGCCGGCGGTCGGCGCGGCGGGGCTGGCGATGGTTGCGCTCGCGCTGCGCCGCCGGGTGCGGTGGCTCTCGCGCGTGCGCGTCGAGGCGATGGTGCTGGGCGCTGCGCTGTGGCTCGGCGTCGTCGTGGGCTTCAGCCTGCCGGTGCAGAAGTACCAGTGGTACGTGCACCCCGGCCTGGTGGGCGCGGCGCTGCTGGTGGGCTCGGTGTTGGCGCTGGTGCCCGCGCGGCTCGATCGCTGGCTCGCCGCGGCGTGTCTGGTCGGCGCCCTGACGTGGCCGGCCATGCGGTTCATTCCCTGGAGCGAGCGGCTCACCCCCACGCAGCGGCACCTCGCCGCGCTGCAGGCCGCGACGGGCCCTTCGCCGGGCGACGCCATCGCCGACTGCTCGCCCATGGACTGGTGGGTGTCTGGCCACCTCATGGGGTTTCTGTGGGACGCGCGGCGCGTGGACTGTGGCGAGGCCGCTCCGTGGACGTTCGACGGACAGGCGCTCACGTCGCGCCCGCACGGCTCCCCCGGGCCGTGAGACGGAGCGGCCCGCGCCCCGGCACCGCCACCGGTTGGCCGCTCACCGACGACCGTTCGCCGCGCCCGATGCGCGGCGTGAGGAGCGCCGGGTGCTCGCGCCCCGGGTCCATCGCGTCAGGCGCGACGCTGCCCACCGACGTCGCCCTCAGCTCGGTCCCGCGTCACGGGGGCGCGGCGCGCCTTGGGGGCCACAGGGCTGCGACGACCAACGGCAGGAAGAAGAGCAGCTCGGTCAGCACCACCGACAGCCCGCGGGTCGACAGCATGCCCGCTCCGATGGGCGCGACGGGAAGCGGGCGCACTGGCCAGAACAGCCGCTCGTTCGACAGCGGCCAGAAGAGCGCGCACCCCAGGCCCCCGTCGGTCGACATGTCGAGGAGCGGGTGGCTCAGCACCACCAGGCCCGTGAAGAGCGCGAGTCGACGGTCGCGACGCGCCAGGAGCGCCGTCAGGCCACAGAGCGCTGCGAACACCAGCGAGTGCGTCGCGCCGCGGTGCCCGAGCGGCGCCTCGTACGGCACGCGGAACACGAAGGCGATGACGTCTGCGTCGGGGAGCAGTGACAAGGCCGAGAAGCCCACCATGCACCACCACGGGCGCTCTGGCCGAAAGGCCCGCCCCGCCGCCAGCCCGACCGCGATGTGTCCGAACGAGGCCACGGACAGGAGCCTCCAACGAAACGGGCGCCGGCTCCACGAAGGAACCAGCGCCCGGGCACGCGACGACGGCAAAGGGCGTTACTGGCTGAAGCCCTCGAGCATGTAGTGCGCCTCGATGCGCTTGAGCGCGAGGATCATCGCCGCGCACCGCGTGTCGACCGGCTTCCCGATGCAGAAGGCCCGGCTGTCGTGCATGTCGGAGCGGCGCGGGTTGTTGCGCGCGATGTCACGAATGATCCGGTAGTTCTTCTTGAGCGCGTGCTCGAGGCGCGAGTCGACCTCCTTCTCGCTCCACGACTCCATGCGCTTGTTCTGGATCCACTCGTAGTAGCTGACCGTCACGCCACCCGCGTTGCAGATGATGTCGGGGATCATGTCGATTTTGCGCTTCTCGAGCACGCGGTCGGCCTCGGGCGTGGTGGGGCCGTTGGCGCCTTCGGCGACGAGCTTCACGTTCATCTTCTCGGCGATCTCGGCGGTGATCTCGCCACCCAGCGCGGCGGGCATCGCGATGTCGGCCTTCACCTGCCAGAAGTCGGCCTTGCTGATCGACTGCGCGTTCGGGTACCCGAGCACCGATCGCTTCAGGTTCTTCGGGTTCTCGTTGACGTACTTCATCAGGTCAACGGCATCGATGCCTTCGGGGTTGTAGATGGTGCCGTCGGCGTCGTTCACCGCGCTCGCCGCGGTCGGCGTAGTAGTCCTCGATGGTGTAGGCGACGCCCTGACCCGTCGCCTTGGTGCGCCCCTCGGAGCCGCCGATGCGCACGTCCTTGCCGGTGATGACGCCGCGCTGGTTGTGCCGCTCGCGCTCACCGTCCGAGAACTGGCGCAGGTACAGCGCCATGATCTCCGAGTTGGTGCCGATGTCGGGGGCCGGAATGTCGATGTTCGGCCCGACCATCGACTTGAGCTTGTACATGAAGCGCAGCGAGATGGCCTGGAGCTCTTCCTTGCCGTACTGGCGCGGGTCGAGCTGAATGCCGCCCTTGCCGCCGCCGAAGGGCACGTCGGCGATGGCCGTCTTCCACGTCATCTCGGCGGCGAGCGCCTTGAAGAGGTCGAGCGAGACCTCGCGGTGGTACCGGATGCCACCCTTGTACGGGCCGCGCGCCTGGTTGTGCTGCACGCGGTACGCCTTGAAGCGCTGAATGTCGCCCGGCACGAGCTGGTAGACCTGCCCGTCGTCGAGCCGCAGGTGCCCGCTGCGAATGCTGACGTCGCTGCCCAGGAGCGCCTTGCCGTTGAGAATGATCTTCCCGTCGGCGAGCCGCTCGAGGCCGTGCGCGTCGCGCACCTTGGTGACGGCGAGGTCGGCGAAGTTCCGCGCGGCGTCCGCGGCCACGGGCACGAGGCGGTCCTTCAGCTTGGTGGTGACGTAGAAGATGTGCTCGTAGTCGGGCTCTTCGAGCTCGAGCCGCACCCGGCGGTCGAGCGACATCGCGTCGGCCGCCCGCTCGAAGATCTCCATCGCCTCGGTGTAGATGGTCTTGCGCTGCTGGCCGGGGTTGGCCACCCGCATGAAGTTCTCTTCAGCCATGTCTGATTGCTCCAGGGAAAAGGCCCCGACGCGGTTTTCGCAGGGGCCGAAAACGCGCGGGCACCGTATGGGCGAGGGCAGGGGCGCGGGAGCAAAAAACGACGCCACGCCGCGTCAGCTCGGGTGCGAAGCGCGCTACGCACTTCGTGTCGATGAAGCGTCGAGGCGGTGACGGATGGAGCGCGCTCGAGGCTCGAAAAAGCGAAGCCCCGGACTCCGTTCTTCGAAGTCCGGGGCTTCAGTCTCTGGAGCCGACGCCCGGGTTTGAACCGGGGACCTACTGATTACGAATCAGTTGCTCTACCGCTGAGCTACGTCGGCAAGGCGCGCGGGGAGTACCACAACGGTCCTCGACGTCAACGGCCTGTGGGCCCTGACGTGTGGACGATTAGCGGGCGCGATTCCGCACGACAGCCGTTCTGGTGCCATCGCCGCTGGTCGAGAAGGTGACGGCCACGTCCAGGTCGCCATCGGCGTCGACGTCACCCACCGCCACCGAACGAACCGGCCCGGCGCCCACTGCCTGGCGGAACTCGGAGAAGACCCACGCGCCCCGGTTGCGGCGCACCACCACGTCGTCGCCCGCGGTGAAGAGCACGTCGGCCACCCCATCGAGATCGAAGTCCCGCACGTCGACCACCTGCGCGCGTGAGGCGGGGTACGAGGCCCGCTCCGCGAAGCCGCTGCCGGTGTTCTCGAGCAGCTTCACCTCGGCGCCCACCAGCGCCGCCAGGTCGACGTCTCCGTCGCCGTCGAGATCGCCGGTGGCCAGCGCGCGGGGTGTGGCCGGCAGGGCCAGGCCTCCATCGGCGACGAACGCCGGGCCCGCCAGCACCCGCAGCCCCTCGGCGTCGACGGCCAGCACGTCACCCAGCCCGTCGCGGTCGAGGTCGCCCAGCCCCACCACGGAGGCGTCGGGCACCTCGACGCGCCGCACCCCACCGGTGTCGAAGGCGAAGACGGCCCCGCAGCCCGCGGCGATGGCGAGCTCGCGCGACGGCCCCACCTTCGCCACCCCCAGCAGCGCCGCGCCCGGACACCCGCCATCGAGCTCGCGCAGCGAGAACGTCTGCCCCTGCGAGAGGTAGGCGTCGAAGGCCCCGGTGTCGTTCACCGTCGCCACGTCGAGGGCGCCGTCCTGGTTGAGGTCGCCGGCGACGCACGCGACGGCCGTGCGCTGGAACGAGAGCTTGCGGCTCGTCGTACCGGCGAAGCCCTGCACCGGGTTCCACGCGAAGAGCTCGACGCGGTTGCGGCTGGGCACGGCCATCACCAGATCCGGTACGCCCGCGGGCGGCAGGTCGGCGACGACGGCGGGGCCTCCGTTGGGCGTGGTGAGCTCCGGCGCCGCCTCGAGGCCCTGGGTGAGGCAGTTGGCGGTGTCGAGCTGGCAGTCGTCGCCGCAGCGGTTGGCGCCCCAGGTGGTGCACGCGGGCACGCCGAGGGTGCCGTCGCAGCGCTCCGAGGGGTCGAGCACCCCATTCCCGCACCGCCGCGTGCACAACGTCTTCACGAAGCGGCAGGCCCCGCAGGTGAGCTGGCCCTGCTCGAAGCCGAGCGTCACGCACGTCTGCTCGGCCAGGTTCGAGCCATCGCACTCTTCACCTTCGTCGACGACGCCGTCACCGCACGTCGGCATCGCGGGGGGCGGGTCGACCCGCTGGGTGTTGGAGCCGCGGCAGGCGGCGAGCGCGACGAGGGCGAGACAGGCAAGGCGCATCATCGCGGGCAGATTGCCCCGGCTTTGGGGCAGAATGCACGTCATGGCGTCATCGAACTGCCCGACGTGCGAGAAGCCCGTGACGCGGCCTCCCGAGAACCGCTCGTTTCCGTTCTGCTCGGAGCGCTGCCGGGCCATCGATCTCGGCAAGTGGCTGGGCGAGGAGTTCCGCATTCCCACGCGGCAGGTGGAGGAAGACGAAGACGGAACGCCGGTGGCCGAGCCGCGGCGGCGCTTCGACGCATGAGCCTGGTCTTCACCGGCGGCGTCGCCCTGGCCTACACCTGCGGCGTCATCGGGGTTCACCGGTGGGCAGTGCACCGTCGGCGGGCGAAGGCCGAGGGGTTCCCGTCGCTGCGCTGGCTCGACTGGGACGCGTTGCTGGCCGGCATGTGGCCCGCGTCGGCGCGAACGCCAGACGGCACCCTCACCATGCCCGAGGGAGGCCCCGGCGCGCTGGCGCTGTCGTCGCCCACGCCTCCGGGCCGGGACGCGGGCCGCGCGCTCCTGCTCGAGGTGGTGGCGGGCCGCCCCGTCGACGCCATCGATCTCACCCGTGCCGGCTTCAGCGGCGGCGAGGCCCGGTGGCTCTCGTGGTTGTCCGAGCGCAGCACCGCGCCCGAGGTGGTGCTCGAGCGCCTCGAGGCGCAGCCTCCGGTGTCGGCGGCCGAGGCCTACCTGCGCGAGTGGCTGTCGCTCGAGCACCGGGCGACGCCGCTGTCCGTCGAGTGGCAGGTGTACGCCTCGAAGCGCCGGCTCAACCTCGCGATGCGCCGCTTCGGCGACGTGCCGTGCCTCTTCTTCGCGCGGGCGCTGGCGTCGTCGAAGCTGGGCTTCACCCAGTCGGTGCTCGACGACCTGGGCCGGGCCGTCTTCTTCTCGCGCCAGGCGCCGTTCTACGTCGAGGCGGTGCTGGCCATGCCCTTCGTGCACGAGGCCCGGCCGCCGCTCTTCCGGGCGTGCCGCGACGCGAAAAGCGCGTGGGGCGAAGATCGTTTGGACGAGGCGGTGGAATCGGGCTGAGATGTCACCCCGATGCCGGAGTCGCTGCTCACCTGGTTCAATCGGTTCACGGATGATCCCAAGAAGCTCGAGGCGCGGCTCAACGGCCGACCGGTGCTGCTCTACGAGCCGCCCGAGGCTCCGCCACACCAGACCGGTGACGACGAAGACGACGACTACCAGTTCCGCACGCAGTCGGGCATCGCCGTGCCGGCGATCGGCGGTGGCGAACCGCTCGCGGTGGTGGTCGAGAAGACGAAGGACAACGCCTTTCAGCGCCGGGTGACCGTCGGCCGCACCTCGAACAACGACATCGTGCTCGACGACGCCTCGGTGTCGCGCTTCCACGCCTGGGTGCAGCAGGACGATGGAGGGAGCTGGTCGATCGTCGACGCCGGCAGCCGCAACGGCACGCAGGTGGGCGGCAAGCGGCTGGCCCCGAAGGTGCCGTCGCCGCTGCAGAGCGGCGTCAAGGTGCGCATCGGCGTGATCGAGCTGACGTTCTTCACGGCCGACGGCTTCGTGAAGATGCTCAAGTCGCGCGCGGGCTGACGGCGGTCACTCGAAGGCCAGCGCGCGCTCGAAGTCGGCCCGGTTCGTGGCCGCCTCGAGGGCCGTCTCGCGGGTGATGACGTTCTGCTTGAGCAGCGACGCGAGGTGCATGTCGAAGCTCTGCGTGCCCAACAGGTCCTGGTTGCGCTCGAGGAAGTCGGTGATCTCGTGGGTGCGCTCGGGGTCCTTGATGAACTCGACGACCGACAGCGTCGACACCATGATCTCGGCGGCCACCGCGCGCCCGCGGCCCGAGGCGTGCGGCAAGAGGCGCTGCGACACGGTGCCCTTGAGGTTCTCGGCGAGGCGCTTGCGCACGCCCGTCTGCCCCTCGGGTGGGAAGACGCCGATGATGCGGCCGATGGTGCGGTAGCAGTCCTGCGTGTGCACGGTGGACAGCACGAGGTGGCCCGTCTCGGCGGCCTTCAGCGCGATCTCGATCGTCTCGGTGTCGCGCATCTCGCCGACGAGGATCACGTCGGGGTCCTGCCGGAGCGCCGCGCGCAGGGCCGCGCCGAAGCTGGGCGTGTCGGGGCCGATCTCTCGCTGGGTGACGCGGCTGAAGTTGTCCTGGTGGACGAACTCGATGGGGTCTTCGATGGTGACGATGTGTTTGCGGTAGTGCTGGTTGATGTAGTTGACCATCGCCGCCAGCGTGGACGACTTGCCCGAGCCGGTGATGCCGGTGACGAGGATGAGCCCGCGCTCTTCTTGCGACAGCTTCTCGAGCACCTTGGGCAGGCCGAGCTTCGCGAAGTCGGGCACCGTGAGGGGAATCGAGCGCATCACGGCGCCGAGGTGGCCCTTGTTTCGGAAGACGTTGGCGCGGAAGCGGCCGACGCCCTCGAGCGCGTAGGACGTGTCGAAGTCCTGCAGATCGTCGAGGGCCCCCTTGTAGCGGCTGTGGCGCACCAGGTGACCGACGATGCGCGCGGTGTCTTCGGGCTGCAGCGCTGGCACCTTGACGGGCAGCAGCTGCCCGTTGACGCGGAGCGCCGGCGCGGCGCCCACCTTGAAGTGCACGTCGCTGGCGCCGTTCTTCACGGCCGCGGTGAGGAATTGGTTGAAGGTGGCGAGTTCCATGGCGTGGCGTTCCCCTTCCTGGTCAGCGCATCGAGACCTGCATGGCCTGGGTCTTCGCGAGCATCGAGGTGGTGCGCCGCAGGCGGTCGGACAACGTTCGGCAGAACGAGCGGAAGACCTTCACCGCGAGCTTGTCGTCACCGCCGAGGAGCGTCTCGAAGCGGTCGCGCGGCAGCTTGAGCAGCCGGCACGGCCCCACGGTGGTGACGCGTGCGCTGGTGAGCAGGTCGTCGATGAGCGACATCTCGCCGAAGAGGTCGCCTTCCTTCAGCCGGCCGATCTCTTCGGCGTGCGAGTGCGTGCCGTCCTGGTTGGCGTCGCGGGTGACCCGCACCTCGCCCTTCGCGATGACGTAGAGCGCGTCTCCGAGCGCGTTCTCTTCGATGACGATCGTGTCGGGCGGCAGGTCGACGTACTGAATGATGCTGCCCAGCCGGGTCGTCTCGTCGAAGGTGAGCTTCTGGAAGAGGTGCAGCTTCTGCAGCAGTTCGACGCCTTCGAACTCGCCGAAGCCGGTCAGCTCGAGCTCCATGGGATCTCCCTCAGTCGAAAAACCGGGGCGCAGCGTCGCACTTGCGGGCCGATCGCGGTACAGTTTCCCGCATCTGGTTCAAGGCCGGCCTGCTGAAGGCCCATCGTGTTTCGCACCACCTCGTCCTCCTCGGTTCTCCTCGTCGTCGCGCTCCTGACTGGTTGTGAGCGCCCTTCCGTCCAGCAGCGGACCTGCGGCCCCTGCGCCGACGGGCTTTTCTGCGACGTCGCCACGCAGACCTGTGTCCTCCCTCCGGACTCGGACGGCGGCTGTCGAGGGGGCTCGGCCTGCGGTGGGGCCACCCCCATCTGCCGCGCCGATGGGCGCTGCGTGGCGTGCGGGAGCGACGCCGATTGTCCCAGCGGTGCGTGCGACATGCTGTCGGGCACCTGCGTGGCGGGGGCCGTCGAGCGCTGCGCGGCGGTGGCGAGCGCCCTCGAGTTGACGAGCGGCACGGTTCGGCTCCGCGGCACCACGCTGGGCGCCAGCCATGACACGACGCTGGGCTGCGCGCTGGCGGGCTCGGTCGGGCCCGACGTCGTCTATGGGCTCAAGCTCACGGAGCGGCGACGGCTGACGGCGACGGTGCGGCCGCTCGACCCGACGTCGGGCTTCCTGCCCGTCATCGGGCTCCGCTCGGACTGTGCCCGCGACGGCGCCGAGGTGGCGTGCGGCTTCACCGAGGTCGGCGGCGACCGCGCCTCGCTGGTGGCCGACGGTCTGGCTCCGGGCGCCTGGTTCCTCTGGGTCGACGCCGAGAGCGACGTGGGCGGCGCCTTCGAGCTCGAGCTGTCACTCGATCAAGCCCCGCGCATCGACAGCTGCAGCGCGCCCGGCGTGCTTCGTGGCGCCGACGTCATCGACGTCGCTGGAGACACCACCGAGCTCGCCGACGACTTCTCGCCCGGGTGTGGGGCCCCCGGAGCGCCCGACGCGGTGTACCGCCTCACCCTGGAGCGCCCGCGCCGGGTCCGGCTCGAGGCCGTGGGGCTGGGCGCCTTCCGGCCCCTGTTGTCGCTGCGCCGGGCCTGCGCCGACGGCGCCTCGGAGCTGGCCTGCGCGGCGGGCGTGACGACCACCAGCACCGCCGCGCTCGAGCTGCCAGCCCTCGAAGCCGGTGACTACTGGGTCATCGTCGACGGCACCGCTTCGCCGGGCACGAACGCCGGCCGCTTCCAGCTCCGCGTGCGGCTGACCGAGCCGGTGCCGGCGCCCACCAACGACACGTGCGCGACGGCCCTCGAGCTCGACCCTTCGACGGCCACGGGAGGCACGATCTCGCTCCAGGGCGACACCTCGCGGGCGAAGAACGACGCCAGTGGCTGCGAGGGCACCGGGCCCGAGCTCGTCTACGCCATCGATCTCGCCGCGCCTCGTCGAATGGTCGCGCGCGTGGTGCCGCTCTCGGGCTCGCGGCTGCAGCCGGTGCTGTACCTGCGCCGCGCGATGATGTGCGAGTCGGCCGTGGCCCGCGAGCAGCTCGCCTGTACGGCGGCGGGGCAGGCCGGGTTTCCGGCGCTCCTCGACGTGCCCGGGCTCGAGGCGGGGCGCTGGTACCTCTTCGTCGACGGGCGCTTCGGTACGTCGGGAGCGTTCGATCTGCAGCTCGAGTTCACGCCGCCGCCGGCGCCACCATCGAACGACTCGTGCACGATGCCGACGCCGTTGCCGGTGGGCTCTGGCATGGCGACGTTCCCGAACGAGACGACCGTCGGTGCGACGCGCTCGGCGTTGACGTGCGCGTCGCCGAGCACCGCGGGTGACGTGGCGTACACGCTCACGCTCGCCAGCCGGCAGTCGGTCTCGCTCGACGCCCATGCGCTCACCGGGAGCCCGCTGCTACCCGTGCTGTCACTCAAGCCCCAGGGGCCATGCGCCCTCACTGCTGCGTCTCCGGTCGGCATGCGGTGCGCCATCTCGGACGATCAGGTGCCGGACCGGGCGGTGGCGCACTTCCCCGTGCTCGACCCGGGCACGTACACGTTGTGGGTGTCGGGTGATCTCCAGACGCAAGGGGCGTTCTCGCTCCGCGTCCTCACCGGGCCGCCGATTCCGCCAGCCTCGAACGACGTGTGTGGGTCGATGACGGCGATGATGAACTTTTCGCTGACCGTGGGGTCGACGAGCACCGGTGACACGCGGGGCGCGACGCCAGGCACCGAGGGGCGATGCGGGTTGCCGCCGGGGGCCAACGGCGAGTTCGCGCCGGACGTCGTCTACACGCTCCAGGTGTCGCAGCAGGGGCCGGTGACGATCACGGTGTCGCCCGAGGTGATGGGTGGCGAGCTGTTTCGGCCGGTCGTCTACGTGCGCGGCGGGCCCGCCCAGAGCGCGTGCACGAGCGTCGGCGCGAACGTCGGCTGCCAGGCAGCCCCGGACTTCGGGCAGCCGGTCTCGTTGACGCTGCCGAGCCTCGCGCCCGGGCTGTATTCGGTGTGGGTCGATGGCGCCGGCACGTCGGCGGGTCGGTTCTCGGTGTCCATCCGGTAGGGCCGAGCCCCTTCGTGGTGGGGGCGTCGGCTGCCCGACCGGCAGAGGCTACTTCAGCCGGAAGACGCCGACGTTCGCGCGCTCGAAGCCGGTGGCGCGGAAGAACGCGTCGACCTCGTCGGTGACGCCGGCGAAGGTCTGCACCTCGAGGCGCTTGACGCCCAGCACCCTGGCGCGCTCGACGGCCCGCTTGAGCAGCTCGCGGCCGACGCCCTTGCGGATCCACGCGCGGGCCACGCCGAGCTCGTCGATGCTGGCCGCGCGGCCGCCCACCTTGAGCAGGGGCCGATGCGAGAGGCTCACCACGCCGATCACCTTGTCGAGCGGGTCGGCGGCGACGAGCACCTCGACCTCGGGGTGGCTGATGATCCACGTGAAGGTCTGCGTGTCGGCCGCAGCGCCAGCCTCGTTCAGGATCGCGACGATGCCGGGCGCGTCTCCGCGGCGGGCGGGGCGCACCTTGAAAGGGGCAGCTTTGGGATCGGCGACCGGCACGGGTACCCCGAGTGTAGGCATGCCCGACAAGATTTCCAGAAACCCCCCGGGTCCTTCCCCGGTCACGGGTCAGTCAGACGTCGACGAGGAAGACCTGAACGGCCTGCTCGAGCAGCTCGCGAGACAGGGCCGGCGCGACGCCACGGTACCGGGCCGCGTCGCGCACGAGCTGAACGAGATCGCGAGGATGGCAGCTGCGCAGGTCGAGGTTCCGCGGCTTGTAGACGTGGTCGAAGAGGAAGCTGACGGCCTGCTCGACGTACGGCACGCCTGACGCCTCGCACACCCGCCGGAAGATGGCGCGGTACTGGGCCTCGTCGGGGTTGCCGACCTCGATCTTGTACTTGATGCGCCGCAGGAAGGCCTCGTCGACGAGCTCCTTCGGGTCGAGGTTGGTCGAGAACACCACGAGCTGATCGAACGGAATCTCGAACTTCTTGCCGGTGTGGAGGGTGAGGAAGTCGACGCGCTTCTCGAGGGGGACGATCCACCGGTTGAGCAGATCGGTGGGGTGCACCTTCTGTCGGCCGAAGTCGTCGATGAGGAGCATGCCGCCGTTGGCCTTCACCTGGAACGGCGCCTCGTAGAACCGCGCGGTCTCGGAATAGATGAGGTCGAGGGTCTCGAGGGTGAGCTCTCCGCCGACGATGACGGAGGGCCGTCGGCAGACCTGCCAGCGGTGATCCATCTCGAACTTGAGGCGGCGGCCGTCCTTGTCGCGGCCGAGCTCGAGGGCGACGGGGTGGTGCACGAGGCGGTCGAACACCTTGACGATCTGCCCATCGATCTCGAGGCAGGCGGGAATGAAGGCTTCGCCGCCGAACATCGCGCTGACGGCCTCGGCGAGCGACGTCTTGCCGTTGCCGGGCGGGCCGTAGAGGAAGAGGGAGCGGCCCGAGTTCACGGCGGGGCCGAGCTTGTCGACGATGCCGGGGGGAACGACGAGGTGGGCGAGGGCGAGCTCGAGCTGCTTGCGCGTGACGATGGGCAGCTCGCGGGTCTGCTGCTGAATGAGCTGGTTGTACTGCTCGATGGGGACGGGCGCCGGGCCGATGTAGGTGGTGCGCTCGAGCGCGTCGCGGGCGTACTCGCGGCCCTTCTCGGTGAGGAGGAAGTCGACCGACACGCGGCCGAAGCCCTTGCCACCGCGCAGGTCGACGAGCTTCTCCTGGGCGAGGAAGTCGATGACGTGCTCGACGACGCCGGTCCACGGCAGGCGCAGCTCTTCGGCGACGGCGCCGCCGGTGACGGTGCCCTGGTAGTAGAGGAAGCGCAGGGCGATGTCCGACAGCAGGCTGATGCGGAGCCCCGTGTCCTCGATGGACTTCGGCTCGGCGGGGGCGATGTCGAGCAGCCTGGGGTTCTCGAGGTTGAACGGGTTGGGGCGACGGTCGACGAGGGCCTGCGGGTGCTCGCCGGTGGGGGCCGCGCTCCGGTCGACGACGATGTCACTGGTGAGAACGGGCTCTGGAGCGTTGCGCGGCCGGCGAGGCGTCATGAGGCCCGAGAGCCTACCAGCCGCGCTGACCACTCCACGACGAGACTCACGCTCCCGCGCCGCGCCGGCTCACTCGCCGCCCGCGTCGTCAGCCGCGGCGCCGGTGCCACGAATCACGAACTCGACGCGCCGGTTGTTCGAGCGCCCGGCGTCCGTCTTGTTCGTGTCGGCCGGGCGGTCGGGCCCGAAGCCCTTGGCCTGGAGCCGCGTGCCCTCGACGCCCTGGTGAATGAGGTAGTCCTTCACCGAGTTCGCGCGCCGCTGCGAGAGGCTGACGTTGTAGTCGCGGCCGCCCTGCGAGTCGGTGTGGCCCTCGACGCGCACGAGCTGGATCTCGGGGTGTTCGCGCAGCACCTTCGCGACGTTGTTCAGCAGCGGGAACGAGCGCGGCAGGATCGTCGCCTTGGCGGTGGCGAAGAACACCTTCTCTTTGATGATGAGCTTCTCGCTGGTGATGATGACGAGCTGACGCTCCTTCTCGGGGCAGCCCTGGTTCGACGCGGGGCCCTTCACCTCGGGGCAGTTGTCGAACTTGTCCTCGACGCCGTCGCCGTCCTTGTCCTTCACGGGGCAGCCCTTGTTCTCCTTCGGGCCGGCCTCGTCGGGGCAGGCGTCGTCGGGGTCGAGCACGCCGTCGCCGTCCCTGTCCTTCGTCGGGCAGCCCTTGTTCTCGGCCGGCCCCGGCTCGGTCGGGCAGTCGTCCTTCGAATCGAGCACGCCATCGCCGTCGGTGTCCTTCTCGGCCACCTTCACCACCGGGCAGCCCTTGTTCTCGAGCGGGCCCTTCTTCATCGGGCAGCGGTCGTCGCGGTCCAGCACGCCGTCGCCGTCGTTGTCGGGGTCGGGGCAGCCGTCGGAGTCCTGGTAGCCGTCGACGTCTTCGGCCTCGAGCGGACACTGATCGAGCCGGTTGACGATGCCGTCGCCGTCGTCGTCGAGGTCAGGACACTGGGCGGGCGTGTGCTTGCGGCCCTGCGAGCAGGGGTCGTTGTCGTCGGGGCGAATGCCCAGGCCGCCGAGCACGCGCACGGTGGGCGTGCCGGGCAGGCTGCCGAAGCCGGGGCCCGCGAGCAGGAAGAGCTCGATGGGGCCGATCGGCACGCGGGCGCCGCCGAGCAGCTCGAAGCCGGCCGGCGTCGTGCCCCCGCCCAGCGGGACGAGGGTGTGGAACGAGCCCTCGAAGCGCACGCCGTCGCCGGTGCTCGAGAGCAGCGCGCGGAGGCCGAGCTGGCTGCCGATCTGGTCCCGAATCGCCGTCGCGCTCGACAGGTTCACGGGCGTCGGGCGCACCAGGCCCACCACCTCGCCGCCGAAGCGCACCGGGCCGAAGTCACGGCCGGCCGACAGCTGGGGGAAGACGTTCCACCCCGACTCGACCGCGAGCGCGTTGCCCACGCCGAAGGGGAACGCGGTGCCGAGCTGCAGCGCGAGATCGACGGGCGCGTCGGCGAGCAGCCCACCCTTCCGCTGGGACAGAATGCCGAGGCGCAGCGAGAGGCGCGGCGAGGCGAGGCCGAACTGATCGGGCGAGCGGACCCGGGCGATGGCGCTCAAGTCGTCTCCGCCCTGGTACAGCACCAGCGGCACTTCCACCGTCGCCGTGAGCCACGAGGTGATGCCGTAGCCGAGCCCCAGGTGCAGGTTGAGGCGGTTCTGCACGAGCGAGCCCTGCCGCTGCCCGTCGCGGAAGAGCACCAGCGGGTTGTTCTCGTAGTGAAAGGCGCCCCACGCGCGGAACTTCTTGTGCGGCAGCACGTCGCCGGTGGCCGCGCCCAGCCCGCCGAGCGGCGCGTCGTTGAGCGAGAAGCGGGTGAGCGAGAACGTCGGCAGCGGCGTGGGGTCCTGGGCGAGCGCCGGGACCGCGACGAGGAGGCCTGCGAGGAGAAGCCGGTTCATGGAGGACCTTCAGCGGGTGCGGCGGCGGCGGGAGACGAGGGCGAGCAGCGCGAGCGCCAGCGGCGCCACCCCGCCAGGAAGCGAGACCGACGCGCAGCTGACCAGGCCCTGGCCGGCGTAGGTCCACGTCGGAATGCGCATGAAGAACGGCACGTCGGCCGAGCGGACGCTCTGGTTGCCCGCGGCGTCGAGCGCCTCGGCGGCGACCAGGTGCGAGCCCTCTGACAGCACGTTCGCCGGCACCGTGGCCGAGAAGCGGCCCTGCGCGTCGGCCACCACGAAGAACGTGGGCCGGCCGTCGAGGAAGATCGTCACCCGGGCGCCGGGCTCCGAGGTGCCGGTGATCTCGAGCGGGCGATCGACGTCGTACGACTTGTCCTTCTCGGGCGTGAGGATGACCGGCGGGTTGGGCCGGGTGGAGTCGACCGAGAACGGCACGATGACCGAGTCGGGCCCGGTGTTGCCGGCCGCGTCGGTCGCGCTGGCCTTGACGGTGTAGCGCGCGTCGGCGAGCGGAGTGGGCGGCGTGAAGCTCCAGGCGCCCGTCGCGTCGGCCGTCACCGTGCCGGCGAGCTGGCCGTTGATGAAGACGGTGACGGTGGCGTTCGGCTCCGCGGTGCCGGCGAGCACGGGCCGATCGACGGTG
Source organism: Myxococcaceae bacterium (assembly GCA_025459425.1). Lineage (GTDB taxonomy): Bacteria > Myxococcota > Myxococcia > Myxococcales > Myxococcaceae > Xiheimicrobium. The sequence continues at coordinate 5,051 of JALOQF010000078.1, read as the reverse complement.
AAGGTCGTCACCTCGCTCGCGGGCGTGGTGAAGGTCGGCGCGGGCGGCGGCACCGTGTCCTTGAGCACCGTGCGCTGATCGCGGCCCGTGCCGCCAGCGGTCGTCTGACTCGCGGTCACCTGCACCATCGCGCCGTCGGGAACCGAGCGCACGTCGAGGCGCGTGGAGAACTGGCCCATCACGCAGGTGGCCATGCCGGTGACGGTGCCGACTGCCACGCTCACGGGCCCGGCGCCCGTGGTGCAGAAGCCGAGCACCTCGTACTGCATCGCCCGCGCGAGGTTGATGACCTGCAGCTGCCCGAGAATGACGGTGGGCACGTTCTCGACGGTGAAGGAGCGCGGGGCCGACGCGGGGCCCTGGTTGCCGGCGGTGTCGGTCTGGCGCGCGGTGATGACGTGCGCGCCCACGCCCAGCGTGGTGGGGCAGCTGAAGGCGCCCGTCATGGTGGCGGTCGTCTGGCACACGAGCGCGCCGCCCTCGGTCACGGTGACGACCGCGTTCGGCTCGGCGGTGCCCGAGATCATCGGCGAGAGGCCGACGCGGGCGCCCTCGGCCGGGGTGCTCAACGTCGGCGCCGGCGGAGGCATGGTGTCGACGATGAACGTGCGCGGCATCGACGCGGTCGACACGTTGCCCGATGGGTCGGTCGAGGTGGCCGTGACGATGATCTGCCCGTCGCCGAGCATCGGCGCGACGCAGCTCCAGGTGCCCGACGCGGGCGTGACCGTCGTGCACAGCGGCATGCCGGCCCGCGTCACGCGCACGGTGCTCCCGGGCTCGGCCGTGCCGGTGAGGGTCGGCGACGCGTCCGAGAGCACGGCGCCTTCCATCGGCCTCGAGAAGGTCGGCGCCGACGGCGCGACCGTGTCCTTCGTGGTGCTGCGGGTGTCGTTCCCCGTGCCCGAAGGGTTCGTCTGCGCGGCCACCACGGGCACCGACGCCGAGTCGGCGATCGACACCACCACCACGTTCGTCGAGAACGCGCCGCCCGTGCAGGTGGCGGAGCCGCTCACGCCGCCCACGGTGATCGACACCTGGCCCGCGGTCGTCGTGCATTGGCCCGAGACGGCGTAGCTCGAGGCGTTGACGCCGTTGATGGGCCCGGGCGGGTCGAGCGTCACCGTCGGCACCGGCGCGACGGTGAAGGTGCGCGCGGGCGACGGCGCCGAGAGGTTGCCGCCGGTGTCACGCTGCGTCGCGGTGATCGAGCGCATGCCCGGCTGGTAGGTGGTGGGGCAGCTCCACTGGCCGGTGGCGTTCGCGGTGACGCTGCAGACGAGCAGCGTGCCTTCCGTCACCGACACCGTGGCGTCGGGCTCGGCGGTGCCGGCCAGCGTCGGGTTGAGACCGACGGTCGCGCCCTGGGCCGGGTTGGTGATGGCGGGCGGGTTCGGCGCCGCCGTGTCGACGGTGAAGGTGCGCGCGGGTGAAGAGGCCGAGGCGTTCCCGACGGCGTCGGTGGCCGTCGCGGTGACGCTGACGGGCCCATCGGGGATCGTCGCGGCGACGCAGCTCCACGTCCCGTTGCCGGGCACGGTGACGGTGCACACGACGGTGGCGCCCCGGCGCACGGTGAGGGTCGCGCCCGCTTCACCCGTGCCCGAGATCATCGGCGTCGAGGTGTTGACGACCGCCGCCTCGGAAGGCGTGGAGATGGCGGGCGCCGGCGGCGCGACGGTGTCCTTGAGCGCGGTGCGGGTGTCGGTGCCGGTTCCGGTGACGTTCGTCTGCGCCGCGCTCACCGAGATGGCCGGCCCGTCGGCGAGGCTCGACACGTCGAGGGTCGTCGAGAACGCTCCGCCGGTGCACGGCGGCATCGTCGCCAATGCGCCGACCCGCACGGTGACGGTGCCGGCCGCCGTCGTGCACGCGCCCGTCAGCGTGTAGGCCGAGACGTTGGCGCGGGTGATGGCGGCGGGGGCGTTGAGCGTCACGGTCGGCACGTTGGCGATGGTGAAGGTGCGGTTCGGCGCCGCGGGGCCTGCGTTGTTCGCCTGATCGCGCTGGGTCGCCGAGAGGGTGCGCATCGAGGGCCCGAAGGTGGTGGGGCAGCTCCACTGGCCGAGGTTGTTGGCCGAGACCGTGCACACCGTGCCGGCGCCCTCGGTGACGGTGACCTGCGCGAAGGGCTCGGCGGTGCCCGAGATGGAAGGGTTGGGCCCCACCACCGCGCTCTGCGCCGGGCTGTTGATGACGGGGGCGGCGGGCGGCGTGGTGTCGATGGTGACGGTGCGCGGCGGCGAGACGGGCGACGTGTTCCCCGCCGGATCGGTGGCCGTCGTGGTGAGCGTGCGGGCGCCGTCGCTCAAGGCCGTGGTGGTGCAGGTCCACACGCCGTTGCCCTGGGCCAGCGCCGTACACACCGTGACGCCGCCGACGATGACGCGCACGGTGGTGCCCGGCTCGGCGGTGCCCGAGACGGTGGGCGTGGTGGTGCCGACGAAGGCCGCGTCGGCGGGCGAGGTGAAGGCCGGCGCGGCGGGCGCGATGGTGTCCTTCGAGGTGGGGCGCGAGGTGGTGCCGGTGCCTGCGGCGTTCGTCTGCGCTGCGCTCACGGTGACCGAGGCCGAGTCCGGAAGGCCCGCGACGTTCGGGCTGGCCGAGAAGGTGCCGCTCGAGCAGGGCACCGAGGTGATGACGCTGCCGACCGTGACGGTGACGTTGCCGGCGATCGTCTGACAGGTGCCCGAGACGGGGTACGCGGTGGCGTTCTGCAGGTTGATGATGCCCGGCGCGTTGAGGGTGACGATGGGCGCGCTCTGCACCACCGAGAGGATCTGATCGCTCACCTGGTTCTCGACCACCGACAGGTTCGAGATGTTGGTGCGGCCGTTCGTGTACGCGCCGGCGACCGACGACGTCACGTTCACCACCACCGTGCAGCGCTGCACCGTGGGCGCCAGCGCGCCGCTCTGCAGCCGAATGGTGTTCGGGCTCGCGCTCGTGTTGAGCGTCACCGTGCCGCCGCAGGTGTTGGTGAACGTCGAGTTCGCCAGCAGCAGGTTGGCCGGCAGGGTGTCCTGGAAGCCGAGGTTGCCCTGCGCCGGAGCGCCGGGGACGTTGTCGATGGTGAAGGTGAGGGTGGTGGTCGAGCCCGCCTGGATCGCGGTGGTGCCGAAGGCCTTCGAGAGCGTCGGCTGGTACGAGAAGAACGTCAGATCGTTCGACACCACCTGCGTGCCGGGCGTGGCGCCGAAGTTCCACATGATGGCGAAGCCGTTGTCCTTCACCGTCGAGTCGACCCAGTTGTTGAAGGTCAGCGCGCCGAAGACGTTGTTGCCGCCGCCCGAGCCCATCGGGCACAGCGCGTCGCGGAACATGCACTCGTAGAAGCCGCCGTAGTACCCGGTCCACGGCAGGCCGCCGCGGTAGCGCCACGCCAGCACGACGTTCGAGGCCTGGCGGAAGCCGCCGACCACCGTGGGTGGGCCCTGGACGTAGAAGCTGGGCCCGAAGTCGTCACCGCCCAGGTACGCGTCGAGCGCGTGGTACAGCCGAACCGGCACCGTGTTCCCCGCGGGGATCGTCAGCGTGTGCGTGACCGACACGAAGTCGTTCGGGAACGTGTAGTCGTATCGAACCGAGAGATCGTAGTTCCGCCCGCCCACCGTCGCGCGCAGCACGGTGGTGGCCGAGCCGCTCCCGTTGGGCTGCGGCGTCACCGTGTTGCTCACCGGGGTGAACTCGGCCGCGGTGACGCCCAGCACCGGCGCGGCCGCGAAGTGGAGCGGCCCGAAGACGTTGGTGGTGCCGATCGCCAGGTACACGCCGTTCGACAGGCCCGTGAGCACGCCCGGGTTCGTGGTGGCGCCGGGCGTGGCCGTCTGCGAGTAGAACTGCCCGGTGCCGTTGCGAATCACCTGCACCTGGCCGGTCGGCCCGACGTGCACCCGAACGCCCGTCCCCGGCCCGGTGCCGCCCGATGGGTTGATCGTCACCTGTGCGACGGCGGTGGACGACAGGCCCAACAGCACGGCTGCAAGAATCGACTGGCGCATGATCGGTGTCCCCGGGCGACGACGCGGGCGCCGCTACGCCACGGGAGGCCCCACGGTCAAGTGACCGCGACCCCAGCCTGAAACGTCGGCGTGTCGCCTCTCACCACGTGAGAAAAGCGGCGGCTCGACGGGGGCGCGGGGCAACAGGGGGTGGGCTCCTCGGAGCCATGAGGCGCGCCCATCGGGCGAGGTGCAATCCATTGCGAAGTGACGGGGTCTTTCTGTATCTCGCCGCCCCATGCTCCAGCCGCTCGACACCTTCGCCCGCCGTCACGTTGGTCCGTCGTCCCGCGACATCGAAGAGATGCTCGCCGCCATCAAAGCGCCGTCCCTCGACGCGCTCATCGACCAGACGGTGCCGAAGGCGATTCGGCTCAAGAAGCCGATGAGCCTGCCGGCCGCGAAGGGCGAGGCCGAGCTGCTCGCCGAGCTCAAGACGATCGCCGCGAAGAACCAGGTGTTCACCTCGTTCCAGGGCCAGGGCTACTTCGGCACGCTCACGCCGGGCGTCATCCTCCGCAACATCCTCCTCAACCCGGGCTGGTACACCGCGTACACGCCGTACCAGGCCGAGATCGCGCAGGGCCGCCTCGAGGCGCTGCTCAACTACCAGACGATGGTGGCCGACCTGACGGGCCTGCCCATCTCGAACGCGTCGCTGCTCGACGAGGGCACCGCGGCCGCCGAGGCGATGCACCTGACGCACTCGCTGGCGAAGGACGCCGACGCGAAGGCGATGTTCGTCTCGGCGCGCTGCCACCCGCAGACGATCGAGGTGGTGAAGACCCGCGCGAAGCCGCTCGGCATCGAGGTGATCGTCGGCGACCACGCGAGCTACGACTTCTCGAGGAAGTGCTTCGCGGTGCTGGTGCAGTACCCGGCCACCGACGGCGCCATCGTCGACTACCGGCCCTTCGTCGCGAAGGCGAAGGCGCACGGCGCGATGGTGGTGATGGCGAGCGATCTGCTGGCGCTCTGCCTCTTGACGCCGCCGGGCGAGCTGGGCGCCGACGTGGCCATCGGCTCGGCCCAGCGCTTCGGGGTGCCGAT
>JALOQF010000400.1 GCA_025459425.1 Myxococcaceae bacterium | reverse complement strand
GCGTGGATCGGCCATGGCGCTTGCGGGTTCAACCACGTCCCCCGTCGGGACTCACGCTCACTCGACGCGGCCGAGCACCGGGCCAGCCGAGGCGGGGGAGAGCCTCCGTGACGCTCCGGGGCGTCCGGTGATGGCGGCCCCGGCCGCGCCTGGCTGAGCGCCCGACGGAGCGCAGTTGGGCATCGAATCGCCCCCCGGTTGGCCGAGGCCGCCGCCGGGGCTCGTCTGCCCGCCGAGGCCGAACGGCACCGGGTGCCCTCCGTCCGTGCGCAGTCCCGTGCGGCCGGCGACCCCCGAGCGCACGCCATTGTCCTGCCCACAGAAAGCCAGCTCCTGTGCGCTCGACAGCCGCGTCGACGGCTCGCCGCCCTGTCCTGCTGGCACGCCTGCGCCACCTCCGCCGCCCGCGCTGAAGTTGCAGCCGGAGTAGCCCGTTCCGCCGCCGCCGCCGCCTGCGACGAGCCCTCCGGCCAGCACCGTCACCTCGGCGTCGCCGTCGATGAACACGGCGGGTCCTCCGGGCGCTCCGTCTCGGCTGCACGGCCTGGGGTTTCCACCCGAGCCGCCGTTGCCCCCGTTTCCTCCTGCGCCACCGGCCCCGATGATGGCCCCGGCCACCTCGAGGCAGACGGCCCGCGCGCCGAGCACGCTGAGCGCAGGGCCGCCGTCGCGCGTCCCACCGATGGTCGAGCCGGCGGGCACCACGAGGCGCACGACGGCTCCGGGCGCGTTCAACCCGAACGAGGTCGACCTGGTGCCTGGCACCTCCTCGACGACGAGCAGCTCGTCGACCGGCAGCCCGAGGCAGGGGGGGCCGGCATCGGGCCGGCCGGCGTCGAAGGGCTGGCCCGCGTCTGGACGACCTGCGTCGAGCGGGAGGCCAGCGTCGAAGCGCTCGCCCGCGTCCTGCGCGCCAACCTCGCGGAGGCCAGCGTCGCGCCGCGGACCCGCGTCGGGGCGCTGCCCGCCATCGAGGGACGGTGCGGGAGACGGCAGTGCTTCGTCGTCGACCACCTCGGAGCGACCGCACGCCAGGAAGACGAAGACGACCCATCGGGAGCGCACGCGATGAAGTGTGGCGCCGTCGTCTTCGAGTTGCACGCCATCAAGGAAGGTCCTGGTCCGTCTCGCGGCGGGAACCAGAGCACCCTGAGGGCCGCCACGTACTCGAGGGCGGCGCGTGTTGAGTCAGGACGTGTGCCTGCGCGTCAGCACCTGCGTCTCGAGCACCGCGAGGCCGATGAACTCTCGCGCGGTGCCCAGGTCGTCGTTTCGCGAGCGGGCGATGGCGGACCCGAGCGCGGCTCGCGGCGCGTCAGCACGGGTGTCAGCGCGTCATCACCTGCGTCTCGAGCACCGCGAGGCCGATGAACTTTCGCGCGGTGCTCAGGTCGTTGTTCGCGAGCGCGGCGCGGGCGCTGCGCACGTACTCGAGAGCGGCGCCGGTGTAGCTGCCCTCGGCCGCGCGGAGCGTCTCGGCCACCTGCGCGCTCGTGGCGCCGCTCGCGAGCTGCTGGTCGACGGCGATGAGCGACCGGGTGACGGCCTCGAGGCGGGTCTTCTGCTCCACGGCCTTGCGCTCGCTCTCCTTGCGCTGCTCCTCCCGTTCGTTCACCTCGCGCTTGAGCGTGGCGAGCTCGTCGGTGGTGCGGTCGAGCTTCTTCTGCAGCGAGTCCACCTTCTGGGCCTGCTTCTCGAGCTCGGCGGTGCGGGCCTCGAGCTCCGCGAGGCGCTTCTTGAGCGGCGCCACCACGTCTTCGGTGTGGGCCGCCAGGTCGACGAGCCGGGCGCGCAGGCGCTCGAGCTCGGCGGCATCGACGGGCCGGGCAGCCGTTCCTGCATCCGCCGTCCCCCCGTCTGTCGGGCGGAGCACCCCGGCGTCGGGCGCGGCGGCGATGGAGAGGGCGACGACGATGGTGAGCATGCCCACGATGATGCCCGAACCGGTGGCCCGGGCTACCGTCACCACATGCCCATTCTCACGGTGGTGGGGGCGGTGGTCGCGATGGCGGGCTTCGCGCTGTTCATGGGCGTGGTGTTCGCGAGCGGCGGGCTCGCGAAGTCCGAGCAATTCCGTGTGCTGGGCGAGCTGGCGGCGGGCCGTCACGGAGCGCTCAAGCGGGGGTTCCTCTTCGTCGCGGTGCCGACCGTGCTGGTGGGCACGTGCACCAGCTTCGCGGGCGTGGCCGCGCAGGACGCCCGCGTGCGACGCCAGTGCGAGGCGCGGTGCCAGCAGCAGGGGTTCAGCACAGGTCGCATCGGGCCTTCGACCGCGCGCGACGAGCGGCGGCCGGAGCGCGCGGCCTTCGTCGCCTGTCACTGCGAGGCGCCGGGTCGCCCGTCGCTCGAGCTGCGGGCCGAGGCGCTCGGGCCCTGACGGCGCGAAAACGCCGCCCGCCGCACGAACGTGCTGACTTCCCGGTGGCGCTGGCTCCACAATGCACCCGGTGAGCGCTGCGTACGAGGTGTGGCCCGGCGTCCCCTATCCACTCGGGGCCACCGTCGATGCCAACGGCGTCAACTTCGCCTTCCCGTCCGAGGCGGCCACCGCCATCACCGTCTGCCTGTTCGACCCGATGGAGCCGCGGCGTGAGCTCGCCCGGCTCCCGCTCGTCGACCAGACGCACCACGTCTTCCACGGCTACGTGCCGCACCTGAAGCCCGGGCTGCTCTACGGCCTGCGGGTCGACGGCCCGTGGGCGCCCGAGCGGGGCCTGCGCTTCAACCCCAACAAGCTCCTCGTCGACCCCTGGGCGCGCGCCATCACCGGCAAGCCCGACTGGCAGGCGCCGCTCGTCGGCCACGTCGTGCACCATGGCAAAGAAGTGTTCGACGGCCGCGACTCGTCCGCCGGGGTGCCGCGCAGCGTCCTCGTGCGCGACACGTTCGACTGGGGAAACGACCGATCGCCAGGCGTGCTCTGGCGGAAGGCGGTCATCTACGAAGCCCACGTCAAGGGCCTCACCCAGCGCCACCCCGACGTTCCGCTGCAGCAGCGCGGCACCTACGCCGGCCTCGGGCACCCCGCCGTCATCGAGCACCTGGTGAAGCTCGGCGTCACCAGCGTCGAGCTGCTCCCCGTGCACGAGTGCGCGAGCGAGGGGTTCCTGCTCGAGAAGGGCCTGACCAACTTCTGGGGCTACAACACCCTGGGCTTCTTCGCGCCCGACCAGCGCTTCTCGTCGTCAGGGAGCCACGGCCAGCAGGTGACCGAGTTCAAGGCGATGGTGAAGGCGCTGCACGCCGCCGGCCTCGAGGTGCTGCTCGACGTCGTCTACAACCACACCTGCGAGGGCAACCAGCTCGGGCCGACGCTCTCGTTCCGCGGGCTCGACAACCCGACGTGGTACTGGCTCGACGAGCGCGACCGCTCGAAGTACCGCGACTTCACCGGCTGTGGGAACTCGCTCGACGCACGGCAGCTCGAGGTGAACAAGTTCATCGCCGATTCGCTGCGCCACTGGGTGACCGAGTTCCACGTCGACGGCTTCCGCTTCGACCTCGCCACCACGCTGGCCCGCTCGGGCACCGGCGAGTTCGACCCGCGCTGTGACTTCTTCGCGGTGCTCCACCAGGACCCGGTGCTGTCGCGGGTGAAGCTCATCTCGGAGCCGTGGGACGTCGGCCCCGGCGGCTACCGGCTCGGCGGCTTCCCGGCCGGCTTCGCCGAGTGGAACGACCGCTACCGCCAGACGGTGCGACGCTTCTGGCGCGGCGACATGGGCCAGGTGGCCGACCTCGGCTATCGGCTGTCGGGCTCGAGCGACTTCTTCCGGCTCTCGGGGCGCCGCCCGTCGGCGAGCATCAACTACGTCACGTGCCACGACGGCTTCACCCTGCGCGACCTCGTCTCGTACGGCCGCAAGCACAACGACGCCAACCTCGAGGGCAACCGCGACGGCACCGACGAGAACCACTCGTTCAACCACGGCGTCGAGGGCGAGACGGGCGACGTGCGCGTGCTCGCCGCCCGGGAGCGCAGCCAGAAGAACCTCGTCGCCACGCTCTTCCTCTCGCTCGGTACGCCGATGTTGTTGGCCGGCGACGAGCTCGACCGCACCCAGCGGGGCAACAACAACGCGTACTGCCAGGACTCGGAGCTGTCCTGGGTCGACTGGGCGCTCGACGAGCGCGGGCGGCGGCTCCTCGAGTTCACGCGCCGGTGCGTCGCGCTGCGGGCCTCGAGCCCGGTGCTGACGCGGCGCAACTTCTTCCAGGGCCAGACGCTCGACGACTCGCGCTTTCGGGACGTGGTGTGGTTCCACCCGTCGGGGCGCGAGTTCGAGCGCGGCGACTGGGAAAACCCCGAGCTGCGGTGTCTGGGCATGTTCCTCGGCGGAGACGCCATCGGCACCCGCGACCCCAGCGGGCAGAAGATCGTCGGCCAGTCGCTGCTGGTGTGGCTCAACGCGGGCCCGCACGACGTCGAGGTGCGGCTGCCGCCCCGCTCGTACGGCGAGGCGTGGTCCCTCGTGCTCGAGACGGCGACCGACGAGGCGCGGGTGCTGACGGTGGCCTGCAGCGGCGGGTGCAGCGTGCCCGCCCAGAGCCTGGTGGTGCTCGCGCTCGCGCCGCCGTGACGTCAGGGCTCGAACGAGAAGCCCTTCGAGCAGTCCACCTTCGCCGCCTGGCAGAACCAGCCCTGCACCGAGGGGAAGGCCATGAAGTCGTAGTGGTACTTCTGGCCGTACGAGCTGAAGATCTCGGCCCCCGCGGGGATGTCGGCGATGGCGCGGAAGAGCACGAAGGGCGGCTCGCAGATGGTGTCGATGGCCGCGTTCTGGAAGTGGGTCTCGACGCCGTTGACGAGCCGGGGCGCGAAGTTGATGCGCGTCACCTGCCCGCCGAACTCGCTCCCGTCGACGTAGCGGTAGGGCGCCAGCGTCTCCATGGCGCACGGCTCGAGCAGCACGACGTAGCTCGAGTCCTTCACGTCGGGGCCCTTCTTGAGGCGGCCACCGTAGTGGCCGATGACGTCGCCCTTGCCGATCGGCACCTTCGCGTAGAGGCCCAGGCCCGCGCCCGGAATCTGCGAAGGCCGGGCCTCGGTGCGCGCCTCGAGGGCCGCGTCGACCGGCAGGGTGCGCACCGGCTCACGGAAGCCGAGGTACAGCGCGCCGTACACGAGGCCGATGACGACGAGGACTGCGAGGATCCGCCGCATGGCTGGTCGTCTTAGCAGGCGGGTGCCCACGTACCCGGCCCAACGAATGGCAGCGTCGTGCAATCTCGCTTGTCGGCGCGCGTCGACGTTGGCATCGAAAGGAGCGTCGTGCAGACGCTCGGGGGCGACGCTGGCATCGTGCCGCCGAGCAGGTAAGAGGGCGAACCGTCGTGGGTACTCCGCTGCTGTGGGCAGGCTTCCTGGTGGGCGTGGTGACGGTCATCGTCATCGACCTGCGGCTTTCGGGTGGGAACGAGATCACCCCCCGCAAGGCCGCCGCGTGGACCGGCGTGTGGGTCTCGTTGTCGTTGGCCTTCGCGGGCCTGCTCTGGTTCCTGGGCGGCACGGCGCCGGCGGGCCGGTTCTTGACGGCCTACGTCATCGAGTACGCGCTGTCGGTCGACAACCTGTTCGTCTTCATCGTCGTCTTCTCGTTCTTCAAGGTCTCGAACGCGGCGCAGCACCGGCTGCTCTACTGGGGCATCGTGGGCGCGTTCCTCTTGCGCGGCACGCTCATCTTCCTGGGCGCGGCGCTCGTCTCGCGCTTCTCGTGGGTGCTCTACTTCTTCGGCGCCTTCCTGCTCTTCACCGCGTGGAAGCTGCTGTTCGGCAACGCCGAAGACGACGAGGTCGACCCCGAGAACACCGCGGTGCTGCGCTGGGCCCGCAAGGTGCTGCCGGTGTCGGCGAAGAATACCGACGACAACCACTTCACCACCCGCGAGGACGGCCGGTTCAAGTTCACGCCGCTGTTCCTGGTGCTCCTGGTGGTCGAGTCGACCGACGTGCTCTTCGCGCTCGACTCGATTCCGGCCGTCTTGAGCATCAGCCGCGACCCCTTCATCGTGTTCAGCTCGAACGCCTGCGCGATTCTCGGGCTGCGCTCGCTGTTCTTCCTGGTGTCGTCGCTGATGGACAAGTTCCGCTACCTGAAGCTGGGGCTCGGCGTCATCCTCGCCTTCGTGGGCCTCAAGCTCATCGTCGAGACGGCGTTCCACGACATCATCATGCAGCACGAGGTGGCCCTCATCGTGACGTCGCTGGGGGTCATCGCCGGCACGCTGACGGTGTCGATCCTGGCGTCGGTGCTGATCAAGCCCTCGGCCGCCGAAGACGCTCCGGCCCCCGCGCCGTCGCTCCCGGCGGCGCCAGTC
>JALOQF010000077.1 GCA_025459425.1 Myxococcaceae bacterium | reverse complement strand
GCCGTAGCCCCGAGGCCCACCAGCGCCGGCGTGTTGGGCATGGTGCGCACGATGCGCGAGCCCGCGCCGAGCCGCCGCTCGATGGCCGCGATGGGGACGCCCGCCGCCACCGAGATGACCAGCTTCTTCGGGTCGATGACCGGCGCCACCTGCGTCAGCAGCTTGTCCATCGCCTGTGGCTTCACCGCCAGCACCACGATGTCCGCGTCCTTCGCGGCCGCGACGTTGTCGAAGCCCACCGCGATGCCGTGCGCCTGCTCGAGCTCGGCCTTCTTCTCGGCCCGCTTCACCGTCGCGGTGATGGTCGACGGCTTCTGCCCCGAGCGCAGCAGCCCCTTGATGATGGCGTTCGCCATGTTCCCCGCGCCGAGGAAGGTGATGCGCTGGTCGATCACTGCGTGCCTCCACGGTTCAGCGGAACTTCGAGCAGAATGCGCCGCGCCAGGTTCTGCACCGACAGCGGCGCCGTCGGCGTGCGCGGCACCGTGGTGATGAAGCGCAGGGCGCCCGGCGTGTTCTGGAACGGCAGGTACTCGAGCGCCTTCAGCTTGTGGGCCTCGCTCAGCGTCGGGTGGCGAATCACGTTCGAGAGGATCTCCTCGGCGCGCGGGTGACGAATCGCGCCGATGGCGCGCAGCGCGGCTGCCCACACGGCCGGGTTCGGGTCGAACACCATCTGGGCCAGCACGTTGAGCGCACGGGCGTCTCCCAACAGGCCCAGATCCTCGATGGCCAGCGTGCGGACCTCCATCGGGTTCGGCTCGGTCGCGAACAGAATCGCCCGCAGCAGCCCCACGTCGGGGCCCGGGGTGGCAGGAAGTGCGACCTTCTTCGGCTCCTCGTCCTCCTTCGAGTTGCCGAGCGACGTGCCGGCACGCCGGGGCTGGGCGGCCACCGTGAGGCTCGTGAGCACAGCGAGGAGCAGGGGCAGGCGCATGGTGACTCCCATGATGCCGGGAAGGGGTCCCGTGATCGGCCAGAAAATTGCCCCCGGATCGTGCGGGGGTACAACCGGTCACAGCCCTGTAGCACGAGCCCTCTGGAGTCCCTGCCCGAATGCGCACCACGAAGTCCGTCACCCTCGAAGGCGTCGATGTCGAGTGCACCCACTGCGGTGTGACGATGACCTCCAGCACCGGCGGCGGAGGCACCATTCGCTACTACCAGTGCCCGAAGTGCCAACGCTGGGTGTCGAGCATGTACACCGAGGTCTTCCGGGCCGACGCCAAGGTGCGCACGCGCTCGCCGAACCAGGTGGAAGCGCCCCGCTCGTTCGGCGCCGTGAAGGACCGGGTGCAGGCGTGGCTCGAGAGCCTCAGCGTCTCGAACCCGTACCGCGTGCTCGGCTGTGTCGAGACCGACTCGGACGAGGTGATTCGCGAGCGCTACCGCACCCTGGCCCGCACCCATCACCCCGACGCGGGCGGAGACGAGGCGAAGATGCGCGAGCTCAACGCCGCGTGGGAAGCCATCGTGCTCGAGCGCCGCGCCCAGTCTCCGTACGCCATTCGCCGCGTCTCGCTTGCCTCTTCGGTGGGGTGAGGGCTCACGACGTTGCGGCCGCAGGCCCGGGGCGCTACCCCAGAGCCCCATGGCCAAAGTCGGTGACAAAGCTCCGGTGGTGACCCTCGAAGGCGAGGGCAGCAAACCCGTCTCGCTCGCGCAGTACCTCGGGCAGAAGACGATCGTCCTCTACTTCTACCCGAAGGACGACACGCCGGGCTGCACCGTCGAGGCCTGCACCTTCCGCGACTCGTACCAGGACTTCACCGACGCCGGCGCCGAGGTCATCGGGGTGTCGGCCGACGGTGAAGGCAGTCACGCGGCGTTCAAGGCGAAGCACAACCTGCCGTTCGTGCTCCTGTCGGACAAGGACGGCTCGGCTGCGAAGGCCTTCGGCGTGAAGAAGACCTTCGGGCTGATCGCGGGCCGCGTCACCTTCGTCATCGACCGCCAGGGCGTGGTGCGGCACCGCTTCGACTCCCAGCTCAAGGTGAAGGAGCACGTGAAGGAAGCGCTCACGCTGGTGAAGCAGCTCGAGCAGCAGCCGGCCGCCTGACGTCAGGCCCGCAAGAGATAGCGCCAGAAGGCGAAGCCCGTCGTGGCGCCGAGCAGCACCTTGAGCGGCCAGGGAAAGAACGACCCCGGGCTGACGAAGCCTTCGACGATACCGATGACGACGAGAAAGGGCGCGCACCCCAGCACGAGCTGAATCGCCTGCGTGCCGCGCTCCCGGAGCACGACGCCGCGCGGTCGCTCTCCCGGCGCGATGAGGCCGTGGCCCACCAGCAGCCCGGCGCCGCCCGTCATGGCGATGATCGACAGCTCGACGGGGCCGTGGGCCGCCATGAAGGCCAGCATGGTGCCCGCCACGTCGTGCTGGGCGCAGGCGGCGAGAATCGCGCCCACGTTCACGCCGTTGAACAAGAGCACGGCCACCGTGCCGATGCCGCCCGTGATGCCCGAGGCGAACGCCAAGAATGACACGCGCAGGTTGTTGGTGAAGATCGCCGTCGCGACCTCGGCCGGGTGCAGGCGCTCGAGGAGCAGATCAGTCCACAGCTCCCGCCGGCGGATGTGATCGAGCAGCATCGGGTCGAGCAGGGCGTCGGCGCCTCCGGGCGCGAGCGTCACCGTCGTCGCCCCCAGCACCGCCCCGAGGGCCATGAGCGCGGCGGCGGCCTTCGTGTACGGCAGCGCCTCGCGGGCCACGGCGGGGAAGGTGCGCCGGTAGAAGTCGAGCAGCCCGGTGAGCCGCTCGCCGGCGCGCTGATAGATGACGCCGTAGGCCTGGCCGCAGAGCTGGTTGAGGTACTGGTGCACGTCCGAACCGCCGAAGAACGTCTGGGCCTGGGCGAGATCGGCCGAGGCCTGACGGTACAGGCGATCGACCTGCGCGAGCTGCTCGAGTGAGGCGCTCCGGCTCACCACCGCGGCGAGCCGCTCCTCGAGCAGCCGCCAGTGGGCCACCCGCCGCTGCACGAACCGGGAGAGGGCTGGCAGCTCGGGCCCGGCACCGAACGACGTCAGGTAGCGCACGATCGCCGCTTCGTCCCACGCGCTGGCGTCTGGAGCGCCGTACTTCGTGCACAGCTGCCGCCCCAGCCGCACCCGCGCGTCGGCGTCGAGGGTGGCCAGGCGCTCGAGGAAGCGCGCCACCACCTCGAGGTCCGCTGGCGCGAGGCTGCGCAGAGACCGCTCGTGGGCCTTCTCGTAGCGTGAGAGGTCGAACGTCTCTTCGCGCACCAGAATCGTCCCCGCGAGGATGTCGCCGAGGCGCCGGTGCCGACGATCGATCAACATCGTCACCAGGCCGACCGGGTAACAGGTCGGCAGAAAATCGACGAGCCGCAACAGGTTCCGCACGGCCGACTCGAAGGGGCCCACCGGTGACCCATCGGCGCGCACCACGCGAATGCGCATCGCCCGTTTCCCCAGCGTCTGGCCTCGCCAGAGCACCTCGAGGCCCGTCCAGTAGCCCCACAGCACGACGAAGAAGACGAGCCCCGCGAACGCGCGCTCGAGGCCCGTGGAGCTCCGGAGGATCTCCGCGACGTCGGGCTTGGTGAGCGAGTAGAGGAAGAAGAGGACGACGGCGGTGCCGAAGAGCACGGCCAGGTCGATGGCGTAGGCGAGCGCCCGAAAGCCGATGCCCGCGACGGGCAGCTCGACCGAGACGCGCTCGGGCGTCGCCACGTCGAGGCTGGGAACGGCGGACTCGTTCACGTGCGGGAAGAGGTTACTTCGCCTTCCGCTCGAGGATCGCGCCGAAGAAGGCGTCGGTGCCGTGCCGGTGCGGGAAGAGCCGCAGCATGCCGTCGCGGCACGTCTTCTCCGCGAGCTCCTTGCCCAGCGACCGCTCCGCGGGCAGCAGCCGGTACTCGGCGTGCCGGCCGAGGAAGTCTTCGACCACCGCTTCGTTCTCGTCGCGGAAGAAGCTGCACGTGCCGTACACGAGGAAGCCACCCGGCCTCACCAGCGGAGAGAAGCGCTCGAGGAGCTTCTTCTGAATGGCGACGTGCTCCGCCAGCGACTCCGGCGTCAGGCGGTAGCGCGCGTCGGGCTTTCGCCGGAACGTACCGGAGCCGCTGCACGGCGCGTCGATGAGGACCCGGTGCGCCTGCCCGACGAGCGCCGAGACGGGCGTCAGCGCCTGCTCGTCGTCGGTGATGGCCTTCACCCGCACGTTGTGCGCGTCGGCGCGGCGCGTTCGTTCCTTGAGCTCCTCGAGGCGGCGGGCGTCGACGTCGAGCGCGAACAGCTCGCCGCGGTTCTTCATCTGCGCCGCCAGCTGCAGCGTCTTCCCACCCGCGCCCGCGCAGGCGTCGACCACCTTCGTGGGCGGCGCGTCGACCAGCATGCCCAGCAGCTGGCTGCCCTCGTCCTGCACCTCGAAGAGGCCCTGCTTGAAGGCGTCGAGCGAGTAGACGTTGGTGCGCGTCTCGAGCAGCACGCCCAGCGGCGAGAGCGCCGTCGGCGACACCGTCACCTCGTCGCGCTCGAGGGCCGTCATCACCTGCTCACGCGTGGCCTTGAGCGTGTTGACGCGCCCGAAGAGGGGGCCGCGCACGTTCATCGCCTCGGCCGCTTCCATCGCCTCGTCGCCGACCTCTTCGACGAGCTTCTGGGCCGCGAAGTCGGGGAGCGAGGCCTCGGTGGCGAAGCGCTCGAGCGACGAGAGCTTCTCGAGCTTCGCGCGCGCGTCGAACACGTGCTTGAGCTTCTGCGCGTCGTCGCCCTTGAACGACAGCCCGTCGGCCACCTCGTCGGCCGTGTCGCCCTCGAGCATGCGCGCGATGCCCAGGCGCACGAGATCCTGCTTGCTGGTGGCGAGCGTCGAGAAGCCCTTCCAGCCCTTCTCGGCGAGGAAGTCGACCAGCCGCTGCCGGCGCAACAGCGCGTACACCCGCTCGGCCACCGCGCGGCGCTCGGTCGAGTAGAGCTGCTTGCGTTGTCGCAGCACGAAGTCGAGCGCGCGGTCCGACAGGCGGCCGTCGTGGCGCACGCTGCCGTACGCTTCGAGGCAGGCCTGGGCGATCAGGTCTTCACGCAGGCGGCGGGGGCCCTGGGGCTTCACTGGTGGCTCCGTCTTTCTTTCCGAAGAGAAGGAACAGGCCGTACACCACCGCGAGCAGAATGGCTCCGATTCCGATCGCCAGGCCCGTCGTCTTCGACACGCGCCCCATGCCGACCTCGACGGTGCCCCGAATCGACTTCATGCGGCTGCTGCGGAACGCGACCTCGAGCTGGTAGGTGCCCGGTGCCGGCGGCACGAACTCGGCGGCCCAGGTGCGCGGTGGTGCGCGGGGGGGCGGCACCGTCTCGAGCTGTCTCCACGCGCCGTCCACCGCCTCGAGCGACAACGAGACCGGGCCCTCGAAGTCCTGGCCCTCGAAGGCGCCCACAGCCACCGACACCTTGAACGGGTCGCCGGAGGACAGCTCGGCCGGGCTGACGGTGCCGCGCACCCGGTTCTCCTGGTCGGCCCAGTCGAACGTCCACCCGGCCGCGCTCTGGGTGAGCGAGAACGTCATGCGATCTGCGGTGTTCTCGGGCTGGAACCCCTCGGGCACCGGCTGCGTCAGCACGAGAGTCAGGTAAGCGCTCAGGAACATTGTGGTTCAAGGAAGCGATCTGCCGTTAAACTCGCAGGCCACCCCGTGACCCAGTCGTTCGGCAAATACCAGCTGGTCAAGAAGCTCGCCACCGGGGGCATGGCCGAGGTGTGGCTTGCGCGGCAGACGGGCATCGAGGGCTTCAACCGCCACATCGTGGTGAAGCGCATTCTGGCGCACCTGGCCGAAGACCCCGAGTTCGTGGCGATGTTCCTCCAGGAGGCGCGCATCGCGTCGCGCTTCAACCACCCGAACATCGCGCAGATCTACGACCTGGGCGAGCAGGGCGGCACGTACTTCATCGCGATGGAGTTCATTCACGGTGAAGACCTGGGCCGCATCATGCGGCGCGCCTGGGCCACCGGGCAGTGGGTGGCGCGGCCGCTCTCGATTCGGATGATCGCCGACTCGGCGGCAGGGCTCTACTACGCGCACTCGCGCCTCGACGACCAGGGCCGGCCGCTGCGCATCGTGCACCGTGACATCTCGCCACAGAACATCCTGGTGAGCTTCGACGGCTCGGTGAAGCTGGTCGACTTCGGCATCGCCAAGGCGGCCGACCAGGTGTCGAACACCAAGTCGGGCGCCATCAAGGGCAAGTTCGCGTACATGGCGCCCGAGCAGGCCGGCGGAAAGCCGCTCGACGCGCGCACCGACATCTTCGCGCTCGGGCTGGTGCTCTACGAGCTGATCACCGGGGTGCGCCCCCTCAAGCGCGACAGCGAGATCGCCACGCTCCAGGCAGCCCTCGAGTGCGCCATCGAGAAGCCCTCGCAGGTCGCCGAGGTGCCCACGTCGCTCGACGACGTGATCATGCGGGCGCTGGCGAAGGATCCCGAAGATCGGTACCGCGACGCGCGCCAGTTCCAGATGGCGCTCGAGCAGTACCTGGTTCAGGAGGGCACCGTCGCCACCAGCGTGCAGGTGAGCGAGCTGATGGAGACGATCTTCGCCGACCGCCTGCGCGAAGAGGCGCGGCTGGGCGCGCCGGCGCCGGCGAGCGAGAGCTCGGTCTCGAACCCCATCGCCGAGCCCGCCCAGCCGCTCTACGAAGACAAGCCGTCGAACACCGATCTCGCCTCGAACCCGGGCGGCGGCGCGCGCGCCGTTCCCCCCGCGCCGGCCCCCGGGCCGGGCATGACGCGCGACGAGGACGAGGTGTACGACGAGCCCGACGAGTCGCTCGACGACGGGTCCGACGGGCCGAGCGTGGGCGGGTTCCAGCTGCCAGCCGGCACGGTGATGCCGTCGCGCGCCTACGCCACCGCGGTCGGGCGTCGGCCCACGAACGATCAGCTCGAGGCGGCGAAGCCGAAGCGCTCGTCGACCCGGCTGCCGCCCCGCACCGACATGACGGCCGATGAGCTGCAGCAGGTGCCCGACGTCGTCGAGGTCGAGCGGCCGAAGGCGAAGAAGAAGACGACCAACTCGGCCATGCCCGAGGCGCCGCCGCGCAAGTCGCGCTCGTCGATGCCTGCCCCGAAGGCCTCGCCGCCGCCCGGGCCCTCGAAGAAGCGGCCCGTCGACAAGAGCGAGGTGTCGAAGCTCGTCGACGTTCGCTCGATGAAGGAGCAGCAGGCGAGCCGGCTCAAGGCGCTCGTCACCGTGGTGCTGATCGGCGTGCTGGTGGTCCTCGGCGTGATGTTCCGCGAGCAGCTGGCGCTCATCTTCACCCGGCGCTCGCTCGACAAGGGCACGCCGATTCTGCTCACCATCAACACCAAGCCGCGGGTGCGCGTGCAGGTGGTGCCGCCGCCCGACGCGGTGGGGCGTGAGCGGCTCGACCTCGGCGAGACGCCGCTCGAGCGGGTCAGCGGCGCGTTCGTGAACGACACGATCCTCCTCATCAACGAGGAGCGCTGCATTCGCGCCGAAGAGAAGTTCCAGTACGGCGAGCCCAACGAGACGAAGTTCATCAACCGCGAGTTCGTCGAGGGCACGCTCAACGTCACCACCACGCCCAACCTCAAGGGCGCGACGATCTATTGCGGCAAGCAGGCGGTGGGGCAGGTGGGCCTCAACTTGAAGCTCATGGAGGGCACGCACGACAACCTCGAGCTGCGTTCCGACAAGCTCGAGAAGCCCTTCCCGTTCCCCGAGCCGGTCGTCATGAAGCCGCGCGGCGTCGTGAAGGTGCCGCTCGATCTCTCGACCGTCTACGAGAAGGCGCCGGGCGCGAAGTAACGCCGCCGCCGGTGCTGCGAGGCGTGGCGAAGAGACCACGTTCGGGCGGTGCAGCGGGAGCGGCTCGGCGCTCAGTACCGGGCCACCGCGGCGTCGATCTGCACCGACCAGGCGTCGATGCCACCACGCAGCGACGTGGTGTCGTAGCCGAGCTCGCGCAGGTACTCCGAGCCGTACAGGCTGCGCACGCCGTGGTGGCAATAGACGACGATGGGGCGCTCCTTGAGCGGGAGCAGCTCGTCGTGCCGCTCCTCGAGCTCACCCAGGGGAATGAAGGTCGCGCCGGCCAGCCGCACCCACTGCCACTCGTCGTGGTTGCGCACGTCGAGCAGCACCGGCGGTGGCCGGGTGGTGTCGTCGAGCCACGCCTTCAACTCGAGCACGCCGAGTTCTCGCGGGAGCGTCATGCCCGCGCACCATAGTGACGTCCCGCCGTGCCCGGGAGCCTCTCCTTGCTGGACGTGGGGGCTCCGTGTCACACGTCGCGGTGATGGCACGGTTCCTCCTGGCCCTGATGCTGGTCGCCCCCGCGCTCGCCCGCGCCGACTACATGGACCACTTCGCCTCGCGTGACGACGTGGGCCCGCGCAAGGTGCCCGCGCTCGGCGACGTGACGGTGCTGCTGATGCCGGTCGAGGTGAAGGGCTTTCCGCCGATCGATCGTGCGAAGCTCGAGCGCTTCTTCTCACCCGACGACGAGGCCGGGTTCGTCCGGTACTTCGAGGTCTCGAGCCTGGGCCGCTACCGCCCGCGCGTCGTGGTCGGGCCGACCATCAGCTACGAGCAGTGCCCGTTGCCGGCCGCGCAGTTCCCCGGCTGCCGGGTGCGCCGCGGCGACATCAACGCCTTCTCGGCGGGCATCGATCTGCTCCGCGAGGCCGTGCGCCGCACCGACGAGGCGGGCGTCGACTTCACCCAGTTCGACCGCTCGGGCCGCGCCGGGCAGCCCGACCGCTGGGCCGACGGCGTCATGCTGCTCACCAACGTGCCCTTCGGGGGCATCGCGTTTCCCATCGGGTTCTTCAACCGCGGCGACAACCTGGCCGGGCAGAGTGGTGGTGCGCTGGTGGCCGATGGCGTGCGCATTCCCCACGTCGCCGTCGCCGGAGACACCGACGTGCACGTGATGGTGCACGAGTTCGGTCACCTGTTGGGGTTGACGGATCTGTACGACGAGGCCGGGAAGTACGCCGGACTCCACCTCTCGTTCATGGGCTCGTGGGCGTACGACCCGAAGATCGTCCTGCCGGACGCCGAGACGCGCTACCGGCTGCGCTGGGCCAACGTGCTGCAGGCGCAGGGCACGCAGCGGTACCGGCTCGAGCCGGTCGAGACGAGCGGGCAGGTGCTTCGCATTGGCGTGGGCGACGAGTACTTCCTGGTCGAGAACCGCGGCCCGGGCCGGTTCGATCAGGCGTTGCCGGTGCGGGGGCTCGCCGTCTTTCACGTCGATCGGGCCGTCGCGAGCGTCACTGCGCAGGGCCGCTTCCCCAAGCTCGGCGCGAAGGAAGGCGACTTCGTGAACCGCCTCCTCGACTGCGTGAACTGCGACGCCTGGCACCCGTACATCCGCCTGGTGCAGGCCGACGGCGAGTTCGACGTCGAGGCCGACCGCCCCTTCCAGCCAGACGCCGATCTCTTCCGCGACGGAGACCGTTTCTTGAACGACCCGAGCAACACCGTCCGCTCCGCGTCGAGCCCGATCAACGGCTCGAACCTGTACTCGGGGCAGCCGTCGGGCTTCGCCCTCGACGACGTGCGCGTGCGCGAGGACGGGTCGATAGACGTGACGATCACCGCACCTGCCGAGGGCCAGTGTGGCGACCCGCTGTGCGCCGACGGAGAAGGCTGCGCCCCCATCGCGTGTGGGCCGCCGCCGGTGAAGTCGGGCTGCCAGAGCGCGCCGGGGCTCGGCCTGGTGGCGTTGCTATTTCTTGAACAGGGCCTCCGCCGCCGACAGCGCCGCTGACTTCGACGCCTTGCCGCCGCGGTCCATGCCCTCGCCGATCTGAAAGAGATCGCAGAAGTTCCCGGATTCCTTGTCGTTGGGAACCTCGGCGAAGGGCTCCTTGCATTCCTTCGCCACGTTCTCGTCGTAGTGCCGGCATTGCACGCAGGCGTGCAGATCGGCGCCACACGAAGGGCAGGTGTCCCGGCGGCCGACGGCCGCGATTCCGATGTCCAGCTTCGCTCCGCACTTCCCACAGCCCGGCATGGCTCGGGTATACCGCACCCCCTTCCCGGAGGTCTTCTCACCGATGCGCCGTCTCGCCCTCGCCGTCCTCGCCGTCTCGCTCCTCCCCACCGCGGCCTTCTCGATGGAGAAGGTCGACCTCACCGAGGAGGAGTACAAGATGTTCAAGCACACCCGCCTGGCGCTCGAGGACCCGCGGGTGCAGGCCATGAAGCCCGAGGCCCGGCTGGCGGCCATCGCGAAGGACGCGGGCTTCAAGCTGAAGGATCTGCAGAAGGCGATGGAGCGGGGCGAGGCCGCCGGCGACGTGAAGGCGCGCTGCGACGCGAACCTCAAGGAGGCGCTCGACGCCACCGAGCTCAAGGGCAAGCTGGGCCGCGTCGAGGTCGACACCGACGCCGCGCACGCCGTCATCTACATTCAGTGGTTCAACGAGGAGGCGAAGGATCTCGCCGTGCAGGCCTGCACCGCCGCCGTCGCCGCGCCGTCAGCGTGCCCCATCGCCTCGACCATCACCGTGTACGCGCAGGACAAGGCCGCGCCGAAGGCCCGCGTGTTCCAGGCGCTCATCAGCGCCCAGGCCGCCCGCCGCATCAACGCCGAGAAGGTGAAGGACTTCGCCGAGACCCGGTACATGAAGCTCTTCGAGAAGGTGAAGAGCGTCGCCAACGGTGACGATCTGTCTGGCGAGAGCGCGCCGCCCACCGCCCAGCCCTGATGGCGAACCGGCCGTACCAACCGAAGGACCGCTTCTTCAAGCAGGCGAAGGCCGAGGGCCTGCGCGCGCGCTCGGCGTTCAAGATCGACGAGATCGCCCGCCGCTTCCGCATCTTCCAGAAGGGCCAGACGGTGCTCGATCTGGGCGCTGCGCCCGGCGGGTTCCTGCAGATCCTCCTCGAGGAGGTGGGGCCGAAGGGCCGGGTCGTCGGCGTCGACCTCGCCGCCATTCGACCGCTCAACCGGCCGAACGTGAAGACCGCCGTGGCCGACGTGCTCGATCCCGGCTTCGACGCGCTGCTGACCTCGCTGCACGACGGCCCCTTCGACGTCGTGGTGTCGGATCTGGCGCCCAAGACGACCGGCATCAAGGCCACCGACGAGGCGCGCTCTCTGGCGCTCGCGGGGAAGGCGCTCGAGGTGTCGGTGACGCGCGGGCGGCCGGGCGGGCACTTCGTCGCCAAGCTCTTCATGGGCCGTGACTTCGAGGCGTTCCGAACCGACGTGCGCAAGGCCTACGGCGACGTGAAGGTGGTGCGGCCCGAGGCGACGCGCGGCGGCTCGATGGAGATCTACCTCGTCGGCCTCTCGCGGCGCCCCGTCACGCCTTGACGATCGGCTGCTCGCCGGTGCGTCGGCGCTGCGCGAAGGGCCCACGCTCCCGGCCCGGGTGCTGCTCCATGCCCGGCTGGTAGCCCGTCACCTTGTTCCGGCCCCCGCGCTTGGAGGCGTAGAGGGCCGAGTCCGCGGCGTCGACGAGCCGCGCCTGCTCCGTGGCGTCGGTGGGGAAGGTCGCGACCCCGACCGAAATGGTCACCTTGCCGCCGGGCTGGGTGCGGCCCATCTCGAACGGGTGTTCTTCGACGGCGCGGCGGAGCTTCTCGGCCACCTCGAGCGCCTCGTCCCGGGCCACCTGCGGCAACAGCACCACGAACTCCTCGCCGCCGTAGCGCGCCACCGTGTCCACCTTACGGACCACGGCCTTGAGGTTCTGGCAGACCTCCTTGAGCGCGGTGTCTCCTGCCTGGTGGCCCGAGGTGTCGTTGAGGTGCTTGAAGTGATCGATGTCGATCATCACCATCGACACCGGCGTGCCGTAGCGGCGTGAGCGGTTGAGCTCGGCCTCGAGCTGCTGGAACAGGTGCCGCCGGTTCGACACGCCGGTGAGCGGGTCGGTCACCGACAGGGCCACCGTCTGCTGGTGGAGCCGCGCGTTCTGCACCGCGATGGCCGTCTGATCGGCGACCGCGGTGAAGTACTCGATCTCTTCGCGGTCGAAGTCGGCCTTGTGCCTGCGCTCGAAGTTGAGCACGCCGAGCAGCTCGCTGCCGTGCACCATCGGAATCGACAAGAGGCACCCGCGGCCGCGCATGACGGCGGGGTTGAGCACCTTGAAGCGCTGCTCCTGCTCGAGGTCGGGCACGTACACGCTCTTGAGCGAGCTGGCGGCGTGGCCGGCGATGCCCTCGCCCACGGCGAAGACGAGGCCCTCGCTGCCCTCGTTGGCCGGGAAGGCCTTGAGCACCTCGAGCTGCGCGTCCTGGTTGAGCAGCATGATCGAGAAGCGGTCGACCTTGAGGCGGGTCGGGAGCACCGAGGTGACGCGCGTGAGCACCTCGTCGAGGTCGATGGTCGAGGCGATGGTGCGCACCGTCTCGAAGAGCACCTCGAGCTCGTCGAGGCGGGTGGCGAGGCGGCGGTTGACGGTCTCGAGCTCGGTCTTCAGCTCGAGCTGGGCGCGCGCGCGGTCGAGGTCGCGCTGGGTGTCGATCTCGGTCACCTTCAGCTCGGTGAGCTTCTCGAGCATGCCGTTGAACGAGCGCGCCAGCGAGCCGAGCTCGTCGGTGCCCAGGTCGGGGGCGCGCACCACCAGATCGCCGCCCTCGGCGCGTCGCATCACCTGCGCGAGCCGCTTGAGCTTCTGGGTGAAGAGCACCCGGAGCGAGACCGCCACCGCCGCGATGAGCACCACGGTGAAGCCGGCGATGCTCCAGAGGGCCGACTGGAAGACGCTCGACACCTTCGCGCGCAGCGCGGGCTCCTCGACGGTGAGGTGCAACACGCCCGTCTTCAGCGTCGCGTCGCCGGTGTGGCACCCGCCGCACGACACGCCTCCGAGGGGGAAGACGACCTCGCCGCCGCCGCCCCGGCTCCAGGGCCACACCGAGGTGGGGCCGGCGAACGTGGCCTGCCCCTGCTTCGTGTCGAGGAGCCGCGCCGCTCCCGAGAAGGGCTTGTCTTCTTCTTCGATGCGCCGCGACCAACGCGTCACCCCGTTCGCGTCGAGCACGCGCATCTCGCTGGCGACCTTGAGGCCCGAGAAGTCGCTGCGGACGATCGACGTCACCTGCCGGTGGGCGACGCGGGCCGGGGTGCCCGGCGGCGTGCGCTCGACGGCGCCGAAGCTGGTGGCGACGAAGGCGGCGAGCCCCAGCGCCTGCTCACGGCTCTCGTCTCGAACCGCGTGATCGGTCTGTCGCCACAGCGCGGCCACGCCCACCAGGGCCACCGCGAGCGTCGGCAGCGCGATGGCGACGAAGAGCTTGCGCCCGATGGTGCGGAGGAGCCCCACGGTCCACGCAGATACGCGAGGCCCGCGGCCGGTCAATCTCGATCAGCCGCGGGGGTGGGATACGTTGGGGGCGATGGAGCTCTTCCGCTCGAAGGTGATCCGCGTGCCCCACGGCTTTCCTTCCCGGCACGGGGGCGTGTCGACCGGGCCGTTCGCGTCGCTCAACACCTCGACCTCGGTGGGCGACGACGCGGCGTGCGTCGCGGAGAACGTGAAGCGGCTCGCCGCGGCCCTCGGCGCCGGGCCCGAGTGGGTCGCCACGATGCACCAGGTGCACGGCGTGACGGTGCTCGAGGCGACGGGCGCAGGGGAGGGCGCGCTGCCGCCACCGGTGGGAGAGGCCGACGCGCTCTACACGCGCGCCGCTGGCGTCGCGGTGGGGGTGCGGACCGCCGACTGCCTGCCGATTCTCGTCGAAGATCCCGTGGGCCGGCAGGTGGCCGCGGTGCACGCCGGGTGGCGCGGGGTGATCGGCGACGTGCTGGGCCGCACCCTCGACCGCCTCGTCCAGACGGGGGCGCGCGTCGACGAGCTCCGCGTGGCCATCGGGCCGGCCATCGGGCCGTGCTGCTTCGAGGTCGACGGCGACCTGCCCCAGCGCTTCGAGGCCGCGTTCGGGGCCAACGTCGTGCGCCGGGTTCCGGGAAAGCCCCGCGTGCACCTCGATCTCGCGTGGGCCGTGGCCGAGTCGTTGCGGCGGCGTGGGCTGCCAGAGGCCCACGTGGACGTGCTGCCGCACTGCACCCGGTGTGACGCGCGCTTCTTCTCGCACCGCCGCGACTCAGGCCTGACGGGCCGCATGCTCTCGCTGATCCGCTGTGCGTTCTGACACAGCGCTGTAGCACCTCGTCGCTCGGGCCGATTTCTTGACCCTCGGCGACGACGGTCCGTATCTTTGGAGCGTCATTCGCTTCCTCGTCGCCAGCATGTCGGCCGCGCTCTGCGCGTGCGCGACGGATCAGGTGTCCCGGTCGGAGCACAACGAGCTCCTGGCGTCGCTGCGTGCGCTGCGCGCCGAGAACGCACGCATCGAAGCGCGGCTCGAGAAGCTCGAGGCCGACGTGAAGGTGGCCACGGTGCCCGCCGCGAAGCCCAGCGCCGCGGTGAGCCCGAAGCCGGTGGCCGAGGCTCCTGCCGTGAAGGAGCCCGTGACCGAGATGCCCGCGCTGACGGTGGTGAAGCTCAAGCCGAAGAAAGAGGCGCCGCCGCGGCTTTCGACCGAGGTCGACGTCGTCGAGCCTCCGGCCGCGGTCCTCAGCAACGTCGGCGATGGCTCCGACGAGCCCAGGGCGAACGAGGCCGACGACGCGCTCGTCGAGCAGCAGTTCCAGGCGGGCCTCGACGCGCTGAAGACGGGCAACCCCGAGGGCGGCGTCGCGCAGCTGCAGCAGTTCGCGAGGGACTGGCCGCGCCACCCGAAGGCCGACAATGCGCTCTACTACGCCGCCGTGGGCCTCATGGCCGCGCGCGAGTTCAAGGACGCCGAGAACGTGCTCGAGGCCGCGGTGCGCCAGTACCCCGCCGGTGACGCCACCATCGACTCGTGGCTCAAGCTCGCCGAGTGTCGCGCCCGCCTCAACCGCCACGCCGACGCCCGCGCGACGTGGGAGAAGATCGTCTCGAGCTACCCGGGCACCCAGGCCGCCACCACCGCCCAGGCCCGCCTCACTGCATCGCCCGCCTCACGGAAGGACTGACCCATGGCTCCCCGCACCACGCGCCGCACCCTGACCTCGTTCGCCGCCGCCGGCCTGCTTCTCGCCGCGCCAGCCTGGGCGCAGGCCGACGAGCAGGAAGACTCGCCGGCCGGCATGGAGGGCTCGGCCACCGTCGAGACGCCGCCGAAGACGAGCGAGCCCGCGCCGAAGGAGGCCCCCAACGCGGCCCACACCGTCGAGCGTGGAGACACGCTGTGGGATCTGTCTCGCAAGTACCTTGGCAGCCCGTGGTACTGGCCGAAGGTCTGGTCGTACAACCCCGAGATCGCCAACCCGCACTGGATCTACCCGGGCAACAACGTGCGCTTCTACGGCGCCGAGGATCAGCCGTCACAGGTCGAGGTGGGCACCGAAGTGCCCGACATCGAGCAGGGCGCGATGGTCGAAGACGACGAGCGGGTGTCGGTCTCGGGCCAGCTCTCGTTCCGGCCGAAGAACGCGTACCGCGCGGCGCTGCCGGGCTTCGTGACGGTCAAGGAGCTCGAGGAGTCCCCCCGCGTGGTCGGGTCGTTCTCGGAGGAGACGAACCTCACCACGACGCGCACCGTGTACGTCGACGTCTCGGTCAAGAAGACGCTCAAGGTGGGCGACCAGACCGTGTTCTTCCGCGAGCTCGGTGAGGTGGTGCACCCCGCGACGCAGGCGTTCTTCGGGTACCTCACGCAGGTGGTGGGCGAAGGCCGCGTGCTGGCGGTCGATTCGAAGAAGAACATCGCCACCGTGCTCATCACCCAGGCCTTCTACGAGGTGCTCCGTGGAGACTCGGTGAGCCCCGCCGGAGAGTCGGTGGTGCGCAACGTCTCGCCCCGGC
Organism: Myxococcaceae bacterium; assembly: GCA_025459425.1. Taxonomy (GTDB): domain Bacteria; phylum Myxococcota; class Myxococcia; order Myxococcales; family Myxococcaceae; genus Xiheimicrobium. The sequence goes on along the minus strand of JALOQF010000077.1, from coordinate 5,815 downwards.
CGAACGAGCGCTCGGTCAAGGGCGGCACGTTGATCAAGGCCATCGACGGCGTGAACACGCCGGCCGAGAGCTTCTTCGTCATCATCGACCGTGGCGCAGACGAGGGCGTGAAGGTCGGCAACTTCTTCACCATCCTCCGCTCGGGAGACATGGGCGACCCCACGCGCTTCTACCTGAACACGAACGATCCAGCCCTGCCCCGAGAGCCGGTCGGCCGCTGCATCGTGATGGACGTGAAGTCGAAGTCCAACACCTGCCTCATCACCAGCAGCCTCCGAGAGCTGCGGGTGGGCGACGAGGCCGACCTCGAAGCGGGCGCGGCGCGCACTGCGTCGAGGTAAGTGCTTGAAATAGCAGGCCATGTGCCTGCGCGTGCGTGCCAATGTCAGCCCCACCTGATAGGGTGTTCAGTGTCGGGAGGCAGACATGGTTCGCACGATCAAGGTTCGGCAGTTCGGAGTGATGGATGAGGTGGAGGTCGAGCTCGGGCCCGGGTTGACGGTGCTGACGGGCGAGACCGGCGCGGGCAAGTCGATGCTCATCGACGCTCTCGTCTTGTTGTCGGGTGGCCGCGGCGACGCGAGCATGGTGCGGGCGGGCGCCGACGAGGCGTCGGTCGAGGGTGTCTTCGTGCGGAGCCGCGGGCTCGCCGAGCGCCTCGACGCGGCGGGCCTCGAGGGTGATGGAGACGAAGTGCTGGTGCGGCGCACCGTCGCAGCGAGCGGGCGCGGCCGGGCGTGGGTGAACGGCCACCTCGTCACCGTCGGCGTGCTGCAGCAGCTCATGCGCGGGGTGGTCGACATCGCCGGCCAACTCGAGCACGCGACGCTGTACGACGAGGCCCACCACCGCGAGCTGGTCGACCGCTTCGGGGCGCTCGAGGGCGACGAGGGGCCGCTGGGCGCCTACGCGCGCCACTACGCCGAGCACCGGGCGCTCGAGGCGCGGCTCGACGAGCTCGGCGGTGACGAGCGCGCGGTGGCCGCGAAGGTCGAGTTCGTGCGGTTCCAGGTCTCGGAGCTGTTGGCCGCGAAGGTGGTGGCGGGTGAAGAGGCGGCCCTCGAGGTGGAGCGGCGTCGGCTCGCGAGCACCGCACGGCTGTCGGAGCTCGCGCGGGGCGTCGATGACGTCCTCAGCGGCCGCGACGGCAGCGCCGCCGACCTGTTGGGGCAGGCCAGCCACCGCGTGAGCGAGATGGAGCGCGTCGATCCCACCGTCGCGCCGCTCCGTGAACGGCTCGGCGCGGCCGCGGCAGAGCTCGACGAGGCCTGTCGGGGTGTGGCCCGCTATCTGTCGGGGCTCGAGCTCGACCCGGGCCGGTTGCGGGAGGTGGAAGAGCGGCTCGATCTCGTGCGCTCCCTCTCGCGCAAGCACGGCGTGGGCTGCGATGAGCTCCCTGCGCGGCTCGAGGGGCTCCAGCGCGAGCTCGATGGGCTCGAGCACCGCGCCGAGCGTCGGGCCGAGGCGCTCGAGGCCCTCTCTCGCAGCCGGCTGGCGCTCACCGAGGCTGCAGCGGCGCTGACGAAGGCGCGGCAGGCCGCCGCGCGTCGGCTCGAGCTCGAGGTCGGCGCCGGCCTCTCGCGGCTGGCGCTCAAGGACGCCCAGCTGCGCGTCGAGCTCGAGCCGTCGGAGCCCGGCCCCTTCGGCGCCGACCAGGTGCGCCTGCTGTTCTCGGCCAACCCCGGTGAGCCGCCCAGGCCCCTGGCGAAGACCGCGTCGGGTGGCGAGGCCTCGCGGGTGATGTTGGCCCTCAAGGCGGTGCTGTCGACGACCGAGGCCGTGAGCGTCTCGGTGCTCGACGAGGTGGACACGGGGGTGAGCGGAGCCGTCGCCGACGTGGTGGGCCGGCTCATTCGGGACCTGAGCGGGAATCGCCAGGTGCTGTGCATCACGCACCTGCCGCAGGTCGCAGCCCACGCGCAGCAGCACCTCAAGGTGTCCAAGCGGGTCGTTCAGGGCCGGGTTCGTTCGACGGTCGAGACGCTCGGCTCGCTCGAGGCGCGCGCCGACGAGCTGGCGCGGTTGCTCTCGGGGAGCGAAGTGACGCGTGAGGCGCGCGCCGCGGCCCAGGTGCTGCTGGCATCGGCTGCGAAAGGTCAGCCGGGGGTGAAGGGGCCGGCCGCTGCGGGGGCGAAGGGGCAGCCGCCTCCGGGCGTGAAAGGCCGGGCGACCGCGTCTGCGCAGGATCCGGTGGCGCCGGCCGAGAAGGCGCAGCCATCGCGCGGGCCCAGACGCAAGCCCGATGTGGGGGCGGTACGAGAACGGCGCACTGCGTGAATTTGCTTCCTTGCCGCGCCGCATCGGCCTGCGTAACCTGCGCGCCGTGTCGAAGACCGCTGGCGTGCGACTCAAGGCGTTGTCGGCTGGCCTCACCGATGTTGGCCGGAAGCGCTCCCACAACGAAGACAGCTACCTCATCGATGACGAGCTCCAGCTGTTCGTCGTCGCCGATGGCATGGGTGGCCATGCTGGCGGCGGCACGGCCAGTCGCATCGCCGTCGAGACCATCGACAAGGAACTGCGAGGGGTTCGTTCGTCACCCACCAGCCCGTTCAAGGCCGAGACGGCCCTGCAGGACTCTCCGCTGCCCGACTTTCTCAGGGCGGCCGTCGAGAAGGCCTGTTTCGAGATCTACCGCGCCGCGCAGGAAGACCCCCGCCTCGCCGGCATGGGCACCACCGTCATCAGTCTCTGCATTCAACACGAGCACGCCCTCTTCGCTCACGTGGGCGACAGCCGCGCCTACCTGGTGCGGGGCGAGCTCATTCAGCAGATCAGCGAAGATCACTCGTTGGTGAACGAGCAGATCAAGGCGGGCATGATCACGCCCGACGAGGCCCGGCACTCCCGGTACAAGAACATCATCACGCGGTCGGTCGGCTTCGAAGAAGAGGTGCAGGTCGACGTCATGGGCATCATGCTCGAGGCGAACGACACCTTCGTGCTGTGCTCCGACGGCCTGGCGAACCTCGTCGAAGACAAAGAGATTCGTGACATCGTCGGCAGCACCGAGCTCAAGGACACGCCGAAGAAGCTCGTCGACCTGGCGAACGAGCGGGGCGGTGACGACAACATCACCGTCATCTGCGTGCGCATCGTCCCGGCCTGAGCGTTCGTTCAGCGCCAGGGCGCCACGAAGTGGACGGCCTTCGGGAGGCCGCAGAAGCTCCGGTGATCGGCAAGAGTTGATTTCCTGTTGCACTGGAACTCCGCTTCGGGGAAGGTGCCCCGCCGTTTCACCTCCTGTCGTGAGGTTCGCGAGTTGGCCAACGAGAGCTTTACCCTCATCGTCGTTCCCGACCGCCAGTCGGAGGTCCGGCGCTTTCGGCTCCGCCGGGTGTGGCTGATCCAGGCGCTCGTCGGCCTCGGCGTCGTGCTCCTCACCACCGCCGGCCTCGTCGTTCACTACGGCAGCGTCGTCTCGGAAGCCCGCGAGAACCCCGCGTTGCGCGACGAGAACCTCAAGCTGAAGAGCGAGATCGCCGTCATTCGCGAGCAGCTCGCCCACGTGCAGGGCACGCTCGACCGCGTCGAGCGCTTCGACCAGAAGCTGCGCGCCATCACCCTCTTGAGCGACCCGCAGCGCAACCTCGCGATGGGTCCGACCGAAGCCGCCCCGACGCTGGGAAGCAGCGACAACCAGTTCGTCCGCTCGACGGGCCAGGAGTCACCGGCGGCGCTCGCGGCGAAGCTCGACAAGCTCTCGGCCGAGGCCACCCGCCAGGAGCAGAGCCTGCAGGAGCTGCAGGCCTACTTCGCCGGGCAGAAGTCACTGCTCGCCTCGGTTCCTTCCGTGTGGCCGACCCGCGGCTGGGTGACGAGCGACTTCGGTTCCCGCGTCGACCCCTACACGAGCGAGCGCGTGATGCACGCCGGCATCGACATCGCCGGCCCGCATGGGAAGGAGATCATCGCGCCCTCCGACGGTACCGTCGTCTTCTCGGGGCTCGAGGGTGGCTACGGCAACGTGATCGTCATCGACCACGGGTACGGCATCAAGACCCGCTACGGGCACCTCGCGAGCCTGAAGGTGAAGGCCGGTGAGCGTGTGAAGCGTGGCGATCTCATCGCGGCGATGGGCAACACCGGCCGGTCGACGGGCCCGCACCTCCACTACGAGGTGCGCGTCAACGGCATCGCCCAGAACCCGCGCAAGTTCATCCTCGACGACTGACGTCGTCCGGCAGCGGACTCGGTCAGCCGGGCTCGAAGCGCAAGACGAGCTGCGAGAGCACCTCGACGCGATCGCCCGGCAGCAGGGCGGCGTTGAAGAACTCCATGCCGTTGATGCGCACGTCGTCGCTCCGCGGTGCTCCATGGCGCCACGTGAGGAACCAACGGCCGTCGTGAAAGGCGAAGTCCCACGAGGGCCACGAGTCGTAGCGCGGCCACGTCGGGCGTTCGAACAGCACCTTTCGCGGAAAGACACGAATGCGGGTGCCTTCGTGGAGGTCGAGCGCACCTGACGCGAGCCCTTCGAGCTCGAGGCCGTCGGTGGCTGACTCGAGCACCAGCCGGCCCCGCTCGGCCGACTCGAAGAGGGGCGCGTGCCGCAGGCGAGGCTGGCCCGCCTCGAGCGAGGCCGTCGACAGGGTGGGCGGGTTGGCGCACAGCCCGAAGTGCAGACGCACGAGCCAGCGCGGCCACGGGAGCTCGAGCAGCTCGCGCGCCAGCCCCGACAGCTCCGAGTCTGGCTCGAGGCGCGGCAGGTCGAGCGAGACCTCTTCGAGGAAGCGGGCCGCGCGTGACGCCAGCACCTCGAGCAGCGCCTGACGCCACGGAACGGCAGGCGACCACTCGGGCCGGCTCAGCGCCACCCGTCGCAGGAGCCCATGCCGCCACTCGGTGCCGATCCACGTGTGGGGGCCGATGGGGTGGCTCGAACGTCTCCCGAGGTTCGCGGCGATGCGCTCACCCAGGGTGTCTCCGTGGTCGAGCAGGTGATCGGCCAGGACGGCGAAGTGCGCGGTGTGGCCCCAGTCTTCGACGGCCCGTCGCTCGAGCACCTCGTCGCGATGCTCGGGCGCGAGCACCAGGGCCAGCCCGCCCAAGGGGCCCCACAGCACGTCTTCGTCCTGCAGCTGGAAGCGGGTCGCCCGTGGAACGAGGACTTCCTGACCGAGGCCCCGGCGGACGCTGATGGGCAGACCGCTCGTCTCGACGAGGAGCCCGTGCTCCGTGCGCACCAGCCGCGCGTCAGGCAGGCGCGGTTGGTCGCTGGGCAGCAGGCGAAGCGGCGAGGCCTCGAGAAGGCGGAACACCGCACCATGTTGCTCAGGCGTGGTCGCTCGCGCCACTGCATCGGGCCCGGATGAGGGCGGTCAGCGCACTCGCCGGTTGGTGGGCCCCAGCGGCTGGAAGGCGTCGGAATCGCCGAGAAGGCGACATCGGAGGACGGCGCGAGGGACGACTGCGTCACCAGCGCCGGCAGCCGACGCCGCGGGGCAGCTCGACCGGGTCCATCGGGGTGATGCCGTCGTGCCGCGCTTCGTCGAGCGCATGTCGTCGGAGCCGACCGGGTCCATCGGGGTGATGTCGTGGTGCAGCGCTGCGTCGAGCGCATGTCGTCGGAGACGACCCGTTCCATCGGGGGATGCCGTGGTGCAGCGCTTCGTCGAGCGCATGTCGTCGGAGCCGACCGGGTCCATCGGGGTGATGTCGTGGTGCAGCGCTTCGTCGAGCGCATGTCGTCGGAGACGACCGGGTCCATCGGGGGGATGCCGTGGTGCCGCGCTTCGTCGAGCGCATGTCATCGGAGACGACCGGGTCCATCGGGGTGATGCCGTGGTGCAGCGCTTCGTCGAGCGCATGTCGT